>CABVSA010000035.1 GCA_902500805.1 uncultured Nitrospira sp. | reverse complement strand
TGCAGGCTAAACTGCTCTTGACTATCGAGTGAGGAGGTTCAGGAGACAATCCTACGAGCGTCTTTCAGAAGCATGAACAGATGCAACGGGTCGCTTGGCGGAGGAAGGAAATCCAAATGCGCGTAAAAGCTTCTTGCCGCCTCGTCTTGGCATGGAGCATTAAGTTCGTCCCGGCCACAATAATCGAATGCCTCAACAGCGTGATGCCGCCGAGGCTTTTCGATCGTACGGTTCAACGCTTCTCTGCTGGGGCGGAAGAAGTATCAGCGTCAAAGAATCCCGGCTCGGTCAAGAGACGCTGTATACGGGGGTTGTGGCGAGTTGGAGCATCCAGAGCGGCTTGAAACTCATCCCACTTGGACTGACTCAAGACGAACATGCGACGATCAGCCAGCATTTCATGAGCACGCGATAAGGCACTGTCCCGGACAAACTCACTCACGGAACGATTGGACAAAGAGGCAGCGGCTTCCAAGGTCCGCTTGTCTTCCAAACTCAATCGAAGATCCAGCTTTTCCCTACGAACTGACCGGGCTGGCATCGTCGTACCTCCTAGTGGCAGTGAAGCTATCTCAATGAATTGATGGTATCAAGACATTGTTCTGACACACTCCATTGAAATCCTATTACATAGGAATCCAATGCTAATTGGAGACAAGCAAAATGCAGGTGCCAGTACTGGCACCTGCTCCTGTAACTCATTGATTTTACATGACATGGAATGTTACTTTTTGCACTGCGTTTTCGTCGTATCTATTTGATCTTGCTGACTTTCTTCCAATCCTGAAAAGGCTGGTGTCGACAGTTCGATTCTGTCCCTCGGCACCACATAACCCCTACCCGCTGTAATTTCAGCTAGTTAGCTTTCAAGACATGCCTTGGGGCCGATACCGGTACGGTATTTGGCTTTCTATGGGCACGGTATTCCTGCGCGGTCGCTACTATTCACGGGTCTTTGTCCCCGCCGATCTCCAAGGCCTCATAGGCCGTGTGGAGATTCGGAAGAGTCTTAGGACGGTCGTGTACCGTGATGCTAAGCTTCTGTCGTACCAGTGGGAAGGGCGGTTGTCACACCTCTTCACCACACTACGGACGAAGGGGCTTTCTATGACGTTGGAGCAGATTAAGAAGCTCGTACAGGCCTACATCTCCGAGGAGCTTGAGGGTCAAGAGGCTTGGCGAATGTCGCTCAAGAACGGCCTGGACGATGACCAGAACGACACCATGTCCATGGTCCTGACGGATCGCCTGGCGGAGAGTGCTGAACAACTGCAACGGAACAACTACCGGATGGTCTCCAGGAAAGTGGATGATCTGCTACAGCGACACAAGCGGACGGTCCCCAAGACTTCAGAAGCCTATCATCGACTCTGTCGGGAACTTCTGAAGGCCGAGCAGTACATCTTGAAGCGTGAACTCGATCGACAGGACGGACACTATTGGAACGAGTTTGACCAAGGGCCTACCCGTGAACCGCTCTCACAACCTGAAACCGTACGTCTCATCTCCGAGGCGCTGGGGGATTACTTCAAACACTACGAACACCGGGACAAGCAGACGAACCACGAAAAGCAAGGAACCTTTACCAGGTTCGTCAATAGTGTTGGGGGTGATCGGCCACTTCAGGACGTAGTCAAGGCGGACTGTATCCGGTTTCGAGATCAGTACAGCCGTCTACCTAAACGGGTTGCGAACGACCTGAGGGGCAAGCCTATGGTCGATGTCATTGCTACTCTTGAGGGCACGGCCTACCAGAGCGTCACAAAGACCACGGTCAACCTTGCTCTCGATGACGTGCGCCATTTCTTCCAGTGGGCCATCAAGCAAGACTACTACATCGGTAAGAACCCGGTTGATGGGATCGCCTACGAAGGCACGAAGCAAGCGCACTACGACATGTTCACCGATGCAGACCTGAAGGCGCTCTTTCAGGCCCCTCAGTTTATCAAGCATCGAACCGGGAAGTACCCTGGACGGTATTGGATTCTTCTGCTGCTCGCGTTGACTGGCGCGCGTCGTGAAGAGATCGCCCAGTTGCTTGCGGAGGATATCAAACAGACCGAAGAGGGTGTCTACTACATCAACATCACAGACGACCCCGAGAACGGGAAACGGGTCAAGAATGCTCACAGCCGCAGGAAAGTTCCGGTGCATTCTCGACTACTGGAGCTGGGATTCCTGGAGTATGTATCCAGGAAGACTGGAGCCTTATTTTCCAAGGCGAAGCCCACAGCGAAGGCTGCCGGAGCGACAGCGGGGAAGGGTAAGGGCAGGCCGACGGTTGGCGATGCAACCTTGAAGTGGTTCAACCGATTGAAGCGTGAGGTCGGAGTTACAGGGCGGAAACCGCTTCACAGCTTCCGACATACCGCTATCACGAGGTTAGTCTCAGCAGGCGTCCCTCAGGACATGCGAGATATTCTGGTCGGCCATGCGTCGCAGAATGTGCAGGGGCAAGCGTACACCCACCGTGAGGACATATCGTTAGCGCTGTTGAAGGAGCACCTGGAGAAGCTAATACTTCCGGTCTAGTTCACTTACTGTGTGTTGCCGCACAATCTCTTGAAATTTTTCTCGATACTCCTTTGACGATAAGTAGATTTGAACGAGTCTACTCAAAGCCCCGTCTTTAGTTATCGCCTTTACCAGACGTTCCGCGTATGCTCTCTCCATATCTTCAAATGTTTTGATGTCCTTGTCATCCATCGTCTCTCCCTCCCTCTATTTCATCAAATCATAGAGGAAGGTCAAGGCACTGTCTGCTGAATCTTGTGTTTCTTCTCTTTGATCACGCACGCTGCCCACTTCTTCTGGCACCAGCGTTGCCTAGCCCTTCAGGCGGCTTTCTTCGCGCGGCTGCTGAATTGATGGTTTTCTTGACTTTGCCCACTTTCCTACTACAATAGCGAGCCCCGTTCTCGCCTGACTGGACTCTCTGGACTATTTGGACAGTTTATTTTCTGATTCGATCCCAAAGATATTGACGGCTCTCCCAACCTTGGGTACCGTGGAGCTGCGGTTTGTTTCTCGATTGCTGTACACGAAGATCTTCTGAACGGAATCAAGCTAGGTTGCTGACGCCTACTGGGACGGGGGCAAAGCAACTAGCTCCCGGAAAGGAGGAATTCACGTATGGCAAAGAAAAGCGACCGCCGGACTGGAGAAGTGGTGTGCACACCGTACATCACACTTCGGAACGGGAAGCGAATCTATGCTGCGGCCTACGGACTGAAAGCGTTTTGCTTCACAGTCCGATCCAAGCGGTAGCAGCGAGAGCTTCTAACAGGAAAAGGGCCTCCTCAGAGTTGCAGCTTTGGGGAGGTTCCCTCCTTGTATGCCGACTGGGTGTTGTAGTCAATAAAAATTTCAGTCCTTTCGTGGACACGGACGACGTTCATAGTATACCGTCTCTGGATTGATTGGGATCGTTGACTCTCTAGACTCCCACTCATTGATAACCTTCTGCCACTCTTTGACTAGGTACTCTTTCTTTCCTACCATCTCGACTCGAACGGTGACACGACCGTCCCACGGCTCTCCAGGTACATCTCTCCAAGAATGCACCGCCAGACAATCACCCGCCTTGAATGTCTGATCGGTACAACCAGTCAAGAAGAGTATCGAGAAGAATAGAAGTGTTATGCCCGCTGGTGATGGGCTCCTATCCTGGAGACACTGCCGTAGCGACATGCCTTAGAATAGTCACAATCAAATATGGTAGCAAAAGATTTCTTCGTTTCACGCGGCTGCGTGCTGGTTGTGTGTGCCTTAACTCTTCCGATCCGTTCGCATCGTCCCACTGACCAGCTTTACGACACGCTCGTCTTCATTCTCCTTGATCACTTTGCCGACTTCCTTCGGAACTGGCTGATCAACAAGACGCTTCTCGATCAAAGGTTGAGCTTTGCCTAGTACCTGTTGAGGCTCACCGCCTAGATAGTCGGTCCTGGTGGTGCCGTTGCTCGACCGAGAGACCTTCTCGTCTTGGTCGTGCTTGATGACGTCCACCGTTACCGGGGTCGCTGCCGTCTTCGCCTCTTGAAGCTGTTGCTCTAAGTCCTCGATGTAGTTTGTAGACATGCTGGTTATTTCTTTCGTAGGTAATTGGTTAGGTCGAGATAGACACACACGAGGTACGACAGGAAGAGCATCAAGAGACTAGTGGTCATGACGAATAGTCCCCGTGACGATGTTCTCTGCCTGTTTCCTAGCCTGTTCTTCATCTTCCCGTTGTCGACGCTTGGCAACTTCCTTGGCCTGGTCTTGGTAGTACCTGGCTTCATCGGCGGCTAGGATCTGGACGGGTTGACCGTCTAGGCTGGTGACGGTGGTGTAGGTTTTCGTTTTGCCGTCTGGAGTGTGGACGGTGAAGTGATGTTTCAGTTTATCGAGTAGACTCATGGTTGATACCTTTACTGGTTATAGACTGTTGAACGAATCGTGATTGAGCTGGACATTGGCTATCGTCCCTGTCGGGACAATCGGCGAGCCCGTTCTGCGGCTTCGGAGCTGTCTTCAGCGACAGCGCTAGACGACAACCCGTCATCACCAGACCCCAAGAGTTCTATGACTCGCCTGTAGGTGTCACCTGTGGTTGTGAACTCCTACAAGTCGACATAGGGGCCGATCTATGCGACCGGTCTTCACGTGAAGCCAGACATAGAACCGCTTTGCTTTCGGAGTCGCTTCGCTCCTGTTTTGACACAAAGAGGAGGTCAGAGGTCTGGTGAAGCCGGTTGTGATCTTGAACAACGAGCGAAGTTGCCGAAGGCGAACTAGACGTTGCTCGGGCCATGGTCACGGCTAGAACAGGAAATGAGACGACCCCATAACCTGCCTGAAAGAGCGATGTGACCAGACGGTAGTACCCGTAGGGTGTCGGATTTCTACCAACCAAGGTTCGCCGGAGGAGGTCGGTTAGGTTGGCCGGGTTGTAGCGAGGCCGACAGGCCGAAGCGGTCAGGGCGGGTCAGGGTGGTAGATAGGCTGAGGAGGTCAGCGGGGTCTTTCTAGGGTGTAGGGCCATGCTAGGACGACCCTACTTTAGGTGGGGGGTAGGTGTCAGTTGTGAGGATCAAAACAGGGATAACCGTATAAAGTTCCTATAGGATACTCTTCTATACGAACTTCTTACGGTTAAATCTAAGCGGTGTTGAAGTTTTCGAAATGGTGCATGCATGCGCCATCGAGACGGCCTATTTTCATGTACTTAGATGCTTGCTTCTCCCCAAAGCTCAGGTGGTCCCTCACCCAGGCAATCCACTTTCCCCGGCCTACTTGGCGCTTAGCTTCCGTGAGGGCGCCCCCCGCAGGCGTGGCAGGCTTCACCCGTCTTCTTTCCATGTGTCTGGGTAGGTGGACAAAGGCGTGCAAAGATCATAAGAGAGAGACCTCTTATATGATGTCATCACGCTTTTTGTTAGGCGGCTTTGATCCCATGTACGCGGAGGTGATTCCAGAAGGTGCTCCCAATCATGGTCCACAGACAGTCTGCGTCTTCGTGAACCCTACGGGTCACCTCTCGCCAAGTTCCCTTGGCCACACCCTCAGCCCCCACAGCCTGCTTCAACTCCCGGCTGGAAATCGAATCCCGCTGTAGTTCTGAGAGGTACGCCTTGACCACAGCCACCCAATGGGCAATGACCCCATCCGGCTTCGTGGTCGTCTTCCGCTTGTATTCAATCCACGTTGCCCCAAAGTACAGGGGCTTGAGTACATCGGTCAGTGAACCAGTCCTAGCATTCTCAGGGTAGATGGCGAAATGCTCTTGAGGAAGAGCCTTGCCGTCCACCATGATCCTAGATTGTCCTCGACCATGGCTCTGCTCGTAGACCACCGCCTTTTCCGTTAACTTGGCGAGCTTCGTTTCCTCAGGTGTCACCAAAGCCGCAAGGTCTCGCCTCTTGGCTATGGCTTGTGACTCCAAGTCGAAGTCATCCCGCTCTTGAATGCCTAACGACACGGTGACATCACAGTAGTAGAACTCGTTGGAGGCATCGAGCTTCCCGTAGGTCTCCACCGTGATCTGTGGTCGTGGCTGTGGCACGAGGTTCCCTTGATCATCTCTCACAAGCTGATAGGGATCATCGATCGTCTTGGAGAGGTCAAAGGCTTTGGAGAGACACCGGCGAACGACTTGACCAAGGTCCTTGATCCCTGGTGTCGTCTTGTGTGTCGCCACAAGGACGGCTTTCCCTTGCTCGACCCGAGGCTGTAACCACTTCACGACCTCATGGACGACGTTCCCCTCTACGTCGTTTCCGTCTAGGTAGGCCAAGACATCCCGTTCAATGACATCCTTGCCCCCGCCGTGGTTCCAGTGTGTGAAGCTGAGATCGGAACAGTCTTTGAGCTGCTTCAATCGCTTCCCATAGATTTCCTGTACCTGTAACAGGATGGGATGTGCGTCTTCCAGGTTCTGAATGCTGGTGTCCATCTTGTTCAAAGAAGCCGTATCGAATGAAGCATCCAAGACGAGGAGATTCTCGACACAGTCTGGGACCACTTGCTGATAGGACACCAACCCTGAGGGAAGCACCCGTACAGGGAACTTCAGTAGGTCAATCAACAAGTACAGGTTTTCTCGGGCGTTCGGGTAGAGGCTTCGGGGCAGCTGCTTCAATAAGGCATAGTGTCGAGAGAGATCATCAATTGTCGCCAGCTTCTCGACCATCACTTGTTTCTGGGTGTCTTGGGCTGTCTTCGCAGCTTGCTTCAAGTGCTGGTAGAGCTGATCAACCCAGGGGAACATGATCCCTTGCCGGTCGACTGATTCGAGACACACCCGAGCTTGTCCGATCTGCTCGATGCTCAGGGTAATAGGGTCAGTGGTACTGCATCGTTCATCCCACACGACCAGGTCTCTCGGTTCGTCATGGGCCTTGAGGAAGTACACCAGGTCTTTCGGTTGGTGTCCCCATCGTTCCTTCCGGTTGTAGACCTGTCTGATCTTGTTATGTGTCACCAACAGAATAGGGGCGTCGTAGTTGGTATCGGATTCACGACTGGCACCTTCAACAGCCTTCTTCGGGGTGAAGTAGACCACGGATAAATACTTCCGGATCTCAGCCTTCGGTATCCCGGCGTTGATGATGGCCTGCTCGAAGTCGAACAGTTGGGCGACTCGGGACGCGGTCAGGGTCATGGTCACCCCGTTGCCTAATAGCTTCAGCTGCCATGCTGCCGAGAGGAACGCAGCAATAGCCGAGGACTTCCCAAAGCCGACGGGAGCCGCAATTCCCCACCGGCCAAACCATGTCGGACATTCCGCGTTCACCATTCCGGCTAAGGTCTGGTGAATGGCTTGTATGGCCAGTTCGTGGGGCCGGTTGAGGACGTTTCCATGGTCGGTGAGAATCTGGGTATGGATCTGGAGAGACGTGTCGTAGAGCTTTTGAGCGTCTTTGGTTGAGAGCATGTGTTGAATCCTTCTCTGGTTAAAAGAGTGCAGAGAGGTTAACCCGGTAGGAATACCGTCTATAGCCTCACGGTCCTATAGCCTCTCTGCGAACTCGCTTGCCTTCTTGGTTAAAAGAATACTCAATGATTGATCAGTACGGTATCTTCATTCGTGGCAAACCTCTAGACACTCCTTTGACGTGGTGAGACACCCGAAAGGGCTAGGCTACGGGGCCTATTTTCATGGACCTACACGAACTCAGGCAGTACCCGCTGAAACGGTACCCCGGTCTTCACCAATGATGATGAATTGGATTAGGCCGTGTTGCCTGTTGTCGGAGGTGAGGGAAGGCGGTTCGATCTTCCCCCGGGCAGTTCGTCGTATGTCTTTCGTTGAACTCGTTCAGATCTTCCTGGCGATGGCTCAGACGCCAGACCTGGCACTGTGGACACTGCGTCATCATTGGTTGTCTAACTCCTTCCTTGGGCGTTCCAGCCCTATCAGGCGCTAGCCCTTACAGGCTTCGCTTAGGAAGCTCGCAGGCTTCTCGCCGTACTGTTTCGAGGTGATGAGAGAAGGCCTCTCGCTGTCTGCTCCGGTCCATTCCAACGAGGAGCCAGCTACAGGCCTTACACGAGGCAATCTCACCCCGCCAGAAGATCTCGTGTAGTGAAACATCCCGTTGATACTGCTGTAGGGTGACCTGTTCCTGTCTCCGTTGTGCGGCTTTCACATGGACGTTGTGGGCTTCTTCCACGTCGTCCCGATGCGTGGCTGCAATCTCAAAGCCGCCACAGGAGCACAGAGCGGTATTGCTGCCGTACCATCGGCGGGCTTCGTGGCCGTTGGCACAGGTCGCGATGAGGGGTTGAAAGAGTAAGAGATGTGGGTCAATCATGGCTTACTCTGTCTACTCACTGAAATGTTCTCGGGTTGTCGCCTTCTTCGCTGGTGCTTGGGAGGTCGTGATATTCGGGGCTAGGTCAATCTTGTGGTACCGGTGAACTGCCAAATCCGCGCCCTTGTACGGAGACTTGGAGACACCTACCCTGATGACCTGGTTCGGCTGACTGATGGCACCATCTTCGAGAGAGTCGTCATTGACGGTGAGGGCCTTCAGCTTCTGCTGGACCTCGTAGCGGTATTCGGGATCATGAGCGTACCTTGGATCTGAGAAGAGCTTCTTGACGTGGGAGGCCTTGGCTTGAATCTCGTCCATGCTTTGGACTTCTTCGCCGCCTTCGCTAGGATCATCATCTGTGAAGCCCTTGGCAATGGAAGCCTGCAAGAGCTGCTGAGCAAGTTTGCTCCGCTTGTAGTCCGCCGTGGCCATGACCCTGCGACAGTCAGCTCTTGAGGTGCGTGGCACTTCGGCTAGCTCTTGGGCGGTTGGCTTGCGGTTGATCTCTTCCTCGTTTGAATCAAAGGCAACGGAGGCAAATGTAGAAGACATGTGTTGTATTCGGGCGTCACGAGGACGCTCGCCTTTTCTTGGTTGCCCTTGGCGTCGCTAGACGCTCCTGGAAAGGGCTTGTTGTGGTTGATTGGTGATTGAGAGAGCGGCCACGACTGAGAACCTTGTTATAGTCCCCAGTCAGGGCCTTGCCCCCCTCCTCATCAAAGTTGTCCAGGTTGTCCACCCTGCGTTGACCGCAGTCGCGTACAGGAGCAGGCCTAGGCTTCGATGGAGAGAGGGTGTGTGTGCTGCGAGTCGTCTTCAGGAGGTCTTCCGACCGCGACGACGCCCCTGGTAATAGCGGGCGTCAGCCCTTGCGGGCTTTGCGTTCCCGTCGCTCGTGCGCTTCCCTGATCTTCGGCAGGTATTGGTAGACCTGTTCCTGTGTCATCGTCCCATCGATCACGAATCCCTGGACGTACTGCGACACGATCCAATCTGAGACACCGAGCGTCCGGCCAATGGCCTTGAGGTTGTCTTCCCGGCGGCTCGTGATGAGTTCCAGGATGTCCCGCCGAAGGTCACCGGTCGGTTCGAAAGCTGGTCGTAGGTCGTGTGTGGGCGGTCGATGGTCCCACGAGGGGTCGTACTTGCGTGCGAGCTTCTCGATATCACTGAGGCTGTTCCATGAACTCATCAAGTAACTTCCTTTCACTCTTCTTGATCAGGCCTTCGATCCGTTTCCCCACTGACACCAAGTCCGTGATGTTCCATTCCTTCAAAACCTTGGCAGCTCTTTCACTCACCACCAGACAATTCTTAGGGACGTACCCTAGCTCGGGTATCACTTGGATGACGGTGGGGCTGTTGCTCACCCGACCCGCTCGCTGTGTCAGTCGTAGGGTCGGGATCAAGGGGCAGCGTGAGGGGATCACGAGATCACAGGCGCGAAGCATGATTGCTCGCCCTCTCGCTTGCTTACGCAGGCGTTCAAAGACTTTCTCTTGGTGTGGCGAAACTCGGCGTTCGCCTCGTGTAGCTTTTATATGCATTGGGGTCTCTCCTCCTACATGGTTATGGTTATGGTCTCACTTCTTCTTCTTTCACGGGTTCAGGGTCAGAACCCTTCACATACGGCTTCTCAATCTCGGCTCGAATCTCTTTCTTCCGTTCCAGCATCCGTCGTAGGTGTTCCCGTTGGGCGTCCGTCAGCTCTCGCTTGTGGTCCGCTTTGAGATGCCCAAACCAGACTGGATAGTCTTCGATGTACTGATCAAGCTTCTGGTTGATGTAGCGTCGAACGTCCTCGGGGGCCATGCCTTCGTAGGCGGGATGGGTGAGGGCCTGGGAATAGAGCCGGTCTCGGGTGAACTGGGATACTTGCGCCTTGGGGGTGGGTTTCTCAGGCTGAAGGGCCGGTAGGCCCGACCCTGACGCCAGCGAAGGCTTCCGGGTTCGTAGAACCTCACGAAGCGAAAGCGAAGCCTGCCGTCGTCGTTGTGATCTGGCCTTGACCTGCTGCCGTTTGGCCTTCAAGTCTTCAGGGGTCAATGCGGGTCGTTTCCACGGGGTGACCGGAAGGTTCTTACCCCGATGTCTGGAGATGGTCTCGGTTGGCATAAAGTGGCCTATATTAGCTTAATGATTCCAAGTGGTTATGAGGTGGCACTAGGACGGGGACGTATTCGGCGATGTTCGCCCTAGAAATGAGCCTACAGGCGTCGCTTGGGAAAGCTCGCAGGGCCGACTAGAGGAGGAGTGCTAGCCGACCCGAGGGCTTGGGCGGTAAAGGAATAACCCGCCCTAGAGACGCACAGGGGCACAAAGACGAATGGCTTCAAAGCTCGCGAGAGCTTGCCGTCGCCGGGACGGCTCCTCGTGGCTCCATGATTGGCCTAGTTGAAGACCGCTTTGGGCCGCTTCTTATATGGCCCCCGTACATACGACCGCCTCGGCCTCGGGGGCGTCTCACCTTGTTGCCTCACCGTCGCCCGCTCGGCTTCAAGCCAGTACGGAAGCGCCTTGGCCTTGGCAATCTTTGCAGCATAGTCTTGTAAAGCTACGCGGGTGATCATGGAGACGGACACCTGATCTTGGTAGTCGTCGGGATCGGAGAGGCTGGCTTGAATGAAGATCAGGTCCTTATCGGTTCGGGAATCGAGTCGCATGGCGCGAACGACGGAGGTACGGCGGACATAGCGGCGGGCCTTCCCGGCGGTTAAGGGCTGGCCCATTGGGTTGTTCGTGGGCGTGTGCATAGGCATGCTCCAGGTTAGGTGGATGTGGTTGACGATTCGGTTTTCAACAAATACAAGAGATCAAGCAGAGACAATGGAACTTTTAAATGGCAGTCAAAAGCGGGCGGGAGGTGTCCGAGGTTTGTCTGTTTCCCTGTGGAGTGGTTTATTCATATAGGGTGCTGCCTTCACACACTACCAATGAAATTAATAGCTTACGACGGTTTCACGGTTTTACCATTCTCCTTGTGAATCAATAGCCTATAGGTCTCTCGTTCCGCCCTTTTCTTCTCTTTCCACGCCCGAATCAATGCCGCTGTCCGGTGGATCTTTGCCATTTTCCGTTTGCGTCGGCGCATCGCGTTGTTTTCTTTCCGTGCCTGCTCAAGTTGATAATGGGAATACCGCCGCATCAGCTCCCGGTTGTATCTTCCGATCTTTTCACGATTCTCCTCTAACTTCCCTGTCTGACCTGAGCCGAGAAGCTTCCGCCGTTCGTCCTTCAACCATTTCAGACGGTTCTGTAGCTGAACCATTGTCCACCGGCTGACTGGGAATGCTTCGAAATTAAACAGGTCAGCCCGAAGCATGCCCCATCGCCCAGCCGTCTTCTCAAACTCCCTTTGCGCTTTCTGCTTATAGAGACCAGGTGACAGATTAGACCGGTCAACGTTCTCACACTTAGGCAGCTTGGCAACGTTGGCGACTAGCCGCTTGTACCATGGGGACTCTTTGAAAGGGACTGGGACTTTGCCCATGTCTTCATTAAAGTTGTATTCGTCGCTCATGGAAAGCCTTTCAACCTCGAACTAACTGCATCCGGCCCGTTTCATCTCGCCCTAACCAACACTCTTTACCTCTCCACCTGATCAAGACACCAGGCCCACCTACGTTGCAATCGAAGAAAAACGAGCCGCGAGTGCCCTGACGAGCACCGATCTCAATCTTGAATCCGATACGCATGTTACATCCTCCATAGTGAATCATTTAGCCTAACCTTGACTGCCTAGGGTCTACACCTGTTCATATGCCGTGTCAATGATCGTCCCACATGTGGGAACATCTCTGGCACTGGCCTACCCGTTATGGGCGGCACCGGCCTCAGGTGCTTCGGCTAGCACTCGTTGCACCGTGCAGTTGCCAACGCCCAACGTCCTGGCTATGGCCCGCATCCCTAGCCCCTGAGACTCTCGGAGGTGGACAATCTGGGCCTCTACGGCCTGGTCAATACGGGGTCGACCTAGGACCTTCCCTTGGGCCTTGGCTCTCTTCAGGCCTGCCTTCACCCGTTCCACGATCATGGACCGTTCAAACTCGGCAAAGACGCCGAGCATTTGAAAGAGCATCTTGCCCGCTGGTGTGCTGGTATCGAGGCCCTGTTTGTGGAGGTACAGGTTCACCTTCTTACTCTGGAGTTCGTTCAGGAAGCCAACCAGGTCTTGTAGACTACGGCCAAGACGATCGACCGACCAGGAAGCCACCAAGTCGAACTCGCCACGAACCACACCCTTACACAGCCGATCAAAGGCGGGTCGGCCATCCCGACCCTTGGCACCCGAAATGCCCTTGTCAATGAACTGCTCGACGATCTGCCAGCCTTCCCGCTTGGCCACAGCTTCTAAGTCTTGTAGCTGGTTCTCGACCGTCTGCCCGTCCGTTGAGACTCTGGCGTACAGTGCTACGTTCATCGTCAGGCCCTCCAGTTGGTACCATGGAGTGTAGCCTTGGTGAGTCCTAAAAACAACTGTATTTAGGTCACTCAGAAGAGGGGTATCGAGCTGGCGGATTTACAGGGAATTCAGAGGTGTGATTCTGGAGGGTTTATAGGACAGCGAGTTCACAGCGCTTAGTAAGGTGAGCGGTATTGGCCGTAGCCGTGGCGGCCTTGGTTCTGCCGGTTCATCCGCTCTTGTCGTTGCCGATCTTCTTCGGCCTGCTGGCGCTGATACTCGTTGTATCGGTCCATGTTGCTGGGTTGATGAGCTTCCGGCAAAGGTCCATGTCTGTAGGTGTCTACGCCGGTCTTCTCGTAGATGTGCCTCTGCTGTTCGTAGCTATTGCGGGGCTTCCCGTCGTCCTCATACCAAGCTGAGACCATGGCAGGTAAAGTGAGCAAGGCGAGTGCTGTAAGTAATGGCTTCAGGTGAACTCGCGACGCCGCTAAGGCTGACGCCTGTTTCACTCGCATGGTGGTGGCTCCTTATCTTTCATGTACTCCATCTCATCGACCTTGCCAATACCGCGTCGGATGTAGTTTGAGGATTAGATAGGAACTACAGTGCTCCTTGCACTCGCGGCGCAGTCTACACCCGGCATTCACCCTCGGGATCGATGACGTTCTGATGTGGTGGCTAATAGACGAAGTGGGGGTAGTACGGGGGGTAACACGTCTCTCAACCCAACATATGACGTCTCGGAAATTTTTCCTGAATTTTTTGCCCTTGTGGCAAGCTTGCGCCCTCCCGCAACCCTACATAGAATAGCACCCACCTACCTATGCACTACTAACCAAACAGCCCAGCATTGGTATACGGGGGTCTAGATGAAGAAACTCGACAAGCACTTCTCAAAAGAGTTCACACCGGTCATTTTATATCTGGAAGATCTCAACAGCATTGAACGGATTTTAAGAGAGAAAGGTGAAGACTTCGCGATCAAGCATGCAGATTGTTCGTACGACTCAGTGCGAGAATTGGTTCAAGAGACAGGGCCTAAGGAAATTCGAGAAGTGGATATAGAGGCAAAGAAACCATATGTAAGTATCCATTTATGGAGAACGTCTACACGAGTCCGTGTCGGTACTGGCGATGTCACACTAGCTTCCGGAATTTTTCACCAGGTTGAAGAAGTGATATCACACTCCCAACGTCGTCCAGGCTGGATATACAAATTCCCTGGTAATTTAATTCTGATCATTTTGGGTAACCTGATCTATGCCGTATTCAATGCATCGGGTCACGGCGGGTTAAGTACAGGTGGGCCTCTAATCGTACTATGTGGCCTACTATATGCATGGATGTTTTGGGTTGCCCTTTCCCGTCATTCTCTAATCAGATTGTATGAGAAACCTGCAGGCTTCGTTACCCGAAACCGAGACCAACTGATTATTCAGACATTCACCGCGCTGATTAGTGCAGTTGCAGGATATCTTCTGGCGACTGTCCAAAAATGGTTCTTCCCCTGAACCACAGCAAGGGATACACTTTTCCCGTTCAATATGGTACATATTTCCCGGTTGTCCCCAAGGTAAATACTGGAATTTCCGTTGGTAGGCTTTCGTTCGTGGTTTCTGTCCCTCGGCACCACATTCTATACTCTCTAGAATTCTTCTCTATCGGAAGGTCCCACGTTCGTAGAAGGCGGCACTTGTGGGAAGCCCTCAGCCTTCACCACTTCGCTTCTGCTAAAGCGCTTGAATGAACTCGGGAGCGCGATGTGGAAACTGTTCGTAGGATTATTTCTTCAGCGCACGGATGTAGGCCAGAACCGCTCGACTCTCTTCTTCAGACAAACGACCCTTCCATGATGGCATATTGGGTTTGCCTTCATGGATTGTCTGGAGTAACAGCGCATCAGGCGTTTTCTTAGTGGCAGGTCTCGTCAAATTAACCGGGTCAGGCCCCAGCAACAGGTATCCACCTCCCCTTCCCTCTGGCCCATGGCAGCCAACGCAATATTTTGAGAAAATCTGTTTCCCTTTGAGCAGATCGACCGGCGGTCGGTCGGGCTCTTTCGGCGCTGCCATGGCAAGCTGACTGCCTACGATGATGGCACCTACCGTAAGAACCATTTGAATGGGCATTTTCCACATACCACAATCACCTTTGTCTGAATCAGTGGTCCATCACGCCGATGGGATCTCGCCGGGATAACGCGTGAGGCGTGGCTCGCCGTTCCCATGGTGCTGGTCGCCTGCTGGGTGGTGCGAGTCCAATACCGATCCGGTCGGTGCGCCTCCCGCCTGCCTAGGATCCTGTACACGACCTTCCAGCCACCGATAAAGGACCGGCAACATGATCAGGGTCAGTAGCGTCGAACTCACTAATCCGCCGATGACGACGATGGCCAGCGGGCGCTGCACCTCCGAGCCGATTCCCTGAGCAAACGCAAGCGGCACGAGGCCCAACAGTGCGACCAACGCCGTCATTAAGACCGGGCGCAATCGAAGCAGGGCTCCTGAGGTGACGGCCTCATCCAAGCTGTGTCCGTCTTCACGCAGCTTGTTCATGTACGAGACAAGCACGATGCCGTTCAGCACAGCCACACCGAAAAGATTGATGAATCCGATGGAAGCCGGCACACTGAGATATTCCTTGGTCAGCCAGAGCGCCACGATCCCACCGATCATGGCGAATGGGAGATTCAAGATGATTAACGTGGCTTGACGAAGCGAGTTGAAGGTCGAGTAGAGCAGAAAAAAGATAAGCGCGATCGTGATTGGAACGATGATCCGCAACTTGGCCATCGCCCGCTCCATGTTCTCAAACGATCCACCCCACGTCACCCGGTACCCGGTCGGCAGCGCCACATGTTCATTGATCTTCTGCTGCGCCTCGGCCACAAGGCTCCCGATGTCCCGTCCAAGGGTATTGAATCCGATCGACACGTACCGTTGCAACTGTTCCCGGCTGATGCGGCCAGGTCCTTCTTCCAACTGAATGGTGCCGAGGTCAGCCAGAGGGATGAGGGCACCGGCCTGGTCGCTGACTTTGATGTTACTGATGGTTTCGACGCTATCTCGGTACGCTTTTGGAAACCTCACGACGAGATCGAACCGTTGCTGGCCTTCATAGACGCGGGTCGCGACATCTCCCCCGATGGCCGTCGAGATGATTTCACGCACATCGGCCACATTGATTCCATGTCGAGCGATCTTGCTGCGGTCGATATCGATGGTCAGATACGGCTGCCCGTATAATTGCTCCACTTTGATGTCTCGCACGCCTCGCACGGACTCGAGCACCTCGGCAATCTCTTGCGCTTTGTTCCGAAGGGTCTCCAGATCATCGCCGAACAGCTTCACCGTGGCTTCCGTACGTACGCCGGAAATCAGTTCGTCGACCCGCTGTTGGATCGGCTGACTGATGAGGAAGGTGGCGCCGGAGACCGAGGTCAAGCGCTCACGGAACTTCTGCATCAGCTCAGGCATGGTCCGAGCCGTGGTCCATTGATCCAATGGCTTCAGCCGAACGACGGGATCGCTTTCATTCGGTTCTTGAGGGTCATTGCCCAGCTCCGTTCGACCGATCTTAGAGACGACCATCTCTACTTCAGGAAACTCCATGATGGCCTGCTGCATCCGCTTCTCGATCTCGATGGAGGCAGGCAGCGATACACTGGGAAGCCGGATCGTTTGTGGCGCGATCGTTCCTTCGTTCAGAGTGGGGATAAATTCCGTTCCCAGTGACGGCACTAACGACAAGGCCCCGATGAGCGCCCCGATGGCCAGCGCCAACACAGCGATTCGATGTCCAAGAGCCCAATGGAGAGCAGGCGCATAGATCGCCTTGGCCATTCTCACAATCCACGGATCGTCTTCACTGCCTTGCCTCAGGGCGAGCGAACAGAGCACCGGCGACAGCGTCAGCGAAAGAAGCAGCGACACCAGGAGCGCGATCATGATGGTATAGGCCAATGGCTTGAACATCTTGCCTTCCATGCCGTGGAGCGACAAGAGCGGGAAGAACACCAGAATAATGATCAGAATGCCGAACACGACCGGTTGGCCGACTTCCTTCACCGCAGTGGTGACGAGTTGCAACCTCGGCATGGTGGCGGCCGAATGGTGCGAGAGATGGCGGTAGACGTTTTCGACGACGACGACCGAACCATCGACGATCATTCCGATTGCGATCGCGAGTCCTCCGAGCGACATCAGATTGGCGGTCAACCCGATCTGTCCCATGACGATAAATGTGGCCAGCGGCGCTAAGACCAACGTCCCCACCACGATGAGCGCGCTGCGGATATTGCCAAGAAACAGAAACAAGACGACAACGACCAGCACAACCCCTTCCGCTAACGATTTATAGACGGTGTTCAACGCTTCGGTGATCAGTTCGATCCGATCGTAGAACGGGACGATCCGCAATCCATTCGGCAACAGACCTTTGGCATGAATTTCTTCTACACGCGCTTTCAAGCCTTCGACGACATCCCGGGCATTCCCTCCGCGCAACATGAGCACGATGCCGCTCACCACCTCGCGGTCCCCATTCAGGACCGTGGCGCCATGCCGCACCGCATGATTAATCACGACCTGCCCCACGTCCGAGACATAGACCGGAGTTCCGCCGGTTTCGCGAACCACGATCCGCTCGATATCTTCCAGTGAACGGATCAACCCAGTCCCTCGCACGATATATTTTTCCGCGTGTTTCTCCAGAATATTGCCGCCGGCGTTGGCATTGTTCCTCGACACCGCATCGAAGACTTCCCGGAGCGTCAAATTGTACTTTCGCAGGAGCCCAGGTTCGACTAACACCTGGTACTGCTTGACGTACCCGCCCATCGAATTGACGTCGATGACCTCCGGTGTACTTTTCAGAATGGGGCGAATGATCCAATCTTGGATCGTACGCTGCGCGATCAAGTTTTGATGTTCCACTTCAGCATCGACCGCGGCTCCCTGTGGCGCGTCCAAGTAATACTGAAACACCTCGCCCAAACCGGTACTGTTCGGTACCAGCATGGGTTCGGCACCGGGGGGAAGCTGTTCTTCCACTTCGAGCAATCGCTCCAGCACCAACTGCCTGGCCAAGTTGATGTCCATGGAATCGTCGAACACGATCGTAATGAGCGACAGCCCGACTTTTGTGAGGGAACGCATTTCCGTGAGCGCGGGAACACCCGTGAGCTGAAGCTCGATCGGATAGGTCACTAACCGTTCCACCTCAGCCGGCGAGAGGCCGGGGGCCTTGGTCACCACCTGCACCAACACGCTGGTTACGTCAGGAAACGCATCGATCGGAATCGTCCGGAAGGCATACACCCCTCCGGCCCCGATCATGAGGGCACAGATGATGACTAACATCCGCTGCCGTAAGGAAATGTCAAGGAGACGGGAGACCATCAGACGGGTTTCTTCAACAACTCGGACTTCAACACAAAGGCGCCGTGCGTCACGACCGGCTCTCCTTCGTTCAGTCCGCCCAGGATGGACGTCAGCGTGCCGTTCGACTCGCCGATGTGCACGTCGCGCATTTCATACTCGTTCGCGCCGCGTTGCACAAAGACAAAGGTGCGCCCCTGATCCCGCTGCAACGCCGCCTCCGGCACGGCCAAGCGATCCGGTTGTGACTCGGAAAAGAGCCGAATGGTGGCAAACATCTCTGACTTCAGCCGCCCGTCCTGGTTCGGCAATTCGATCCGTAGCTGCATGGTCCGGGTGATCGGATCCAACACATCGCCGACATACGTGATCGTCCCCTTGAACACTTCTTTCGGATAGGCGTTGATCCGAACGTCGACCTGCGTGCCGCCGGACGCATGCACGGAATGAACGAAGGGGATGTCTTTTTCCGGTATGTTCGCAAGCACCCACACCTCCGAAAGGTCGGCGATCACAAACAGATTTTCGGTGGTCTCGACGACTTCCCCGCGAGTCAGTTTCCGTCCGATGATCCGCCCTCCGAAGGGTGCCACGATCGGCACCACCGACCGTATTTGCCGGCTCCGTTCAAGTCGGCGAAACTCTTCGTTGTTCATCCCAAGCAGCTTCAGCCGATCATGCGATTCATTGCCCTCGGCTTGCGCGCTCAACAATTCCGCTTGCCGTCGTTGCAACTCGGCTTCGCCGATCACCTGCTCTTGCAACAGAAATTCCGCTCGATTGAACGCTTGCTCCGCAACATGGAGCTTGGCTTTCGCCTTAAGGTACGCAGACTGCGCCAGTCCCAGCTCACTGCTGTACAAAATCGCCAGCGGGGCGTTCGCTTTCACTTCCTGCCCGAGATCGGCGTACACCTCGACCACTCTGCCACGGACCAAGGTGGTGATCTCCGCCATGTTCCGTTGATTCGGTTGCACGATCGCCGGGAAATCCCGGTGCGTGCGAAAGTCACTGCGGACGACCGGCTGAACCACCAGCCCCACCCGTGTCGACTCTTCCGCCGACAAGGTGATGCGTCCCGGCGTGGAAACGGCGGCCGGCGGTTTACTGGCCACCACATCGCTCGGTGTCCCGTCACAGCCCGCATCCAGTATCATCACGCTGAACAACACACTCCACATCCCTCGGCGGAGATACGATGACCGAGGTTGGCTGCAATAAACCTGCATGTTCACAAAGTTCCCCCTACCGCTTGTTCTAGTCTGGCCAGCGAAACGGAAAGGTCGTGCCGAGCCAAGGCATAGTCCAATAAAATCTGTCGCTGCACACGCTGGGCATCCAGCACTTCCAATAGACTTGAGGCGCCCTGTTGAAAACTGAACTGCGCCAGTCTCAATGCTTCCTGCGCCTGCTTCAGCAACCCCTTGTCGAACACATCAATCAACTCGGCGGTCGTACGGACATCTTGGTAATGCTGATAGACGGCTCGCCCTAGTTCATTGCGCGTCCGAAGCAACTCCGCCTCATCTCGCCGTTTCGCCCCTAGCGATGACGCGATCTCTCCCTGGCGCCGATACCAGAGCGGCATCGGAATTGAGAGTCCCCCTTGAAACGCCTCTCGCCCCATCTCGCGCCAGTAGCTGCCATTGACCGTGACAGTCGGCACACGGGCCTGCCGTTCGAATTCAATTTTCCAGTCCGATTGTTCGACGGACTTCAACAAGCGCTGAATCGTGGGGTGCTGGTCCATCATCCGAGCCATCAGCCCCTCAATCTGCAGGTCTCGCGGAAGCATCCTGAATTCACCATGAACCATGTACGACGGCCCAAGCGCACCGCCGGCCAACGTATCGACGACGACACGGCTGATCCGGACCACATTATCTGCACGAGCAAGTTGCTGCCGCGCTTTCAGGACTTCCACTTCCGCCTTGATGGCTTCAAACTGTGGGGCTTCCCCAGATTTGACGCGTGCCTTGACGATCCGGGCCACGCCTTCGACGGTATCAAGGTTCTGCTTGGCCAAGTCTGCATCCTGTTGAGCCAGAAGCAAATCGTAGAATGCCACCTTCACCTGTGAAGTCAGGTTCAAGCGGGTCTCTAACATGCCGACGTTGGCCGTCGCCAATCCAAGATCGGCTACTCGTTGACGTGCGGTACGGAGCGCCGGCCATTCGACCGGTTGTCCAACAACGACGTTGTATTCCGTGAGCGACTGGCGATCCAGACTCGACCCACTACCTACCCGGTTAGTGTCCCGAAGCATCCCATGGCCCCCAGCACCTCCAACCGTGGGGTTTGGATACGCGCTTGCCGCCGTCTGCTGACCTTTTTGCTGCTCAATCGTGCCCTCCGCAAGCGAAACTACTGGATTCTTGGCTAAGGCCAGATCGACGATCGTATCGAGACCATAGACCTGATTCCCTGATTCCGCAGACACCGACATTGCGGCCAATCCAACGGATCCGACGTTCACCATGCCCAGGAGTAGTAGAGCATGTACCACCCCCATCCTGATTCCTTGCCTCAACATCACCACCCTTCCCTCAACTATCCTAGGCCGAATCTATCTGTTTTTCAAATATCTACACCGACTGTGGGGGCTTTCTTCGTGGTGCTGCGGAGTCAATCGGCAATCCACTGAAGTAAAAAGCCGAGATCGCCACCGTCGCCGCCACGTTCAATGACTCAACCCCTTCAGCCAACGGAATGGAAAACCTGATCTGAGAGGCCTTCATGATTTCCGATGACAGACCTACGCCCTCGTTACCGACGGCAACCAGGATCCGGCTGGGTATGGATCGAATCTCTCTAATGGGAACTCTATCAGCTGACGACAGGACCGCTGAATAGATTCTACATTCAGACAACGTCACCGTCCGAAGATCCGTTGTCCGAAAAATGGGCAGTGTCAGAAGCGTACCGGCTGTGGCACGGACAACCTTGGGACTGAAATGATCGGCAGAATCATGGCTCAACCACACAGCAGACAGGTTCAGGGCGGCAGCAGTTCGGATAATCGCCCCGACGTTCGCCGGGTCCTGCAATCGATCTCCATACACACCCAGGACGCGCGACTGCCCAAGTACCTGCGCCTCGTCCCACTGAGGTTGCCGGACGACGGCTAGGATCCCTTGAGGCATCTCCACATCCGTCAGTTTTTCAAAGGCAGGATCCGAGCACACGAACTGTCGCGCCCCTAAGCTGAAGCGCCGGCTCCGGTCCTCGTCGGTCTCGGCACGGAGGTAACGAGGTGATACGAGGAGACACTGTATTACCTGGGGATGTTGGGAGATCAGATCATGACAAGGTTTGGCGCCTTCCACAACGAAGGCGCCCTCGCTTGATCGGACTTGTTTCTCTCGCAGCAGCTGCCGAATCAACGAGCCGCGCGCACGGGACAAGGCCTGGGGCTGTAGCCCAGTATCCACTATGATGACCCCGACTGCACGCGGAAAGGAAACCGACCAAACCAGATGAGGTCGTCACTCACCGGCGCCTTCGTTCAGACGCCGCTTCCGCCGCACGAATACGCTGAGCCCTCGCCTTGGCACGCTTCAGAGCCGTGAGTTTTCCCCTGGTCCGAGTCTGCTCAAACTGCAGCTGTTCAAGCTGAGACTTCAAGTGTGCCTTCTCTCGTTTATGCAGACTTGCGCATTCTGCTTTGGACAGTTGTGTCCAATCCCCACTGTTTCTGGCCCGCTTGATTCGATCGTCCAATGATTCTCGAAGCTGCTTGGCCCTCATCGTCATCAGCGATTTCAGTGCCTCCTGACGACGCTGCACCTCTTCCTCCTCAGCCATGATCCCGCGAATATCGGTTCCTAACATGGATCCAACCTCCTTACAGATACTCTGGAACAAGAGGGCGCATTATACCCGATCTCATAGCCAATCGGGAATGCCTTACAACTCATTGTTTTTAAATCACATTCAAACTATTATTGGAGCGTTTCCTTGAAGCAGTTTGCTTCATTGTGTATGATCAGCCCATGCCAATTGGGCCATGCATTCAGGGTTGGAGGCTCGAACGAAAGCTGTCGATCGAATCTCTCTCAGACACAGCTGGGATTCCCCCCAGCCTTCTGGAGCAGATCGAAGCGGACCAAGCAGACCCTACAGCCTGTACCATCGAAGCACTCGCCTGCGCCCTCCATGTTCCCCCATCCTGGCTATTTGACAGTCCCAAATATTTTGAATACCTGTTCACAGACCAAGATGAGAGAGAAGAACCTGACGGCACCCAGCTTGATCCAGTGACTGAGCGAATTCTGTCTGGTTCACGAACAGATCGGTCGCTCTATGTTCTCCTTACTGCGCTCATGCAATCAGGCGATCCCAAATTATTGCGAGCCGCCGAAATGAGCCTACGGAGTTTGGTCAAGCAATCCCGCCAAGCAACCGTCCCCTGGCAACAACGCCCGTCCGGACACTTCGAACCGCCGAGCGACTAGCCCGCATGATTCATGAACGCTTCTCCTAATTGCTACAGTTTCAAGTTTCGATTTTCATGTTTAAAGTTGTCCTAAACCGTGAGCCTTGTCCCCACCTTGCATTGTTTGCAACACGCCAATCGATAACAACGGTGAATCGTATCTCGTGCAGCGTGAAGCGCCCAGACCCAGAGTCAAACCAGCGTCCCCACCCATTTCGTGAAACAAACTGTTCGTACGCGATCTCTATTGATACACTTCGGTTGTGACAGTACTGACCACATGCACTCGTGATCCATCACGGAGGATGCTGCTGCGTGAAGGGTTTTTACTCATCCTGCTTTTATCGATTGTCGGATGCGGCAGCCATCACATCCCCTCCCCCCCCCATCCATCGCCAGCTTCCTCGGGCGTCCTGAGCGAGTTGGTCCTTGATCGAGTTGGCCCGGTTGTCCAGAGCCTCCTCAATTCCACATCTCGTGAAGCTCACAACACGATTACCGCCTCCCAACAAACGGCGGGGACACGACCAGCCAGATACAAGCAACGAGCGGTCACGGACACGTTGAAAAACCCCTGGGACGGCCTGAGGAATCTGGAACGCCATGGACTCCTCGCCGTGGAATTGGCAACAGCCAGTCCCCTGGATCTTCCAACTCTCCTGAATAGACTCGAGACCAGTATGAATCGGTCCTCTGCGCCGTTGACACTGGTTCCCATCCCGACCGGTTCACATCGTCGCGACACAATAGCGTTCATCCATGAGGTGCTTCATGAAGCTGCTCTCCATCGAGAACGTGCGCTGGCAGATCTTTCCGACCAGGAACGGACCTTCCTCTTCGAGCACGGACGAACACTGGCGGAGTCCTATACACCTCAAATCTCTATACTCTCTGACGTCACGATGTCTCAGATCCTCGCGAACACCAGGTTTGCGGAACTCATGCAAAATCGCGTGACGTACGATCATCTCCTTGCTGCAGGTCAAGTCCTGGCGCAGTTGACCAATACGCAGTGGTTGGAAGAACTATCTGAGGCATTCCCGGATCCCGTCTCTCCAACACAGATTCCTCCTGGTATTACCGGCGAAGTCAGATTTGTGGAGCATGCATCCGAAGGGCTTGTCATCATTGGAGGCCCAGGTCCGAACAGCTATGCAGTGGAAGGGCCCGTGGCTCTTATTCTTGATCTTGGCGGGGACGATTCGTATCACGGTCTCATCGGTGCATCGTACGACGTCCGATATGGAAATGCCGTCGTCATCGATCTGGCCGGCAACGACCATTACACCGGCGCCCCATTGGGAATAGCCACAGGCCGACTCGGTGTCGGACTTCTCTTCGACGGATCCGGAGACGACAACTATGAACTTTCTCCAGGATCTGGTGGAGTGGGCTTGGGAGGACTGGGCATCTTGGTCGATACCCAAGGAAATGATCAGTACCATGGTAACCGATTGACGCAGGGCGCTGCGATTGGAGGACTGGGGCTCTTGATCGATACGGCCGGCAATGATCGCTATAGTAGCCATGGATTTGCCCTCGGGTTTGGAGGGCCTCTTGGACTCGGCGCCATCATTGATACGGACGGAGATGATCAGTATCAATGCGGTGAGGTCATTCCCAGCGCCTACAACGCTCATGAGGCACCAGAGGCCAAACCAGGCGACCCAGAGTTTCAATACGACTGCTTTGGTCTCGGCGCCGGAGCCGGCTTGCGCGTCCTGACGGCACAACCTCAATGGGTCAATCAAAGCTTAGCCGGTGGCATGGGTCTGTTAATGGATCTCAAAGGACGTGATCGATATCAAAGCGCAAACTTCTCCCAGGGAATGGGATATTTTTTTGGTGCAGGAGTCTTGCTTGATCTCGACGGTGAAGATGACTACCAGGCTGCCCGCTATGGCCATGGCGCCTCCGCCCACCATGGTGTGGCGCTCTTCATCGACCGCCAGGGGAACGATCACTATGGATCAAGAGGCCCATACTATAATGGTGGAGTGGCGTGGGACCATAGCGTCAGCTTCACCATCGACGCAGGACCCGGTCAGGACAGCTATGCATTCGATCGCACAACCGGTCTGGGGAAGGCCGACCACACCGGCTGGGCCGTCTTTCTGGACGAAGGCGGGCGCGATACCTATAGAGTCAAGTCAGGATTTGGTGAAACCTCGGAGCAAAGCCTCGCGGCTTTCATCGATCTCACTGGTGAGGACCAGTACAGCCTCCTGTCAGGAGTCCCCAATTTCCGCCCAGGTAACAGTATGGTCTTCTCCCATGGGCCCGGGAGTTTTTTCCAGGACCGGTAAGCCTCACCATCCACATCATTTCGGAACATGGGAGACAGGTCCCCTTATCCACGGAATCTACTGACCAAGCAGACAGAAGGGGGTTGTTTTTTCTCTTTCAGACGTAGAAAATACCGGCGCTTTCTCAGTATTGGCTTAATCATCCACATTCTATCGAGAGGCATAACCGTGAGGCTGCGTAATCTTGTACAGCTTGTTGTGGCAGTTAGTATCTGGGGCGTAACGACCCACCTCTGGGCCTATGATGCGAGTCCGAATATCGGCACTGCAGAGGGCTCCTGTGCCGACGTGATCTTTTCCGCTTTTACGCCATCCCCCTACTCCTATGAGAAGGGCAATGAGGCAGCGCCAAAGTCAGACTTCTCGTTCTTGGCGTCGAAGGCAACCCGGATTGATAGCCTGAAGGTCACCGTCAAGGATGAGAAGGTCCCGGTTACCATTACACCGCAAGGGAATGGATATCTGGTCAAAGGCAAACTGCCTGCCAGCGCAACAGGATCCTACGTCCGGATCGACATCTTGGCAGAAGGGCTGACGCTTTGTCAGCGTGCGGACGGGTGGCTCTTAAAAGTTGCGAAGTAATCTGATCTAGCTGAGGGCAGTGGGCAGGCTGTTCTCCTGCCCACCTCGCTCCGGTTATCGCCAGCCAAGAACAGCGTTACGGTTCCTGCTCTTCAACAGACTCAATCGCTTCCCGCAACTTCGCCACAAACGCCACCGGCTGGCTGAGGGCATTCTCCGTCAATTGAAATTCGCTGACGAGCACACCGTCCTTATCAACCAGTACGAGACGATACCCCTGTTTCATGGAGCACCTTTCTTCTGCATGAGACATGTCAGAACTTCGGAGGTACCTTCAGGCAGTGAGTCGTCAGCTCGGGGATCGGTCAAAAGGGAACACGAATGCCGAGATGGACTTCGTTTGGGATGAGGTGGGGTCCCACCAGGCTTCTCAAGCCTGCGGTGGCCGGACTGGACAGTGATGCGCCCGACGGTACTGTGTGCAAAACGCGATCACGCTCCGTAACATAACCACCGCCAAACCCTGCCGTGACATAGGGAACCAGCGTCAGACCACTCACGGAAATCTGTGTCGAGAGAGCAGGGGTTGTCCGCAAGGCCATGCCGCTCTCCCCCACCAGTGAAACGGATGGTGCTTGCCGTAATTCCACTTCCCCCGCCTTTGTGAGAATAGATGGTCGCGCTATACCAGAGTGCGCTGGTCCTATCGGAGCAAATCCGTCTTTTGTTGTGCCTGCATAGGACAATGTACCCCACAGACTCAATAGGATTATGATGCCTATTCCGGAAGACCCTCTGATCACACGAACCAACAGCATAGTTTCACCATACAATCTGCCCGACCTCGATTCAAGAGATCTTCAGGTCGCCCAGCAAGGACATCGATTGAATCATCATCATGGTCATTTAGACCACACGGCCAGTGCGCTACGTCGAGACACGCGTGAGGGTGTTCTCATCCGTATGATGAAACAGATCCATCCGTCCCGGCATACGGAGTTGCGTATCTTCCTTGTAGTGAAACCGATTCTCATCAAGAATCGTCATCGTCAGTTCATAGCGCACCGTCTTGAACTCCCTGGTGAGAAACCGATTCGAGCAGATCCCATAGGTCTCCGACCCACCCTCCGCCACCAGCGTAAAGGCTGTGGCCGTCGGCTCCACCGTCCCGCCAGCCAACACGGTCACCCCGCGTGGCACAATAAAACAGCGTAGCACCTGCCGCTCGCCGGGATCCCACAGCCAATACCCAACCTCCTCATGAAACGGGTCCGCCTCTCCGAGTCGATGCGCAACCGTCGCATAACGCAAGCCATACAATTCCTGTTCATGATTACGCACTACGCCGATTGGGGCAAATGTGACCCGCTCGCGAAACCGATTCTGCTCTGTCCCGCGATCATCGGATGGCGCTTCATCAGCACCCTTGCCTCCCTCCCAGACACCCGCTAAGACCGCCAATGGCCCAAGCTGTCTCACCACATCTGTTTCCATACTCTCCTCCTGCCTGATACTGGACCTGAACTACGCATTTCACAAAAACCCAGCCCTCAAACGAATACGGAACTCTCTTGACTATTGTAAAAGGTTCATGACAACCGGTGCAAATCAGCAGCATGGAATGGAGCCGCCTCTGAATTCACCCTCGCGTCACAGTCGCTCAAGAAGCGGATTCTCACATCATCAATTTTCTTGGCGAGAAGACACCTCCACGATATCGTACCTGCAACACACTCGTGGACCCGATGCAGGTGCCTCTCTATGCGTTCCTATGACCTGGTGGTCGTCGGCAGTGGACCAGCCGGCCAAAAAGCTGCGGTCCAAGCGGCGAAACTGTCCAAGCGCGTGGCCATCATTGAGAAGGCCCGGCAACTTGGGGGCGCCTCGCTCAATACCGGTACATTACCCAGTAAAACCCTCAAAGATACCATTGAGTACGTCCATGGCTTGCGTCGGCGAGGACTGGCCCAGTTAGGTGCAGCACTCACCAGACACCTGACCCTGCCCGACCTGATGACCCGCAAAGATCAAGTCATCGAGACCGAAGTCGGTGTGATCACCCATCAGCTGCAGCGCAATCATATCGACATCATTCCAGGTACCGCCGCTTTTCTTGACCCGCACACCCTCAGCGTAACGCGATCGGATGGGCAGATCGATCAGGTCCGGGCCTCAGCCATTATACTGGCCACAGGCTCACGACCACGCCGTCCCTCAGAAATTCCGTTTGACGATCTGATTATTTGTGACTCTGACTCCTTCCTCCGCACTACCATGAATCCGACCAGCATCATCGTGATCGGAGGAGGTGTCATCGGAACTGAGTACGCCTCGATGTTGGCTGCGTTCGGAATCACCGTCACCCTGATCGATCGGCGGACGCAGATGTTGCGGTTCTTGGACCTGGAAATCGCGCAGGCCCTTGAGGCTCAACTGCAGCAGAACGGGGTCACGATGAGACTCGGGCAGGAATACCTAGACATATCCGTCGACCACACGGCCCGCCCGACAGTCCACCTTCAACATGGAGAGACCGTCACCGCTGATATGCTGCTTTACACGATGGGACGAATCGGCAACATCGAAGCGCTGAATCTGGGAGCAATCGGCCTCACGACGGACCAACAGGGGCAGCTGTCCGTGAATACCCACTACCAAACAGACATCCCCCATATTTACGCGACCGGCGATGTCATCGGGTTTCCTGCGCTTGCCGCCACCGCAATGGAACAGGGACGACTCGCGGCCTGCCATGCGTTTCAGCTACCCGACACGCATAAACCCAAAGTGATTCCGTATGGCATCTACAGCATTCCTGAAGTCTCGATGGTCGGCCTCACTGAGGAAGAACTCACCACCGCGAACATTCCACACGCCACCGGGAGAGCCTTTTTTCGAGAAATGGCACGGGGGCACATCAGCGGCGATCTCCATGGTCTCTTAAAGCTGATCTTTCACGGCGAGACGCATGCGTTACTGGGCGTTCACATCATTGGAGCCGGGGCGACGGAGCTAATTCATATCGGCCAATCGGTCCTCACCTATGGAGGAACGGTCGAGTACTTCGTCCATAACGTCTTCAATTATCCCACGATGGCCGAGTGCTATCGTACCGCAGCCCTCGATGGGCTAAACCGGTTGCACCACCCGCGCTCGCAGTGAGTCCGTCACAACCTCTAGACTGGGCCCACCCTCACTATGAGTGACCAAGCACTGGGATAGGTCGGATGACTTGGCCTACAGCAGGTTTGCTAAAACCGATAAAAGGAATATACTCACATTATCCCTGCCGGTCGTCATGAGCTACGTGGAGTCGTAGTCATGAAGATGATCCCGACTATCAGCTCTTCATCTTCGAGAAGTTTCATCCCTGAATTCTCACCAGCCATTTCCATCTGGAAATCGCCCACCACAGGAGGTTTGGCCATGCCTATTCCACGCACCCTGAAATCACGCCTTGATCGCGAACATGTCCATTACGATATCTTGGCTCACTCTCACACAAATCGCGCGCGTGCTGTTGCTGAGACCCTTCGTCTCCCCGAACAGTCCATGGCCAAGGTGGTCATCGTAAAGGTCAAGGAACGATTCGTCACCATGGTCCTGCCGGCCACGACAACGGTCGATTTCCAACGTCTACGAGGGATGTTCGGTACCCACCGCGTCCGACTTGCGACCGAGGAAGAACTGGCACAGCTCTTCCCAGACTGCGAAGTCGGCGCAATGCCGCCGCTCGGCACCCTCTACGGCCTTCCGGTCTATGTTGACCGCTCGCTCATCAGGGACGAGGAGATCCTCTTCGAAGCAGGAACCCACTCCGAAGCCATCCGGATGCGCTATTGGGACTTTGCAGCGCTCGTGTTTCCCACAGTCGCCGAGTTTAACCGACCGCCGACAGCACGCTGTTGACATCTAGGGATCCGCCGAGTCACAGCCCAAATATTCGGTTTTCTTCCCCTAAAACTGGTAGGATGGGATTGTGCCTGAGAGTGCCACCCTCTTGTGAAAGGACATCCATGCAAAACAGTTCAAAGCTTATAGCAGTCTGCATCATCGCCTCGCTGATCGGCCTACCCACCCTGTCATTTGCCAAGGCGAGAGGAGGTGGAGGAGGATATTCGAGCGGGTCTCGTGGCGGAAATTCATCAATGGGATTCGGAAGCCGTGGATCACGAACCCATCAGGAGAACGGTGCCAAGCCCATTGAACAATCCACGACCTCCAGACCTTCAACGACACCACCACCTCAGACTACGAACAGCCCGACGGCTCAGCCCACCCCGGCCACGTCTCCTTCCTGGTTCCAACGCAATCCCTTGCTTGCCGGGATCGCCGGTGGTCTAGCCGGAACATGGCTCGGCCATATGCTCTTCGGCGCGACAGAGAGCAACGCTAAAACCACGGATACGGAGTCGGGATCCGGATCAGCACCGGCATCCACATCTGGGAACTCCTTTGGGCTTATTCTCCTCCTGATGGCGATCGGAGCAGGCGCCTTCTATTTCTTCAGAAGATCCAAACAGACACCAGCGCCGGTCTTCACTGGACTCTCACGCAGCACAGCAGCCCGAGGAAGCCTCCTCGACGTCTCGGCCAATAGCACGACGGATGAGCAAGACACGAAGGCTTATGCCGTGAGCACTGAAGATAAGGCAGCCTTTCAGCAACTGCTCCGCGAGATTCAAACGGCCTGGAGTGCACAAGATGTGGCCGCACTCCGACGGCATCTGACACCTGAAATGCTAAGCTATTTCAGCACGGCGTTGGCCGAGGACCACAGTCAAGGGGTCCGGAATCATGTTGAAGATGTGGTGTTGCTCAAGGGAGATGTACGAGAAGCCTGGTCCGAAGACTCAACCGACTATGCCACGGTAGATCTCCGCTGGAATGCCCGTGACTATACCGTCTCCACCACAATCTCACGTGGAGAGCCCGGCTATCTGGTTGAGGGCAGTGAAGACACCGCAACGGAATCCATCGAAGTCTGGACCTTCATGCGTGTGCGGAATGGCCAGTGGCTTTTGTCAGCCATCCAGCAGCAATAATCGATTCAAGGAGGCGGCTGGCTCAGCCGAGTCAGCCGCCGATCCACTTCCAGACACAAGGCGTCAGGACGTAGGCTGCAGCCGAAACCAACACACCAACCACCACACCCAGCAGCCCCGCCACATAGAGTCCTGCAAACGGCGCAGCCAACACGACCAAGAGCATAAACAAGGCGATCGAAGGATGGGCCTCATAAAACGTGCGGCGAGAGTCGGCTGAAAATGAATCGGCAGAGGGGTCAGATCGATACGACATAGTGAAAATGTAGATATAACCGCTTACCTCTGTCAGTGGAAGACCGGCGCCTGCCCTGTGCCCTTCGTGAGATCACAGCACTTTTTAAACTTCTTCCCGCTCCCGCAGAAACAGGGATCATTGCGCCCAATTTTGATAGGGAGTGAGGAGTTCGTGTCGATGTCGCCCGATTCGAGTCGTACGCGATAGATCGACCGTCCCAGATGCGCATACTCTCGCATGGCCTCGGGGAAGATCTCCATCACCGACTCGGCAAGCTGATCGAAGGTCCCCTTCTTATTTCCCTCCTGATAGTAGGCGTCGGCAAGTGCTGGTGAGCTAAAAAATGTGAGCGTCATCAACAACGCGCCGATCTCCTCATCAAATTCATCCGGTGTATACGCATCCCACACCTCAGACAGATACTCATAGCCCATGCCAAATCCCTGTGCCCATTGACTCAATGGCGAATCGATCGTCAGATTCTCCATGAGATCAGGTCGTACCTCACACCCCGGTGGAAGGGATACCGCTCCTCCTGGCCGTTCCCTAACACTGTCGTTATAGAGTGCCATCATGGCCTGGAGTACCTGGTTCGCTTCATCGTCCGTCTCGTACCCCGCATCTTGATCGTTGAAGACAAGGGGAATCCATTCTGACGGCTGGATCAACTCCGGCCCATTCGCGAGGCCGAACAAGAAGCCGGCCAATTGGGGATAGGTCAAGGTGTCTTCAGGTCGCTGTGGTGCAGACAAGAAGCGCGTGAGGAGAATTGCCTGGTCAATCGTGAATGGTGGGACAACAGGCATCATTGCATGAGCAGTCTTGCAGATTGAACTCGTGCATTTCAATCCCTCTTCATCTCGATGAAGTGACCGGAGTCATGTACCTGCAAGCCTCCGTGGATCGATCGTCTGTCCCGTCATGGTCCCTTCGACACTGGCAAGATAGGCCTTCGCCACTACGACAGCCGGCATGCCAGTCGCGGGGTCCATCTTGCGCGCGACAAGGGTTTCCGTCACCCAAGGTGGACTCACCACATTGACTCGGATCCCACGTGGCAGTTCCAGAGCAGCCGCCCGGACAAAACCTTCAAGCCCGGCATTCACCATACTGATGGAAGCGCTGCCCTTGATCGGTTCCTGACTGAGCACTCCGGTTGTGAGCGTCAATGACCCACCATCGGCAATGAACTGCCGACCGATCCGTACGAGATTGGCTTGTCCCATCAGCTTGTTTGAGAAACTGAAGAGATAGTCTGCATCAGTCAAATCATCGAGACTTCCAAACTTCGCTTGCCCAGCCGCACAGACGATCGCATCAAATTTCCCCACCGACTGAAACATAGCCCGAATGGAATCCGGCGATGCGAGATCGACAGTGACAACTCCCGACTTACGCCCAGATACAACCACCTCATGCCGAGCCGACAACGCCGCCACCACGGCTGACCCAATGGTTCCCGTTCCTCCAACCACAATCACGCGCATAGCTTATTCTCCTCCCAGTGCCCCTCTCTCCAAACAGAAACGGGCAGGGGACTTCTCCCCTGCCCGTTTATACGAACTCACCATCACCGGATGGTCCGGACGCTTACTTGGCTTCGGTCAAATGAGTGAGCGCTGCTTCGGCATGCTGCGTAGCAACGTCGGCGTGGCCCGCCTTGCCATGCTCGATGGCTTCCGTCAAATGCTTGATCCCTTCGCCCAAATGCGGATTTTTCCCTCCCCGCTCGGCATGATTCCGTGACTTTTCCGCATGGGTCGCCAGTACGTCGGCATGCCCCTGTTTGCCATGCTCCACTGCTTCTTTTGCGTGTGCAATGGAGTCCAACACGTTCCCGGCCGGAGACGGCTGAGCGTTGAGCACCGGAACACTCACCAACATCCCAAGTGCCCCAAGAATGAATGCCCCGCGACAGAATTTGCTCTTCATATTCATGCCCCTCCCTGGTTAAGAGTATGTGCCGAACACGACTGGCTGCAATCTCACGTTTACCTTAGCACAGCATTTCTGTAATCTGTCAAGAAATGGACGCTCGACAACCTCACCCTCGCGATCCCTTGCACGGAATCACATTGGAAACGATTGTCACCACCCTCGTTGCCCGGCACGGATGGCCTGAACTGGGGCGGCGCGTGCCCATCCGCTGCTTCCGTCACCACCCGACGATCAAGTCGAGCCTGACCTTTCTGCGCAGGACCCCGTGGGCGCGCACGCGTGTCGAGCAATTGTTTGTGAAAGGCCTCCCCTCGCCCCACTGACGCTATGGCAACGAACGCAACTATTTACAAAGCCGTCCTGCAGATATCTGATCTAGACCGTCACTACTTCCAGGACCATACGCTGACCCTGGCACGACATCCATCCGAGACAGAAGAGCGGCTGATGGTGCGAGTACTGACCTTTGCGCTTCACGCAGACGAGGCCCTGTCTTTTGGCCGTGGGGTGGGTACCGAAGATGAACCGTCCCTGTGGCAACGGGATGCCACTGGAGCCATCGACCTCTGGCTTGAGATCGGTCAGCCGGACGAGAAGACCATTCGTCAAGCATGCGGCCGTTCCAAACAGGTCATCATCTATGTCTACGGACCTCGCGGCGCCGAAGCCTGGTGGGAAAACCAGCGTGCCTCACTCGACCGTCTCAAGAACCTCGCTGTGATCCTGCTCCCGATGGAGAGCGTTCGATCTCTCGCCGGAATGGCAAGTTCCAGCATGCAGTTACAATTGACGATCCAGGACGGACAGGTCTGGATTGCGAATGGCACACAGACCCTTCACTTAGAATTGCAGCGATTGAAGAGCGGAGGATGATGTCTCTCTGAAGATTCGTTTGGCCTGGCTGATAAAGGATATTGGTAATCTGATTGGCGCGAACGTTTCCTGAAAGGACAACCGCATGAGGGTTTTACTTCTTTCCTTGATCAGAATACGCATTCCCGGACCGCACGATGCGGTGTCAGCCTGTACCAGAAGCATACAGCCTCTCTTGGGCCACGCCTGCCTGGCAACCGTCTGGTTCCTGACAATCGCGATCGTCACTCAGTCGGTCTATGCCGCAGACAGTGGTCAGACGAAGTTCAGGCGCATTTCCACACAGTACATTGCCGCGTTGGGCGAGCCAGGTGCGACCTCTGGCAACGGTGCGCAATTGTGGGGGCTGTGGCCACTGGATCCAGGGCCTCGAGGCGTGAAGCTAAACCGCTATCAATCGTTGAAAGATGCTGGTGGCGTCGCTCCGTCCCGCTGGAAGTTCAACGAAGCGGACTGGTGGTTGGAGGAACACGGCCTCATCATGGAGCAACCAACCGTTCCGCTTCCTCCCGGGAAATATGTGGTCACGGGCGCCCGCAAAGTGACAGCCGTACTGACGATTCATCCTGCCGATGGCCATGGCGATAGACGCTGGGAGATCGATCAAGGCGCGATACTCCACGACGTGACCCACCTGGCCTGCCGTTCCGCACGCTATACCCCGGCGACGGCGGGTGGTTCGTGCTCACCGGCCCACGCGAAGCAGTCGGCGTTTCCCGTTTCCCCAGGAGGAGCGATGCCTCCGGTCGAAGGCTGCACGAAACAAGACTATGCCGTGCTCATCGTGATCGGCGTAGGTGTGGAAGATTGATTACCGCTGGCGCACGAAGCTTGGGAGGTGATCTATAAACGATTCCCAACCTCCTCTACTATTTCTCACGATTGCGAAAAACTCATGCAGGCTGATAGTGCAACACAAGTAATTGGCTGGATTTCAGCGGAAGCATGGCGTAGGTCTTACCGTCGTTATCCACAAACTCTACCTCGAATACACTTTGATCAAGCGATTCCACAACCGTCCCCACTTGCCCACGCAGCAAGCCGCGATCAGCAATATCTTCGGTCACCGCCACCACATCGAGCACCTGAATTTCTTGTTTCATACTTGATGCTCCCTGCTAAAGAACATAACACGAAGAAAATCTTGGGAAATCTTCGCCATGACGAATGATCCATAAACTCCGCACCGTCACTGGCCCACTCACTCCCTGTGCTACAAAGTCTATCGCTTACCGCTGTCCGTAGTCATCTGCGCCGAGAAAATTCGCATCTATATGGAGAGCGGCCTCCAGGAGCCCGCGCCGCACATCTTCTGCCCCATCAACTGTCCACCCTAACGCGCTCTTAAAGACACGAGCCTTGTGTTGACCGCGGGGATGATTGGTATTCAAGCAATACTCGCGGAGCTTACGGACATCCACGACTGTTCGATCAGCATTTGGTAGCGTCATGCCGACTCTATCTTTTGCATGCTTACCATCTTCACCACAAAGCCCGCTCGCTCAAGCCCTTTCATGCAGGCTCGGCCAGAAAGACTCGGCAACTTGCTCATACAGCCATCAATACAGCATCGAAGTGTTCTTCAGGTACGGCGAGTTTATCTTCTTCCAAAGCGGCAATGTGGCCACAAATGGCTTTTCGGATATTGCCAACGGCCTCTTCTTTGGTCTTCCCCTGGCTCAAACAACCAGGCAAGGTTGGACATTCGGCCACCCAATAACCATCCTCTCCCCGAAAAATAATCACCTGTCTCACGAGTCGCCTCCCCTAGTGCATACCAGCTTCCAGGTCCCGAAACCGGCGATGAGTTTCGCCTATGCTAGCATAGTTTGACCATTCCGCTGAGCACGGTGTGAATTCAGTGTGAAGGGCAACTCAGTGGCCTGTGCGAAAACTCATGGCAACCAGCATTGGGAGCTCGATCAAGGCGCGAGGCTCTACGACCTGACCCACCTGGCCTGCCATTCCGCGCGCTATTCCCCGTCGACGGTGAGCGGTTCCTGCTCACCAGCCAACGCAAAGCAGTCGGCGTTTCCCGTTGCCCCAGGCGGCGCGATGCCTCCGGTCGAGGGCTGCGCAAAACAGGACTATGCGCTGCTCATCGTGATCAGTATGGGCGTGGAAAACTGAACTGCGGTGGCGCCTCAACAGCTTGCGCGGCGCGCTGTAATACAAGACTCCCGTTATATTTTATCCATCCGAATCCACTCGTCGCATCCTCCGGCACGGTTTGATCCTCCAGCGGATCCGCCACCGTCGGGGCTTGGCTCGAAGGAAACAGTCAGCCAGGTTCGTGATGCTCCCGTCAGCAACGTGCAGAGTCTTCACAACGAGCACGCCGCTCACCCTGATTCTTTCGAGTCATCCAATGTTTGCTTTTTATCTCCCCGGGACTACACAATAAGCCATACTCATTGACCTCCGCCATCCCGGCCACTAACAACAATCAACAGCGAGGTGTCATCGTGAATGTTCGATATGCCCTAGCGATCGTTATGGTACTGAGTGCCTTCGGCAACATCGGCGAGGTCGGAGCCGGCTATGATTCACCCCCTCCCGGCTCTAGCAGCGCTGGTGGTTGCGGCGTCGTATCGTTTTCCACGTTCATGCCGAAGCCATACTCACAAGCAGACAACAATACAGAAGTCGCGCCGCAATCAGCATTTTCGTTTGTGGCATCCAAGGGGACGTTTCCCAAAACCATTACAGTGATGA
>CABVSA010000034.1 GCA_902500805.1 uncultured Nitrospira sp. | reverse complement strand
CTTTGATCTCAGGCCCAAGCCCATCACCGGTGGTGCCGTGACATCCAGCACAGTGTTGTTGAAAGATTCTCTCTCCGTTCTTCGTGTTTCCAGAATAACTCTGAGCCAAAGCCCACGATACTGACAACCCAACCACTACGACGCTAAGCACAAGGCGCACAAACATATCCCCTCCCTCAATAGCTGGTGAACACGAAACCACACAACACAGTGATTGCTTAAACGGTGGCGGCGCCCAGTTCGCTCATGAATCCCATCGCCACTTCAGAAGCAGCTTTTTCGCGCATTGGTTGATCTCTGCGCCTGATTCTCAGTGCTGGTGTTGCTGGCCTCCGCTGGATCCTCCACTCCCGTGATCGCCCCCGTCATGCCCTCCTTGTCCACCGCCGGTCTGAGCGCCTCCATGACTGCCTCCTCCCATGCCACCCATCATTCCGCCCATTCCTCCTCTCCCGCCCATCATTCCACCATAGCCCATCCCGCCCCCTCCGGCTCCGTGCTGACCACCACTCTTCATCTGCTCATGAACAGCACGTTCTTTATCACGTTGATCCGAACTCAACAGAGCCATGGCCGTGCGCTTACTTTTGATGGCTGCGAAGAGACAGGCCGATTCCGCATTCTTCAATTGCTCGACCTTGGCCTGAATCACATTAAGGTCAGTTTTCTCATCTTCCAACAAGGCGTGCAATTCGAGATTTGCCACCTTTGCGTCAGCCTCTAATCGGGCTTCTGAGCGTTTAAAGTCGAGCTGAATAGCCTTGACCTTGGTGATTTGTTCCGGCGTCAGCCCGATCTCCTTCGCATGCTTCAACAGATGTTTCAGATAGTGCCCGCCATGGTCATGTTGCTCTTCCTGATCATGCCCACCATGCCCCATCTTCCCGTGGCCTTCGTCGGCATAACTCGGAAACGCGGCTATTGCAATAGTCAACGCGGCTCCCCCGATCCTAAATAACCACTGCTGTTTCCACTTGATCATGGCAATACCTCCAAGGTTTAGTTCTTTCACAGAATATTGACCGCTCTTCTCTGGTTGGTGAGAGCCCTGCTTTGAACAATGAGATTCAGACATAGCTGACTGCGACTCTGATGCCGCCCTTCGTTTCGAGACCAGTGAGAAGGATACTCGATGAAACAATGGCTTAAGAGGGGTTCGATCACATGAGGATCGTACCGATGTGATGCAGGAATACTCAGGGCAGGATGATCAGATGGGGGAAATCGCAACAACTCGCGCACCCTTCCTCGATGGATCTGGCGCATAGTCGTTTGGTCACTTACCGTGCACAGGAATCACCTTCACACTCACTCATTCCACCTTTTCCCTTTTGCCCGCGATGCCCCATCCCGGCTCTCCCTCCCATACCCGGCCCCATCCCTTCTCGATGCCCCATCATGCCATGCGTCCCCGCGAAGGTTTGCTCATAGTGAATGAGGACCCATATTTCATTGTCGGACAAGACCGACCCGAATGCGATCATGGCGGTCCCGGGCGATCCGTATTTGATGGCCCAAAAGACTTCCCCCTCGGTGCGATGGCGCCAGAATCCATGATGCTGAAAGTTTCTCGGGGAGGGATTCATACTGGCTGCCGCCGGCCCCTTGCCGTCGCCATCTACTCCATGACAGGTGACGCACCCGCCCTTGCCGTTATACACCGCTTTGCCCTGCTCAATGACCTCGGGAGAATGGGCCAAGGGATTCTTCAGCGCCCGCGCTTCCGCCAACTTATCAGCCGGCACAACTGATGGCATCATGTGCCGCTCGGCAGCACCAGCAGACACCGCGAAGCACAGCGAAGCAACCATCACCGTCAACAGACGTATCTTCATCCTCTTGTTCCTTTCGCCGATGGCACCAACGGTCTTCCGACGTTAGAGATCTAATTCCACCATTTTGCGGTGAAATCGAACGATCACATTTGGATCGGGCGTCAACCTGATCTGCGCTTCGTCTTTTCCTTTGTAGGGCAGCAGATTCAGGACATAGCGCAAGCTTTCCAGTCGCGCAGCCTGCTTGTCGTTCGCTTGCACGATGATCCAGGGGCTAAAGGTCGAGTGCGTTTTGCTGAACATTTCCTCTTTGCAGCGGGTATATGCATCCCACAGCTCCTGCGCCTTTTCATCGACCGGACTCAGCTTCCACTGCTTGAGCGGATTCTGCCGCCTCGCTTCGAATCGCTTGGCTTGTTCGTCCTTGGAGATGGAGAACCAGAACTTGATGATGGTCACACCGTCTTCATAGAGCATATGCTCGAATTCCGGTACTTGTTGGAGAAATCGCTGGTGTTCTTTTTTTGTACAAAATCCCATCACCGGTTCGACCACGGCACGGTTGTACCAACTCCGGTCGAAGAAGACGATTTCACCCTTGTTGGGCAGCTGGTGAATATAGCGCTGGAAATACCACTGGCCCCGTTCCGCATCGGTCGGCTTCGGCAGTGCCACGACTCGCATCGCGCGAGGATTCAGATGCTCGGTGAACCGGCGGATCGTGCCGCCCTTTCCGGCCGCATCCCGTCCTTCCACCAAAATGGCGATGCGCTCCCCACTGCTCTGAATCCACCGTTGCAGCCTGACCAACTCAACCTGCAGCTGTCGTAAGTCCTGTTCGTAGAGCAGGGTCTTGCGCACTTCCTCGATATCGACGGCTTTGTTTGCCAGGAGTTTCAGAAACCCCTTCCTTGTATTGACCCTTCGAAGATCATCCGCAGTCAAGGCATAGCCCGGCTCACCGATACGTCCGAGCCCCTGGGCGATCAAGGTGCTGCGCGGGACCTGGTACCCGTCCCCCTCCCGCGGCACCCTCGTGGGAATCGTCTCCAACTCCTGTGCGTCCTTACCGGACGCAGACGGCACGAAGTCCTCGATCTCCTCCGGATCCATCTGCCCCTTGCGATCTCGTGACTTCCTCGACGATTCTCCGCTCGCTGCCATGAGAAACCTCCTTGGCCCACACAATCAGAACATCACGTTCCGGTCCCGCTCTGCCACGGCTTTGATGTAGTCCGGCATACCCTTGATGGAAGCACCGGCCACCAGATCCGCCACAGTGACCTGACGAGCCACTGCACAGGCCCCGCACACCCAAATCTGCACACCGGCTGCCTGGACGGCGGCAAGCAGATCTTTCAACGGAGTCAAATTCACGCCGGTGACATGATCCGCCGTGCCCTTCCGCCCCAACGTCACCGCTTCGTTCCAGAGCCAGAGCACGACATCGTGCCCCTGCTCTTTCGCCGTCTTCGCCGCCATGAATGGCAAGGTCGCCATGGTTGGATCGTCTGTTCCTCGACTACCTGAAATGATGAATGTTGCCATACGTCACTCCTTCGACAAACTGATAGCTGTCGGCTATCGTGCTAACGATCGAATGTAGTGAATCAACTGCCATACCTGCTCATCCGGCAATCCGCCAAAGGCCATCATGCCGGTGCCCGGCGATCCATTCTTGATGACCCAAAACAACTGGCCGTCAGGGATGTCTTTCATCATCGCACCGCATGTGAAGTTTCTTGGCGGCGGCACCAAGGCGGCCCCCATCAGCCCCTTTCCATCTCCCTGTTCGCCGTGGCACATCACGCAGGCGACAGGTTGCGCGGTTTTGAGGAACAATTCCTTGCCCGCCTTGACTGCCGCCGAGGACGAAAGCGGATTGGTCTTGGAAAGGAAGTCGTCAGGCGCCTTAGCCGTCTTGCGCGGCTGCACGCAGAGCCCGCCCGGCCCTCCTGCCATAGCCGGGACCTCCGGAACTCCCTTGAATGTCACCTTCAAATAGGCGATCACATCCGCCACCCCCTGTTGACCGATCGTGAGCCCCCAGTAGGGCATATTGGGGGATTTCCCGACGGCCACTCCACCGTGGTTGATGACGGTATAGAGGTATTCCATCGGCAGTTTGTCAAACGGCATGTTGGCGTGGATGGCCGGTTTGGGCTCAAGTGCGGACGCGGCGGGGCCGTCGCCTTTCCCGGTAAAGCCGTGGCACTGGGCACAATATTCTTTGTAGAGCACTTTGCCGCGCCCGGCGTCGGCCCGGCTGAACTCGGAACTCGTCCAGGGCTCGTAATACTGAAAGTCCGGTACCCCTTGAACCATCAGATAGCCGATCACGGCGCGAAGCTGTGGCTCCGTCGCGTCCGCCAGAAACTCGCCGCTGTGCGGCACAAAGTCTTGAGGGTTAAGGCCGAACCGGAACAGCCAGTCCTTGTCGTATCGTTGACCGGATTTCTGCAGCGCCGCACTTTGTTGTCCCCCGATCAGTTTGCCGTTCTCTTCGATCGTATGGCAGCCGAGGCACGCATGGGCTTTATAGGCCACTCCCCCGAACGCCACATCGAACTTGGTGACCTTTGACAGATCGAAGGCCCCGACTGTGACGCGTGGATCTTTGTGATGTTCAGCGAAATAATCGGCAATCGCGTTGGCGTCTCCCTCGGTAACCATCGGGTGTTTCGCCGGGACATCCGTCAGGTCCCATCGATAACCTTTGACATAGAGCGGCGCCTCTTTCCCGGTCAGCCAGCGAATGAGCCACGATCGCTGGTATTTGCTGCCGGCCCAGATCAAGTCCGGGGCCCGGAGGTTAAACCGAGAATCGGCTGTCCCTTCCAACCGGTGACACTGCACGCAAGTCTGTTGGAGGAGGTCCTTGGCGCGAGCTTGATCACTGGCAAGAGAAGGGCCCTGAAACAGGACCAGCAGACCTGCTGCCAATATCCCCGTGGCTGCCATCTTTCTCCCTATTCCCTGCAGGCCCATCTCCTCCCTCCTTTTGTTGTCAGGTCATTGCCTGAGTCACATGCCCTGTCGTGCGTATACGCTCATGATCCATCAGATTTGTGATGCTGGTGCGGATTGAGTTTGATCCCAATGTCCGGGGCCACGGCAATGGACTGATGCACCGTACAACCGTGTGCAACCTTCAGCAGTCGCTCCCGTTGATCTGCCGTGATGCGATGAGGGAGGTGGATCGCAATGTCGATACGGCCCACACGATGTGGTCCTTCCGCCATCGTCCATTCCGCCTCGACAGCCAAACCGTCTCGGGCGATACCATGTCGCCCGCAGAACTGTCCGACGAAGTACGCAACACAGCTCGCGACAGACCCAACATAGAGTTCAACCGGGCCCATGCCGGCATCCTGGCCTCCATCCTCAACCGGCTGGTCGGTGATGATTCGATGCTTCCCGCTCACGATGTCGTACCGTGTCCCGCCGTGAAAGGTCGCCGTGAGTTTCATGTCGCTCTTACCCCCGGAAGTTTTACCGCCCCCCATAGGCAGAGCACACCGAGCGGTAACGCAATGAACAGTCCATTGATCCCGAATGATCCATGAAGGGTGATCGGCCCAAATCCTCCAAGCGAGGCTAAAGATGACTCAAGGTCCGGCCAGAGGAAGGCAAACGTCAACGCGCCGAACACCCCCCCGACTACCGTCATCCACGCGTCCGGTTTTCCTTCCGCCGCCGCAGCCAGCGCCGTCCCCGGACAGTAGCCCGTGACGGCAAACCCCACGCCAAAGATCAAGCCCGCGAGTACGATCCCCGGTAAATAGAGGTCTTTCACCTTCATATGGGCCACACCGACCGCATCCAATACATGCACCCCAATCATCCCTACGCCGATGGCGGTCATGATGAGCTTCATAATCGTGAAGTCTCTCAGCCGCAAGGTACCGATGATGTTCGTGTAGCTCGACGCACCCGACAGTTGAAGAATCGCTCCGAATGCCGCGCCGAGGACTAGGCCCAGGAGTAGTGTCATCGCTCTGTTCGCTCAGGGTAGAGCCACCGGGCTGTCAGGATCGCGCTCGCAAAAAGGGCGGTGGAAAATACAAATGAACTCACAGCTAACTGCGACACCCCGCTGATCATATGGCCGGAGGTACAGCCTCCCCCGAAGCGGGCACCGAACAAGAGCAAAAATCCTCCGACGAACGACCATCCTAGACGCCTCGCTGGAGCCAGACCGAACCGTTGGGCCCATAGCGACGGGACTATTCTTCCAGTCAATCGCCTCGTCGCAGCCGCTGCGATGAAGGCGCCGAGCGGAATCCCTACGACGAATAAGAATTCATAGGTGGCTAACGTCCATCCTTTGCTTGCGTGCTTCAAATAGGGACTCTGGTCAGCGAGGTCCGGGAGGATAGCGTGCAACAGCACGCCGTCCAACACCACATACTGGGTCGATACGCCGATCGGCTGAACGAGCGCCACCGCAATCAACAAAATCAAGCCGATCCCTAACCCTCCAGCCCACCAGGGCATCATGGGGACCATACCCTCCATCTCAAACCGTATGGCTGGATCATCAGCCATGACACCTCATCCGCGTTGCCAGGTGACTCACAGCATGTCCTCCACGAAGACGGCTCGTCGAATCAATAGGGCGCATCCGCCGGCTTGCCCCCCTTCGGCCAATCGTGAATCTTGTCGGGAAAATCTGGTCGAGGCTGTGTATTAATATAGGCCGCTGCATCAAGTGATTCATCGTCCGTCACCGTCCAGCCCCAGCCTCGTGGCATATTGGCCTTGATAAAGGCAGCAGCCACACTGACCCTCGCCATACCTGCCCCGATATTGTACGAGCGCGGTCCCCACACGGGCGGCGCCGCCATAGTGCCTTGCCCATCTGAGCCGTGGCAGAAGACACATTTTTTCTCAAAGACCTTCTTGCCGTTGCCGGGGTCCGGTTGATGAGTCGAGGTCAGGCGCGGAATTCCTCGCCACGGGACCGTACTACCGGCCGGCATATTTTTCGACAACCATTCGATGTAGGCCACGATGCCCGTCAGTTTCACACTGTCCGGCGGGAGAGGCTTCCCGTTCATACTCCGTTCGAAACACTCGTTGATCCGATCGGCTAATGTCATCTGACGGCCGGCTCGCTCGCGATACTGCGGGTACAGTGTACTGATGCCCACAAATGACGCAGCATTCGGGTTAAGCCCTCCGTCCAAATGACAATTCGTGCAGTTGAGCGCATTCCCCACGTAGCGTTTCCCATATTCCTGTGTATCAACAATCATCTTATAGCCCAGTCGAATCTGTTCGCCTCGCAAATCACCGGGAATCGTTTCAGGCGATGGTGGAGCGAACAGCGCGTCGACCTGCGACTCCGTGCTCGGACGGCCGGCCCCTGCTTCAACTCCTGCCACCCGTGGAGGCGGGACACAACTGATCACCCCAACCAGCATGTACACCAGAGCGGCCCAAGCGGCCACCGGTCGGTTCATCGATTCCACCTCATTTCTTTGGACCGGACGCAGACGTGCAGGTATTAATTCCCAACAATGTGAACAGCGGGCAATACCCCACCGCCCCGGTCAATAATAGAATCGCCCCCACCCCAAGCGCTATTCCGAACATCGCACCAGAAAGCCCTCCAAAGAGGCCGGCCATAATCGCCAGCGCTCCCGCTCCAATGCGTATCGGTCGTTCGATTCCCCCCACATTACATGTCATATCGTTCCCTCCTCGTTTCCTCGCGGACAACCACTCCATTTCTGCATCCGGCTTGTATGAGACACCTCCGAGTTATTGGATTCATCTTTATGGTTGCCCGGGAGACTCGATCCGAAATGTGCGCACATAGGCCAATACATCCCAGATTTCTTCATCCGTGAGAGCATGTTTCCAAGCACCCATGACCGTGTTGGGCTTCCCGTCGTGAATTCGACGAAACAGCGACCCATCCAGCCGGCTCTGGACGGCGAGCGATGTGAGGTCTGCCGGAGGTGGAACGAACTGTAGTCCTCGTACGCCTTTGCCATCGATTCCATGACAGAGCAGGCAGGTGTTCACGTAAATCTCCCGTCCGGTAACTGCATCCCCTTCTTTGGCAAGAACCCCAGCCTGTTTGACCCCGAGATTACTGAATCCCAGTCCGCACAGTCCGGCCACCAGTGCGCACAACACCATCCCTTGCCCTTGCACCGTTCTACGCATATCTTGTCCTTTCCCTTCGATGAGACCTTGCGATGACTGTGCCACTATCTCGGAGGGAGAAGGAGCGCTTTCTCTCGATTCATTGTGGGGTTATCGGACGGATTCTTTGGTGTCGATCAGATCGACACCAAAGAATGGAGACAAATGCCACTAGGCCTGATGACCGACTGGCGCAGGATGCTACAGTGGTTAACCCGAGATTGGCGTTTGTGTCTGGAGTCTGTGTTTCAGGTTCCAAGTTTCATGTTTCAAGTTGTAGGAGTAGCCCCTAGAAACCTGAAACTCAAAACTCGCAACGCTGAATCAACCGATCGTGGGTTCCAGCGTGACCGTAGCCTTCATCGAGTTGGAAATCAGACAATTATGCTCTGCTTTTTCAATGAGTTCCTTCGCTTTGGCTGCATCGCCGCCGGACTTCAAGGTAATGGAAGGCCGGATGGTGATCGCCGTGAATTGAAATTTCCCCTCCACGATCTCCAGCCGTCCTTCCGCCGTACTCTCGTAGGAGGAAAAGGCAAGACCGGCTCGTTCCGCGACGGCAAGAAACGTCGTCATCAAACAAACGTTGGCGGATGCCACGAAGAGGTCCTCGGGAGACCAGATGTTCTCATGCCCCTTGAACTCCGGTGGGGTCGCCACCTGCACATCGGGTTTCCCTGCACAGGAGATCGTGCCCTTGCGCTGTTCTGTCCACCTCACAGAGGTCTGATACAGATAGACCTTGCTCTTGGATTCCATTCGTCCTCCTCTTTCTTCCGCCGTCAGCTAACAGCTGTCAGCTTCTTCACGGCTTAATGTAGACCCAGCCTTGCTCTTGTCTCTCCACCAGCCTCACGATTGCCGGCACGGTGTCGCCGACTTCGTCGATGAGATCTTCTCTTGTCACCTTCATCGTCTTCATGGTGTTCGAACAGGCCGTGTAGTGCACACCGTACGTTTTCCGAAGCTCGCTCAGCTCCGCCGCAAACGGCGTAGACTTCTTGATGAGGACTGGAAGCCCAGCCCCATGCACGACCAGCTCGACCGTGAGACGCTGTGACGAAAACTCCTGATAGAGATTCTTGATATTGTTGAGCGCACCACGTTGGACCTTTTCATCACCGGAATTCAGATGGAGCACGACACGGTGGGGCTGGCCGCTTTCAGATGCCACATCATCCCCCGCTCCCCAGGCTGATTGCCCGGGCATCAGGAATGTCGTGCACGCGAGGAAAAACAGCAGCCATCTCAACGTCCGAGGGTGTCTCCCCACTGGTTCATACCTCCGTCATTCCGCTCCCACCATCTTGTTCACCCAATCACCGGCCACATGTGTCATCGCAACGACGCACAGCGCAATGAACAGATGCTCACCAATGACCTTCCACGGAGCAATCTCTTGTGCTCGAGCGACGAAAAAGCTGAGCACGGTGAGTAAGAATAGCCCCCACACGATGCTCATGACAATCGCGTGCTCGAGTGGACCGAAGAGGACGGGAACAACAAACGTCAGGGAAACCAAGAACTTCGCTGCAAAGGTGGCGAGCGTAGCCTCCCAGATCAGCCTGGTCGGACCGCTGTTCTTCGACTCTTCGGACACATGGATGCCGAGCGCATCCGACATGGCATCGGCGATGGCGATCGTCAGAATGCCACTGATCACGATCGCACGGGAATGCGTGCCGGAGTGCAGTCCGACCATCAACCCAAGGGTGGTAATGACCCCTGATGTTAACCCGAAACTAATCCCCGTTTTCCAGGAAGCCTTCATGCTGTTTCGTGAATTCCCACTGGATTGGGACGATCAGAGTAGGTGTGAAGAAGTGACACCGACCTCATCCTCCGATAGATATCCCCTCTCCCCACAATCATTTCTCGTGCGATCAGTGTGCCATACCCTCACAACAGATGGCCTTCATCTCTCATGATTTATCAATGACTTACATGGCATTGCGGAACCACACGCTGCTTGAACGGATCAGGCCGACGACTAAAGCTTCAAGATGTCTTCTTCAACTGCCGAAAAATACAACAGCCTTTGTCCTTAAGGCCCAAAGGTTGAGGCTGACCTGGACACGTGATGGTGAACAAGTTTGTTGTATCCCGTCAATGAAAATACACCGTCGAGCGTATCTTGGGCCCTATTGGAACAGTTGAAGTTATTGGAGGTTGTTACTAAGGGACGATAAGCTATTTCTCGGAGAACGATAGTTGAGAAGTGAGCATTTTTCTGTTTATTTGAAGACGAGAATTGCGGCCTAACAGAGATGTCGAAACCTCCGGTGTTTCTCAGTCTTAGTGATCTCTTTGAATTCACGTGCCGGCGCAATCCAGACGCGCTTGCCTATGCCCTTGTTCGTGACAGTCTCGAGCTTGAAAGCCAGCTGACCTACGGACAGCTTGAACGCCAGGTGCGTTCACTGGCCTACCGGCTTGCGCACGAGGTCAAACCAGGAACCAGAGCCCTTCTTCTCTATCCGCCAGACCTTGATGTCGCCTGTGCGTTTTGGGCATGCGTGTACGCTGGTCTCATACCGGTTCCAGCTCCCGCCCCCATCAGAATGAAACACGGTGTGCCGAGACTTCGCAACATTATTGACGATGCTCAAGCATCCCTCATCCTCACGAACTCGAGTATCATGGCTCTGTCTTCTGAATGTTCACTCGCCAAAGACATGGGCCCGATCACATGGATGGCAACAGACCATCTGGTAGCTGATGCGATCGACTCCATCTCGATTGACATGCCGAGACTAGACAGCAGCGCCCTTGCCTATTTGCAATACACCTCTGGGTCGACCGCCTCTCCTCGCGGCGTTGTGATCAGCCATGGAAATGTGTTGGCTCATTGCAAAGCCCTCACGTTAGCCGGGCAGGTAGAGGACAGCAGTCGGTCGCTCTGCTGGTTGCCGTATTTCCATGACTATGGATTGCTGCATGGAATCATTGCACCGTTCTACGCAGGCATTCCCGCCTATCTGATGTCACCCATCACGTTTCTCCGACGACCATTGCGCTGGTTGGACGCAGTGGCTCGATTCGCGATTACCCACAGCGGTGGACCGAATTTTTCGTACGACGCGTGTCTCAGAGCCGCGCGGCAACAGCCAGGCTGGCAAGCCGATTTGAGCAGCTGGAAGGTCGCCAGCTGCGGTGCTGAACCCATCCATCCGGATACGGTGAGACGGTTCATCGAAACCTTTGGGCCGCGAGGATTCAAGCCGGCAAGCTTTTCCCCGGCCTATGGCCTGGCTGAAGCCACATTACTCGTGACGATGAAGCCTGTTCCTGTTGAACCGACGTTCCTGACGGTTGATGCGGAGGCGCTGGCCGACTCCATCGTGAAGGAGTTGCCTCCATCGGATCGTGGAACTCGGACGTTGGTGGGATGCGGGGAACCGCTCGAAGAAACTTGTGTCAAGATCGTGAACCCAACAACGCTGCTGGAGTGCCCGTCGGATGCCGTAGGTGAGGTGTGGCTGTCTGGCGCTGGAATCGCTTCTGGATACTGGGAAAAGGACGACGAAACAGAGGCGACATTTAATGCCACACTTGCTGCGTCAGGGGATGGGCCCTATTTGCGGACCGGCGATCTCGGATTCCTTCACCGTGGGGAGCTGTTCCTCACAGGGCGCATCAAAGACCTGATCATTGTTCGAGGACGGAACTACTACCCTCATGATCTAGAATGGACCGCCCAACAAGCGCATACAGGTTTGCGCCGTGGATGTGGAGCGGCATTCTCGATCGAAAGCGAGACAGGGGAGCGGGTGGTGCTGGTCCATGAGATCGAGAAACAGGTGTCTGATTCAGATCTCATGGATATCGTGAACTGCATCCGTCGCGTGCTGGCCGACGAGTATGAGCTCGAAATCCACACGGTGGTGCTCGTTAAGTCCGGCACAATCCCACGAACCTCCAGTGGAAAAATTCAGCGGGGGGCCAGCCGAGCCGCCTTTGAGTCCGGACAGCTGACGGTCGTCAGAGCCAGCACGCTCGACGAGGATCTACAATCTGAAGCCGATGGAGTACCGGAGGAGGGTCCTCAAACCTCTGTTGAGAAGAGTTTGGCCGACATCTGGCAGGAAGTCCTTGGTGGGCCTCGACCACATCGTCATGCGAATTTCTTTGGACTTGGAGGCAATTCGCTCCTCGCAGCACAGGTTGTCGCGCGCATACTCGACCAGTTCCACGTTGAACTCCCCATCAGCCTGCTCTTTGAATGTCCAACCTTGTCTGCGCTGGCCGCCCGAATCGAGGAGGGACATGCCAATTCACCTGACCTAGGTCAGGTCGTAGGGAGCGGCAACAAGCAACAGGTTCCCGCCGTTCCACTTTCCTCATCCTCCACACGGAAAGGCAGAATTCCCCTCAGCCCAGCACAACAGCGGCTCTGGTTTCTGGAGCAAGTGCATCCCGGAAGCGCAATCAACCATATTTCGATGGCGGTGCGGATTCGAGGGCCAGTGAGCCCGGAGGGGTTGGAGCGGTCCGTACGGGCAATCGCATCGCGTCACGAGATTCTTCGAACCCGCTTCGGATCGGAACGAGGTGAGGGATTCTCGGAAGTATTCTCTGAAGTGACCGTCACGATCGAACGGCAAGATTTCCAGGAAGTGGATCCTACAGAGCGGGATGGTCACGTTCGGCACTTCTTACGAACAGATAGAGCCCGGCCATTCGACTTACGAAAGGGACCGCTCTTTCGGGTGACCCTGCTGGGGCTCGAACCCGACGTGCATATCCTGGCACTGACGTTCCACCGGCTCGTCGCCGACGGATGGTCGCTGCGTATCTTCTGGAAGGAATTAACTCTGCTGTGGGAGGCCGGTGGCGACGCACAGCACGCTCGACTTCCGACCTTGACCGTTCAGTATGCAGACTATGCCGATTGGCAAAAGGCCTCGCTTGGCCATGGCCTTCGAGAAGCCAACCGGGCCTACTGGTCCAAGCAGCTGAGCGACACCAAACCGCCCGCGGAACTTCCCATCGATCGGCAACGACTACGGACACGCACGTTTGAAGGGAGTGTGCGGTTCCGATCCCTTTCTCCTCGACTTGTGGCCGATCTTGGCCGCTTCTGCCAACAGCATAATATCACTCCCTTCATGGTGCTGTATGCCGTCTTTGCGATATGGCTGCATCGCTACACACAAGAATCAGATGTGGTGATTGGATCGATCGTGGCCGGCAGGCGTCGGAGAGAATTCGAAGATATGATGGGGTATTGCGTCAATACGGTGGCGTTACGATCTGAACTGTCCGAGGGGCTGACCGGCCACGAGTTGTTGAAGCAGATACGCCGTGTGGTGATCGAGGCCTATGACCATCAGGATCTCCCGTTTGAAGAAGTGATCGAGGCATTGTCGTTACAACGCACACGTCAACGGTCTCCGCTGTTCAACGTGATGATGGTGTGTGAAGACGACCCCTTGTCCACGCTCAGCATCAAGGATCTTGAGATCACTCATCTCCCCTGGGAACCGACGGCATCAGAGTTCGACCTCGTGTTGATGGTGTTCAACAGGATTGATGGCCTGGATCTGGCGTTTCTCCATGATTCCACGATTTTTGAGGACTCGACGATCGACCGAATGCTGGGGCAGCTGGAGATCCTTCTTCATGAGTTTCTCACGAAACCTGAGGCCCGGCTCCATCAACTTTCATTGCTGACCCCCGAAGAGAAACAAAACGTTCACCTGACATGGAGTAAACCACCTTCTAGAACCTCCGGTATCCATGCGCTCATCGAAGCACAGGTCAAACGAACTCCCCATGCGCCTGCTGTGACCTGTGGAGATCAGTCGTTGAGCTACCAAGAGCTGAACCGACGCGCGAATCGAGTCGCGCTCGCGCTACGGACGCTCGGAGTGGGTGCAGATGTCCCAGTGGGTCTCTGTGTCGAGCGCTCGGTGGACGCCCTCGTGGGTCTCTTGGGCATTCTCAAGGCCGGAGGAGGATATGTTCCCCTGGATCCGTCCTTCCCCAGCCACCGCCTCCAGCTCATGCTAGAAGACGCAAACGTGGAGATCTTAGTAACTCAGGCGAAGCTCCGTAGCCATTTCCAGACTTTCCGCGGCCACATGTGTGATGTGGAGACTCTTTCCACATCCGCTTTGGGCGAGGCAGAGGACGAGAACCTTGCACACTCCGCTTCCCCGGATCAGCTCGCCTATCTCATCTACACCTCCGGCTCGACAGGAAACCCCAAGGGTGTGGCCGTGCCACACGGCAGTCTGGTGACCTCTCTTCACGCCAGGTTGCAGTACTATCAGGCACCGGTATCCCGGTTTTTACTGACCTTCTCATTGGCCTTCGATGGGTCGGTGACCGGTATCTTTTGGACATTGCTCCAGGGAGGGGAACTGATCATCCCATCAGAGACCGCCCATCGTGATCCCACACAGCTTGCTGCGCTCATCGAGCATCATCACGTCTCACACGTGGTGTGGGTCCCTTCTTTGTATCATGCGGTCCTCGGTGACGCGTTGGATGGTCAGCTGGAATCGCTTCGTGTCGTCATTACAGCCGGCGAGAGTCTTCCCTTTGAGCTTGTGCGACGACATTACCAGCTCCTGCCGCACGCCACCCTGTACAACGAATATGGCCCAACGGAGGCCACGGTCTGGTGTAGCGTCTATCAAACCACCCGAGAGGAAACAGCGGCCCGAGTACCGATCGGCAAACCCATCCCCCATATGCAGCTCTATGTGCTGGATGAGCGTTTGCAGCCGATGCCCATCGGCATACCGGGAGAACTCTATATCGGAGGAGAGTGTTTGGCTCGCGGGTATGTCAACAAACCCGAGTTGACCCAAGAGCGTTTTCTTTCGAACCCCTACGTGGTTGGCACCAGACTGTATCGAACCGGTGACCTGGCACGATACCGTGCCGACGGCAACCTAGAATTTATTGGACGGATAGATCAGCAAGTCAAACTGCGTGGGTATCGGATCGAACTGGGAGAAATCGAGTATGCGCTGAGTAACTTCCCGGGGGTTCATCACGCGGCGGTGCTGCTTCGGGAGGATAAGCGGGACCAGCACCGGTTAGTCGGCTACATCGCGGGCGAATCATCGCTGAAAGACAACCTTGAGGCAGTTCGCCGTTATCTCGTCTCACGATTACCGAACTATATGGTGCCCTCCGTCATACTGTGGCTCGACACAATGCCGCTCAGTGCGACGGGCAAGGTGAATCGACGCGCGCTTCCCGCTCCTGAATACACAGCCAATCACGCCGCGGCGAGGGTTGCCCCAAGAAACCCGGTTGAAGAGTCCCTGGTGGAACTGTGGAAGTCTCTGCTGGAGGTTCCGGAGGCCGGCGTCCATGATCATTTCTTTGAGCATGGAGGCCATTCGCTCTTGGCGACTCAGCTCGTTTCCCGAGTCCGCGAGCTCTTCGAAGTGGAAGTTTCGCTCTCCGCGCTGTTTGAACGACCGACGATCGCGGCGTTGGCCGAAGAAGTGACCCGACTGCGTCAGAGTGAGCAGCACGCTCCGATGATGCCTGCGATCACGCCGGTGCCGAGAGACCAGCCGCTCCCCCTTTCCTATTCTCAGCAGCGCATGTGGTTGATGTACCAGCTAGCACCTAAGGGCACGGCGTACAACATGCCGTTTGCGTCGAGACAGATGGGGCAGCTCAACAAAACTGCTCTCAGAAAAACGATCGATGCGATCTGCAGCCGCCATGAAGTGTTTCGAACGACGTTCATGATGAGTGGGGAGGGACCGGTCCAAGTCGTCCACCCCTTTCGTCCTCCTCATTGGGTCGAAGTGAGTCTCGAGCACTTGCCCTCCGACGCGCGACAACAGGAGGCGGCTCGCTTGGTCGAGCAGGAAGCCCACCAGCCATTCGATCTTGAGAAAGGCCCATTGGCCAGGTTCACGCTTATCGAGGTCGAGCCTGAAGACCATGTACTGATGCTGACCATGCATCATATTATCGGGGATCAGTGGTCGTTCGGGATCATCGGGTACGAGTTTGCGGTCTTCTACAATGCGTTTTGTCGAGGAGACGTTCCTTCCGAACGACCGATTCCTCTTCAGTATGCCGACTACGCAGTCTGGCAGCGCCGCTGTCTGACCGATGATTGGCTCGGCAAACAAGCTGAGTATTGGCAAAAGAAACTGGAAGGCCTGTCAAAGCTCTCCTTGCCGACCGATCATTCACGGCCCGCGATTCAGACATTTAACGGCGCCCATTGCATGCTGGAGTTGCCTGCGTCGTTGATCGAACGACTGAAGCAATTCAGCGCGGAGCACAATGCCACGGTGTTCATGACCCTGTTGGCCTGTTTCCAGATCCTCTTAAGTCGGTATTCCGGCCAGCCTGATGTTGCCGTGGGGTCTCCGATCGCAAACCGGACACAATCCGCAGTCGAGTCGATCATCGGGTCGTTTGTCAACACGCTGGTGTTGCGCACCGATCTGTCCGGAAATCCGACCTTCCTTGAGGTGATGGCACGAGTGCGTTCCACAGCGTTAGAGGCCTATGCCAACCAGGACTTCCCGTTCGATAAACTGGTTGAGACCATGCACTCCTCACGTGACCATAGTTCGGCCCCACTGGTGCAGGTCCTCTTCAACGTCCCGAATGCTCCGATCGGAGAAATTAACGTCCAAGGATTGAGTTGGGTCCCGTTTGAAGTTGAAACGCAAGCCGCCCAGTTCGACTTGAGCCTGACGATTGAAACGGAGTTCTCCCGAAAGGCGTATTTGACGTTTAACACGGATCTCTTCGAACTACAGACCGCCCAACGGATGTTAGGACAGTATAGGGTCCTACTCCAGAGCGCACTGGCAAATCCCCAGAGCAGGCTGTCCGAACTCCCGACATTGACGGTGCACGAGCAGCAACAGATGTTGCAGGATTGGAATCACACGCAGCGGGCATATCCTCGGTCTGAATGCTTTCCTCAACTGTTTGAAGCACAGGTCGAGCAGACACCTGAGGCCGTCGCCCTGTCGATGGGACAGAAAACGCTGTGCTATAGCGAGCTCAACGCGCAGGCGAATAAGCTGGCACGTTACCTCCAAACGTTGGGCGCCAAGCCTGGTGTGACGGTTGGTGTAAGTCTCGAGCGATCGTTGGAGAAAGTTATTGCCTTACTGGCCGTGCTCAAAACCGGTGCGGCCTATGTTCCTCTCGACCCAGAATTTCCACGGGATCGACTTCGGTTCATGGCACAGGATGCGTCCGTCGCCGCGGTGTTGACGACCACCGACCTCTCCGATCGGTTCGATGCGTGCACCTGCCGTTTGCTGTGTCTCGCTCGCGAGAACGAGCGCATCGCGCAGGAAGCCGACCACAACCTTGGCCCGATCGCGGCACCACACGACCTGGCGTACATCCTGTACACATCGGGTTCCACGGGACAACCCAAAGGCGTGGAAATACCTCACCAAGCTCTCGTGAATTTCTTGTGGTCGATTCGACAAGAGCCGGGATGTTCGGCTCGAGACATCATGCTCTCCGTCACGACCATGTCTTTCGATATCTTCGGGTTGGAACTGTATGTGCCGTTGCTGGCCGGAGCCCGTGTCGAGATCGCGAGTCGAACAGTGGCGATGGATGGGCGACAACTGCGGACGCTCTGCGAGGCGGTACGGCCGACGATCATGCAGGCAACTCCGGCAACATGGCGCATGCTTATTGAGGCCGGATGGCTGGGCAGTGAACAGCTGACGGTACTCTGCGGTGGAGAAGCCCTCCCTCCTGATTTGGCAACGCAAATATTAGAGCGGTGCTGCGCCTTGTGGAATATGTATGGCCCGACCGAAACGACGATCTGGTCCACGATCGAGAAGATCGAGCGGACTGATCGGGAGATCACCATCGGGAAGCCCATTGCCAATACGGACATATATATCCTAGATCAATTCCTCCAACCGGTTCCGATTGGCGTGTCCGGGGAACTCTATATCGGAGGTCACGGATTGGCGAGAGGCTATCGTGGACGGCCTGACCTGACACAGGACCGGTTCATCCCTCATCCGTTTTCCACAGAACCTCTCGCGAAGCTCTATCGAACGGGGGACCTGGCTCGCTATCGACCGGATGGGCACATCGTGCATCTTGGTCGACTGGATAACCAAGTCAAAATTCGAGGGTTCAGAATAGAATTGGGGGATATCGAAGCCGCATTGAGCCATCACTCTGGCATCCGTCAGGCGGTCGTCACCGCTCGCGACGATCAGCAGGGTATCAAGCAGTTGGTTGCGTATCTGGTTTGTCATGAGGGGCTTGTCCCAGATCAATCCGAACTGCGTTCTTTTCTTCGTGCGCAGATTCCAGAGTACATGGTTCCGTCACTCTTCGTGTTTCTCACAGATATGCCGCTGACAGCCAACAACAAGGTTGATCGGAAGGCGCTACCAGCCCCAACCGTGACCGTCTCGCCTGCTGCAGTCTATGTCGCACCGAGTGAGCAATCACATGTGCAAATGGCCGCCTTGTGGCAACAGGTATTTGGGATCGACAAGGTAGGAATTCACGACAATTTTTTTGATCTCGGTGGCCATTCCCTCAAAGCGGCACAGTTGTTCTATCTCATTGAACAGGCATACGGCCTACAGCTTCCTCTGGCCACACTGTTTCAGGCACCGACGATCGCCAGCCTCACGTTGCTTCTGAAGCAAGAACGGGGGACCCCGCCCTGGCAATCGCTGGTCGCCATGCAGCTCAGCAATTCAACCATCCCTATATTTTTGGTTTCGGCGGCAGGAGGCGGCGTATTATGGTTTGCTCAGTTGGCACGGCTTTTAGGCCAGGCACATCCGGTGTACGGTCTACGGGCCAGGGGATCGGATGGGGAAATGGAACCATATGACTCAGTGCCGGAAATGGCCAAGCATTACATCTCTGAAATCCGTTCGCGCTTTCCAAACGGACCATACGTCATCATTGGCATCTGTACCGGTGGACTGGTCGCCTATGAGATCGCGCAGCAATTGATCGACCAGAACCAAGCCGTCACCCTCGTTGTCTTGAACAGCTGGCATCCAACTTCGTACAGCTCGTACAAGTATAGTTATGATCTCCCACCCATATTGTCGGCCCCTTTGGAATTCCTTTCGATAACCATGAGTGCACTGGGCGAACTTCGGCGCATGCCGATGAAGTATTGGATACAAATCCTTCGATACAATAGCAACCTACTCTTGACACGCCTTCGAAAAGCGCCGGAGAATGAGCTGGAAGACCGTCAGTTCAACCACATGCGACTTGCGATGTTCCGTGCAGCTGCCTGGTATACGATGCGTCCCTATCCAGGATCCATACTCAACTTCGTGGCCTCAGCACGGATCATGGAGCATGATACCAGGCGTGTTTGGAGCGAACTAGCGGGTGGAGGCTGCCGGACGGTGGAGATTCCAGCTCGACGTACAACCGATCTAGTTGTTTCGCCTCATGTCGAAGAAATATCATCGCATATTCTTCGTCTTATCGCAGAAAGTCATCCATATACACCCATCCGATCTGATGATAGGGCTGCGTGAGTTTCGCCAGCCTCCTTTACCCGAACAAGCAGGGTGATGTCCACATTGAGGATAGCAACGTGCTGATCTCGTTCCAGCCAATTGAACACCTCGCCGATACAATCCTGCGGGGTCATATCCAGCTTGAACCGAACGCCGTGCACCTCTGGGGGATTGAACTTGAGGGGTCGCCATGGTGCATTACGCGATGTTCGGAGTGGCTGGATGAAGCAGAGCGTCAGCGCGCAACCCGATTGATTCGCGAGCAAGACCGGCAGCACTACGTGCTGGCTCACGGAGGACTCCGGGCCATACTGAGCCGATACCTTGACGTCAACCCCGATGAAGTCTCACTGGGACGTACAGAGGCAGGCAAGCCCTTTGTAGCGGGAGATGTACGGGGACATTCCGCAATTACCTTTAATTTATCCCATGCCCATAACCGGGCGCTCATTGCAGTCTCGAAGGCTCAGGAGGTCGGCGTCGATCTTGAATTGGTTCGGTCCAACGTCGAGGTTGTGAAACTATCCGAACGCTACTTTGCCCCCTCCGAACATGCTGTGATTACGCAAGCAACCGAAGCGCAGCGTGCCATGATATTTTTCCGCTATTGGGTCGTGAAAGAAGCGGTGCTGAAGGCGCAAGGTATCGGGCTCCGTGGACTGTCCGACTGCGAGGTTGTCCTTGGCCAACATGAACTCAACGGGGATGTTCAGGTCCGCTTGGGTTCACGGTTCACAGCCCCGCTTCACGTGTGTCTTCTCTCTTGTGGGGAAGGATGGGAAGCCGCAGTAACTGCACAGGACTTAAGCGTCATGAAGCAGGGCGAATAGCACAACCGGAGCCGTCGCTCCCTTCGTCTTGCCTCAATCACATTGAGCGGCGGCAGGTGGGTGAGTGTCCAACGCATTCCCTGAGCCAGACCGTGATCTGATCAAGCAACGCAGCAACTGCTCGATTGGCAGCAACCACACCACCATAAGCGTTTTCGCTCGGTGCAGGTTCAATGGCTTCAAAGCGCTGCATCCCCACAATCATGGATAGCTTGAGATCCACCAACTGGGCACGCGCCGTCACTCTCACGCGGCTAGGCTGCTGAAAAAATTCCTGTTGCAGGGCAAATCCATAGACATCAAGCCGATAATCACCCGGCACCAAGCTTGGCAACAACACGACATCACGCCAGATGCCGCTCTGACTCAAGCTCTGAGCCAACAAGGGGGCAACCATGTTCGCCGGCGTGTCGGCCCATTGATTCGCAGCAAAATACTCCAACTCGTAGGGTCGCTTGAGGTAGACCATTCGAGGGGTTTCAAATCCAGGCTCGGCTTGAGGAGGACTCAACTGAACGACAGGGCTATTCCCATCGGCAGCGTGCACCTCCCTCTGTGCTCCCTCAAGACTCAATTGATAGGTGTGAGCCGCTTCAGATCCGCCGCGGAATGAAATGCAGCCGCTCGTGACCAGCGCCAATACCACACAGCTCGCGTGGACGATCCGATAAGAAATCATACCCTCTTCACAACTGTTCGTTCTCTAACCGGCTCATTCTCCAGGCCCCCGCGATGGGGTCTTTCGTCCAAACACCAGTGAGCTCGGCTCCCGTTCTAACTCCCGCGCCACGCGTGTCAATGTACTGGTAAGCTGCCTCAGCTCCGTCACCAATTGACCAGCTTCCGGCAAGGTCCTCTTGGTAAATTGCTGCAGCTCTGGACGGGCCTCATTTACCACCGTTCCCACGGTTTTGGTGGTCTTCGCAAGCTCCTCGGTCGCCACATCCATGGCTTTCACGCTCTTGTTGATCTCCGTGAGCAAGGGAGGAACCTGTGCATTCAGCGACGCCGTCAGCTTGGTTACATTCTCGGCACTTTTGGCTGCGTCGTTTAGACTATGCTCAATCTGAGCCTTATGGCTGGCAAGAGTCTGGGCCACATCCGAGAGATCTTTGATGGTCTTTGTCAGCATGGTGCGATTGTCGTCGTTCAACACATTCGCCACCCCTTTGGCCGCCAGATCAAGATCAGCCAACAGCTGACCCAGCCCCTCTTCCGAGAGCAGGCGAGAGGCTGTCTTATCCAAACGAGAAAATAGAGAGGGACCCGTCTTGATCACCGGATAGGTCTGTCCCGCTTGGGTCTGCAACACGGGAGCCTCACGGCTCCCTCCGGTCAAATTGATCGTGGCAAGGCCCGTCAGCCCCTGAGTTTCAAGCATGGCAATGGTATCGGTCTTCACCGGCGTGCCTCGCACAATATCCAATGTCAGCACGACTTCCTCGGGATTATCGGCACGCAGAGCAATGGCCTTCACCCGGCCCACATCGACCCCACGATACTTCACGCTGGAGTCGACACTGAGCCCTGCCACTGATTCCGTCATGTAGGCCTCGTATCGATCGTACGACCCACGGTAATCGCTCTTCCCCAACCAGAGAATACCGGAGAGAATCGCCGCGCTGAGCAACGCCACGAACGAACCGACGACGATATAGTTGACCTTTGGTTCCATCTGTTCTGTGTTCCGTCGCTCTTCATTCACGAGCGCCCGAGTGCGCTGTGTTGGGTTGACAGTACACTGCCTACGTAGCACTCACAATGAAAAACGTCCTAGAACAATGCGTCACATAGTACGACTACGGCCATTCTGTGCTGCCTGTTCACGGGCGGAGCGTCCACGAGGGCCATGGAAATAATCTCGGACGATCGGGTCATCGGAGCGAGCCAATTCTTGCATGGTGCCAATCCCCAGCACCGCTCCACGGCCGAGTACCGCCACACGAGTCGCAATCCCCCACAGGGAGTCGAGGTCATGTGTCACCATGACCACAGTCAGCCCCAGGAGGCGCTTGAGCGAAAGTACGAGTTCATCAAATGCTGTCGCCACGATCGGGTCCAGCCCGGCCGTCGGCTCATCAAGAAATAACAACTCCGGATCCATCACGATCGCGCGTGCGAGGGCCGCTCGCCTTCGCATCCCCCCGCTGAGTTCGTTGGGATATTTTGCGGCGCTGTCCGACGGTAACTCCACCATCGCGATCTTAGCAGCGACGATATCCTGGATCAGGCCAGCGCTCAGTGTCGTATGCTCTCGCAACGGCACCGCGACATTTTCAGCCAGCGTGAGGGAACTGAACAGGCCGCCCTGCTGGAACATCACTCCGAATCGGCGATGAACGGGGTGGCCATCGCCCATCTCCAGTTTTCGGCTATCGAGTCCGAACAACCGTATCGTTCCGGATGAAGGTGTAACCAGGCCGATAATTTCTCTCAGTAAGGTGGTCTTGCCACATCCATTGCCTCCGGCAATCGCAAAGATCTCTCCTCGCCGGATGGAGAGACTGATATCTTCATGGACAACAGCCTGCCCGAATTTCGTCGCGACATGGCTGACTTCGATCACCGGTGTCTCAGTATCCGTGGCAGACGACATGAGGGCTACCTTACAAAGACACCGAGTAGAGGATCAGAGGATGATGAACAAGCTCGTCCGGCAAGACCGCACTCACGTACCTCATTATTCGTTTCTCGCTCCTTCGATCCAGAGTTTCAGGTTTCACGTTTAAAGTTTCAAGCTGTGAAGGAATCACACCTGAAACATGAGACTCGAAACGTGAAACTGTTGGGCCCGTATGTTCCACGCTTCACACGCTTGCCCTTCGACAAGCGCAGGGTGAACGGTCAATGTCAGGTATTCATGAAGCACGACACTAGAGATCCCACCAATTCAGCAGGATACTACAGATCGCATCAAACACAATGACGAGAAAAATTCCCTGTACGACACTGATCGTCGTGTGGCGACCAACATCGTCCACACCGCCCCTGATCTGAAATCCTTGATAGCAGCCCACCAATGCGATGAGTGCCGCGAAAAACGGGGCCTTCCCCAGCCCGATCAAAAAGTGTCGCACCGGAACCGCTTCCTCAAATCGAGTGACAAACTCGACGAAGCTCACATTGAGCTCTCCCAAGGCAATGAGCATCCCGCCGAACACACCCACGACATCCGCGTACACCGTCAAGAGGGGAAGGGCAATCACCAGGGCCAGCGCTCTTGGCAAGACAAGAAGATTCATGGGCGAGATGCCCAATGTCCGCACCGCGTCCAATTCCTCCGTGACCTTCATGGTACCAATCTCAGCAGCATAGGCTGAGCCTGATCGGCCAGCAATCAAGATGGCCACGATCAACGGCGAGATTTCGCGTAACAGCGAGACGCCGACTAGATCGACGATAAAAATGTTCGTGCCGAACTTTCTGAGCTGCTCTGCTCCTTGATAGGCAATGACGATGCCCACCAAAAACGTGAGAAGTCCGGTGATCGGCAAGGCCCGCACGCCATCCAGTTCGACGAACCGCAAGAGAGCCCGCCACCGAATCGAACGTGGGCGCCTCAACGCTCGGCCGAATGCAATTGTGCTTTCTCCGATGAAAGCAAGTGCACGGACGGCGGCTGCTTGCCGAGACTGCACCAAATGCGTGAGACTCTCTGTCCAGCTTGTATTACGGGCCACCGCCCCTTGGTCCGGCCGAGGCCACTGTAGTTGGACTTTCTGAAGCAGGTCCGCAAATTCTGGTCTTAGCCCTTGGGGAGCACTCCCCAGACCGTTACGAAGACTGTGCTTGAGACAACGTTGCAGCAAGAGCGCGCCTCCTGTATCCATGGCCGTCACACCCACGGTGTCGAATCGGACATCGGACCCATCGGGCCACCGAAGAGTTTGGATTTGCCGTTCCAGTTGTACCAGGCTCGGAAGAGTCCAGGCCCCTCGGCAATGAATCATAGACCCATCAACGGAGATGGTTGCCTGCTCCATGGGGTTCACTCTCTGTGCAGCGTATCGTTCGGCTGCGGGTTTCACGTTGCTCAGAAACCTTAAACCTGAAACTCGAAACCGTTGATCAATGCGCTCGATTCAGATCACTATCCATGATAGCCTTCAGCTCAGCCCCGGTAATCACCTCACGCTCCAACAAGAGCGTGGCCCCTTGCTGTAGCACGACCTTCTTGGCTTCCAGCAATTGCCGCACCCGTCCATACTGCTCATCGACGATCCGGCGCACTTCGCAATCAATTTCACGGGCGGTCTCTTCTGAATAATCACCCTTTTCCGACGCGACAGGGAGCTGAAGAAATTGCGGTTGTCGTTCCCGCTCCAGTGTGATCGTGCCGAGTTTCTCGCTCATGCCGTAGGCCTTCACCATACTTTTGGCGATGTCCGTAGCTTTCAGAAGATCATTCTGAGCTCCCGTGGAGGCTTCGCCGAAGATCGTCTCTTCGGCAATTCGCCCCCCGAGCAACACCGCTACTTTATTCTCCAATTCCGATTTCGTCATGAGAAACCGGTCTTCCGTCGGCAACTGCAACGTATACCCGAGCGCTGCAACACCTCGTGGAATAATCGAGATCTTCTGCACCTGATCCATCCCCGGCAATGATATGGCAATGAGGGCATGGCCCGTCTCGTGGTAGGCCACCCTCTCTTTTTCCATCTTGTTCAGAACCCGATTCTTCTTTTCTAAGCCCGCAATGACTCGCTCAACCGCCTCCTGCAACTCGGACATACCGACTTCATCCTTACCGCGACGCACAGCCAATAACGCCGCCTCGTTGATGATGTTGGCCAAATCGGCTCCAGAGAACCCCGGGGTCATTGCAGAGATATTCTCGAGATCGGCGTCCGGACCCAGTGCCACTTTCTTGGCATGAACCCGGAGCACGTCAAGCCGGCCCTTCTTATCAGGACGGTCCACGACCACATGACGATCGAACCGACCGGCTCGAAGCAATGCAGGATCAAGGATTTCCGGACGATTGGTCGCGGCCATGAGGATGACCCCGATGCGAGGATCGAAACCATCCATCTCAACCAGTAACTGATTGAGCGTTTGCTCCCGCTCTTCATGTCCCATCGGCCCCGCGCCTCGCGCTTTTCCCAGGGCATCTAACTCATCGATAAAAATAATGCAGGGCGCTTTGAGCTTGGCCTGATCAAAGAGATCACGAACTCGTGCCGCACCGACCCCCACAAACATCTCGACGAACTCTGAACCACTGATGCTGAAGAACGTCACTCCGGCCTCGCCGGCGACGGCTCGTGCCAGCAGCGTCTTGCCGGTGCCCGGAGGTCCGACGAGCAGAATCCCTTTGGGAATCTTGCCGCCGAGCTTGGTGAACTTCTCCGGTGTCTTAAGAAATTCGATCACCTCACGCAGTTCGTCCTTGGCTTCGTCCACACCTGCGACATCCTCGAACGTCACCTTAATGTCCTTCTCCACATAGATCTTCGCTTTCGATTGCCCGACCTGCATGAAGCCGCCTTGGGCTTGGCCAAATCGCTTGAGGATAAAGAACCAAATCCCGACAAACAGCGCGACCGGAATGATCCACGACAAAAGATCACGCCAAAAGGTGGATTCGATCACTCCGGTGAACGTCACGCCATGTTGATTAAGTTCACGAACCAAGTCCGGATCTTCGACTCGCACGGTCGCAAAGGATTTCTGTTCCTTCGACTCACCCCCGGGTTTCAGTTTTCCCGTCAGCACATGGTTGGCAACCGCGACCTCTGCGATCTTGCCGTCGGCCACCAACTTCTTAAATTCGCTGTAGGGGAGTTCTTCCACCTTGTTGAAGGTATGAATGAGATCATGCACAAGCACGACGGCCATCACGGCCAACAACACATACCAGATAGAGAAAGAAACTTTATTGTTCATCGCACCGCTCCACACTCCAGATGCCGGATCTGACCTGCACTGGGCTAAAACGTGAAATAGGCCCCGACACCGATCGACTCGATCTTTTGATTGTAGAATTGCCCATACGGATTATGACCGTGGAAATAGGTCGCCATGATACGAAAGTGCCGGCGGGATCCGGTGCGAGACCATTCAAAACCACCGAGCACATTCGTGTTGACGATCCAACCCAGTTCCTCATGCGACTTGAAATCTCCCGATAACACGGGCGTGAGGAGCAAGCGATTGAGGAACGGCTCCAGGATTCTGGTCCTCATCGATGGGGCCCGTGCCTCAAATCCCCATTGGACTCGGGTACGATCGATCGTCGACGGCTCACGGTGGACGAGCACTGCTGCTCCTCCATACAGACGAAGCCATCGGTAGTCATAGGACAGGATACCTTCCGCCTCCTCCAAGATGAAAGTCGACGGTTTGATGTCCGGATGACTGGCCAAGAATTCATCACCGAGATGACTGCTCTGGTGATAGTAGCGAAGCCTCGCCGACCAATTCCCCGACCGCCACGAAAGCGGGATCCCCACGTTAAAATCCGTGTTGATCAATGCCGCATTCTTTTCATCCAGGTTGAACTGCGCAAAGACTCCCGTGAGCAGTCCCACTTGCCATCCGTTGCAGCCTTTCCGATTTGTGTAAAATCCAAAATTCTCTCCGATGGCCACTGACCCCAGACTGAAGGAGGAATTGTCCGTCCGCGACCGCGACTGTTGCCAGACGGCAAAGAACTGCGGCTGCTTGGGATCCGCCATCAGGGGACGAAAGACATCGTCGGATGGAAAAGCCTCGCTCGTCTCCCCCTCGTCATGATGATCATACCGACAATCGATGACAGTTGGTGCTTTGGCTTCCTCCGGATTCTTTGGCTCGGGCTCATCCGCATAGGCGTACCCGACCAGCAAGAGCACCGCCCACCCCAAACCCATGACTCGTGACAAACACGAAACCAACCGGCCCATATCTCTCGATCCTCCCGTGATGACGTGATTCGGCTTGACCGTTGAACGGCTTCTGAGGCCTATCCGATAGCATATTTATACAGTAATTTCACATGTTTTTGATGCGAGCGAAGGGAGCGGCTCATAGAGGGAATGGCCACGGGGAGCCGTGAAAACTATTCACAGCGTTTGAACAAGATTCTGCCAGGATACGGCTTGAACTCCCGGCACCACCGCAACTTCGGCTTGGCACACGTTGGGCTACTTGTTCAGACACGTGCTGCCATCCTCACAAAAGGATGGTCCGAGGAGAATCTGTGCGGTGGAGATCCCGCAACGGTGAGTTTCCTAAAGTGGCACTTCATTTTTCTCACGATGCGTCCTCACCTGGACAACGATGGCACACTGCTAGAGAACTAAGCTCGTGCCTTTCGTCTCGCCGTTCCGATCCATTTCCACTGCCGGATCTCCGGCATGTCTTCACCATGTTCGGCGATGTAGTGTTTATGTTCGATGCGCTTGTCGCGGAGGGCCTGCCTGGCATAGTCGGCCTGCGAACCGCGCAGGCCGATGCGGTCGATGACATCAGCGACGAGGTGAAACCGATCAAGATCGTTCATCACCGCCATGTCGAACGGGGTCGTCGTCGTCCCTTCTTCCTTGTATCCGCGCACATGCAGATTCTTGTGATTGGCTCGACGATAGGTCAATCGGTGGATCAGCCACGGATAGCCGTGGAACGCGAAGATGACCGGCTTGTCCGTCGTGAACAAGGCATCGAAGTCCTTGTCGGGCAATCCGTTCGGATGCTCAGCGGATGGTTGCAGCTTCATCAGATCCACCACGTTGACGACCCGCACTTTCACATCCGGCAGGTACCTCCGTAACAAGGAAACGGCCGCCAAGGTTTCCATCGTCGGCACATCACCGCAACAAGCCATCACCACGTCCGGTTCGCCGTGGCGATCATTGCTGGCCCATTCCCAGATGCCGATACCGGCGGTGCAATGCTTCACCGCAGCTTCCATATCGAGCCATTGCGGCGCCGACTGCTTACCCGCCACGATGACGTTCACATGGTTGCGACTGCGCAGACAATGGTCGGTAACTGACAGCAGCGTATTGGCATCGGGCGGAAGATACACACGAATCACCTCGGCCTTTTTGTTGACCACGTGATCGATGAAACCGGGATCTTGATGGCTGAACCCGTTGTGATCCTGTCGCCAGACATGGGAAGACAACAAATAATTCAGCGACGCAATCGGCCTTCGCCAGGGGATGTGGTTGCAGACCTTGAGCCACTTGGCATGTTGGTTGAACATTGAGTCGATAATGTGGATGAAGGCTTCATAGCAGGAAAAAAAGCCGTGCCGACCTGTCAACAGATACCCTTCCAGCCAACCCTGGCATTGGTGCTCACTCAGCATCTCCATCACCCGGCCATCTGAGGCCAAATGGTCATCATAAGAATATCGCTCCGCCATCCAGGCACGGTTGGTGATCTCCAACACGTCCTGCCAGCGGTTGGAATTGTTTTCATCCGGACTGAAGAGACGAAAGTTCCGACGCTCCCCGTTGAGTTTCATCGTATCCCGCAGAAACGCCCCCATCACGCGCGTCGTCTCTGCCTCGACGCCGCCCGGCTGCTTCACCGCAACGGCATACCGGCGGAAGTCCGGCAGACGTAAATCTTTTAACAGCAGACCCCCGTTTGCATGGGGGTTGGCACTCATGCGACGCGCTCCTTTCGGAGCCAGCTCGGCGAGCTCCGATTTCAATCGCCCGGCTTTGTCAAACAACTCCCCTGGCTTGTAGCGCTTCATCCACTGCTCAAGAAGCTTGATATGGGCCGGTTTGTCCATATCGCTCATCGGCACTTGATGGGACCGCCAATAATCCTCCGTCCGCTTGCCGTCGATGTGCGTGGGACAGGTCCAGCCTTTGGGAGTCCGGAGCACGATCATGGGCCAACGCGGCCGCTGCGTCGTACCGTTTCTGCGGGCGCCGGTCTTGATCCGTTGAATCTCGTTCACGACGGTATCAAGCGTCGTGGCCATGAGCCGATGCATCGTCCGAGGATCGTGGCCTTCGACGAAATAGGGAGCGTACCCATATCCCCGGAAGAGTTGCTCCAGCTCGCTGTGGCTGATCCTGGCCAGGACTGTGGGATTGGCAATCTTGTAGCCGTTCAAATGGAGAATGGGGAGAACCACACCGTCCGTGACGGGATTCAGAAATTTGTTGGAATGCCAGCTCGTGGCGAGCGGGCCGGTCTCTGCTTCGCCGTCGCCCACCACGCAGGCTGCGATCAGATCCGGATTGTCGAACACCGCCCCATAGGCATGCGAGAGCGAGTAGCCCAACTCACCGCCTTCATGAATGGAGCCGGGCGTCTCCGGCGCCACGTGGCTGGGAATGCCGCCGGGAAATGAAAACTGTTTGAACAAGCCTTGCATACCCTGTTCGTCCTGCGAGACATCCGGATAGACTTCGCTATAGGTGCCTTCAAGGTAGGCATTTGCGACCAGCCCAGGTCCTCCGTGGCCGGGTCCGGCGATATAGATCATATTGAGGTCATGTTCCTTGATGATCCGATTCAGATGCACATAGATGAAATTCAACCCCGGTGTCGTGCCCCAGTGGCCGAGCAAACGCGGCTTGATATGGGCGCGAGTGAGCGAGGCTTTCAGTAACGGATTGTCGTAGAGATAGATCTGCCCGACGGACAGATAATTAGCCGCCCGCCAATACGCATCCATCCGCTCGAGCAATTCCGAGTTCCGCGTTGTCGTCTTGGTTCGTGGCATACACTCCTCGTTCATTGTTTCAGTTCGCCGAGTCGTTCGCTGACGGAACGTGCAATCTCACTTTCTTCATCGGTATGCATGACGCGTACGGTTACCCTACCGCCGTCTTTTGAAATCACAGATGCGCCGGCCTCGTTGCGCGTAGGATCAAGCGCGACGCCGAGATATTCCAAGCCGTCACAGATCCGAGCGCGAATCATCGGTGAGTGTTCGCCGATCCCGGCGGTGAAGACCAGGGTGTCCAATCCTCCGAGTGCTGCCGTGAACGCCCCGATCCATTTTTTTGCCTGATAGCAAAACAGCTCGATGGCGTCCGCCGCTCGTGGATCATGCGGCTCCTGCTTGAGGAGGTCCCGCATATCGGAACTCGTTTCGGAGATACCAAGCAAGCCCGATTCCGTATTCACCATCGTGTGAAACTGATCCACACTCATGCCTTCCGTGCGAGCCAGATAGGCCATGAGCCCAGGATCAAGATCCCCAGATCGACGACTCATCGGCAGGCCGGAGGTGGGCGTGAAACTCATTGTTGTGTCGACAGGCTGTCCATCCTTGATGGCGGCCATGCTCGCGCCATTTCCGAGATGGGCGAGGACGATGCGGCCGTCGGCCTCATGTGGGACACCAACCCGCTGCAGTTCCCTCATCAGAAACGCATAGGACAATCCGTGGAACCCATAGCGTTGAAGACCCACGTTCCCATACCGTCGTGGAATCGGTAGGAGTCTGGCTACCTGCGGCATCCCTCCATGAAAGGCCGTATCGAAACAGGCGACTTGTGGGAGATGAGGATATCGTCGTGCGAATTCGCGAATCAATTCAATCTCAGCAGGAAGATGTTCCGGATCATACCCTCGTAATCGTTGCAGCTCTTCCATGACAGCCGGCGTCACGAGCTGCGGTTCACGATAGCGACCACCATGCACAACCCGATGTCCGATTGCCACGAGCGGGGTCTGTGCGAGATCGTCCTTGATGCAGACTAACAACGGCTCAAGGCAAGCAACATGGTCGGACGCCGCGATCCTCCGACGCTCGGCAGTCCCGGTGTCTCCACGCACCCAAGTGATGGTACCGTTCGGCGTCCCGATGCGGTCGATAGAACCAGACAGCTCACGGACCGGAACCGCACCAATGCGAAAGAGTGCGAACTTCAGCGTCGACGACCCGCCATTGATCACCAGAATCGAGCCGAGACCAGAACCGGACGAGGAATCAGTCATAACTGTTCGATCATCGGACATCCGATCAACAGGTGCGCCTACCCCCGACGAATAGCCTCTCCGACCAGCCGGTAAGCATTGTGAAGATACTGAGCCATCATCCTCTGAGTATTGAAGAATCCGCCGTTCAATGCAATCGATTGCCGCATGATCTCGATAAAGCGCTCACGGTCCTTGTAGAAGCAGGGCACTACTTTTTGCTCCAGCTTGTCATACAGTGCTGCGGCATGGCAGCCATCCATACCCCCGCTCGGCTCAAGACAGGTATCGATCCGATCACCGATCGACCAGCCGGTCACGCCTTCCACATGACCTTCGACCCACCACCCGTCGAGCACGCTCAGACTGGGCACGCCATTGACCGCCGCTTTCATGCCGCTGGTCCCTGAGGCCTCCATAGGAGGAAGCGGCGTATTGAGCCACAGGTCTACGCCGGCGCACAGGAGCTTCGCCAGCATCATGTCGTAGTTCGTCAGATACGCGATTCGAATCTTGCTCCGCAAGGCCTCACGGAACTCGTGAATCCTGTGAATCAGGTTCTTCCCATCCTGATCCTGTGGATGCGCCTTACCGCTGAAAATCAGTTGCAACGCCCCGACCCGCTCCGCAATCATAGCCAACCGCTCGACATCATGAAAGATCAAGGTGCCGCGCTTATAGGCAGCAGCCCGCCTGGCAAAACCGATCGTCAGGACATCTCGATCAAATCCGACATTCGTCTCACGATTGACATAGTCGACAAGCGCCCGCTTCGCCTCGGTGTGTGCATTCCAAACGTCCTGCGTGGGAATGTTGATCGCGTAACGAAGTGAAAGTTGATCGTGCCGCCAGTCGGGAAGATGCCGATCATAAAGCGTTTGAAATGAGGGAGCAGCCCACGTGACCGCATGAACCCCATTGGTGATCGAGTGAATCGGATAACCTGGGAAGAGGCCTTGGGAGACCTCCCCGTGTTTCATGGCCACACCATTGACGAAGCGTGATCCGCGCAACGCCAACTGTGTCATATTCAGGCTGTGGTTATGGCCACAGGCCTTAAGCCACGCACAACGTCGGTCGCCGAGCACGCGATGGGCAAGGTCGGAAGGAAATTGATCATGACCGGCCGGTACGGGTGTATGGGTCGTGAACACACATTGCTCCCGGACGGCGTCGATGAGATCAGTGGGAACCGTTTCCTCATGAACACGAGACGCCAGTTTCTCTTCGAGCAGAGCAAGCACGAGCAGGGCCGCGTGCCCTTCATTCATATGGAACCGTCGAATCTGTCCATATCCGAGCATCCGCAACAGCCTGAAGCCTCCGATTCCCAGCACAACCTCCTGGCATAGACGATAGTAATCGTCTCCTCCGTAAAGCGTATCCGTCAACGTTCGGTCCCATGGCTGATTCTCAGGCAGGTCCGTATCGAGAAGATAGACGGATACCTCATGGCCCGACTCGCCCCGTACACGAAACTGCCAGGCGGCAACATGCACCGTACGATGTTCGATGTCGACTGTGACACGCTGCGGGACCGACTTGCAGAAATCGTTGATCGGCCAGGCGACCGGCTCCTCGCGCTGCCACCCCCGTTCGTCCAGCCGTTGATGAAAGTACCCGCGTCGGTGCAACAGCGTGACGGCAACCATGGGGATTTCGAGATCCGCCGCGGATCGGATGGTGTCCCCTGCCAGCACGCCTAAGCCGCCTGCATAGGTCGGCATGTTGGGATCAAGCCCGATCTCCATAGAAAAATAGGCGACGAGCGCGTCGTCGGTCCGGTCCGTCATGCCGCCCCCAGCACCTGCTTGATCAGATGAAGCTCGTCAAGCACCAGCCGCGGCAGGAGAAAATGCTTGCGCACGTGTTCGCGCCCCGCTCGACCGAACGCTCCCCGTTCGCCCGGCCGCTTGAGCAGGTCGAGGACCCGTTCCGCACAGCCTTCCACACTATTCACCAGGTTCCTCTGATAGGGCTCCGGAAACTGCATGGGGATCCCTCCGGCCTTTCCGGCCACAACCGGCTTTTCTTTCCAGAAGGCTTCGGAGACGACTAACCCAAATCCTTCTCGAAGTGATTTCTGGATCACGACATCAGCCCCGCGTTGGAATACGTTCACCTCCATACTGCCCACACCGGCCAGATTGGTGAAGACAAAGAGATCCGGGTCGTTTGCGGCTTGCTCTTCCACGCGATCCAAGATTTCCCATCCTTCCGGATCATCGCCAGCCATCGCACCGATGAGCACCAATTGAACGGCGGGGATTTCTTCTTTGATCAGACGGTAGGCGCGCATAACCCCCAAAGGGTCCTTCCATGGATCGAATCGGGAGACTTGCACCAGCAACGGCCTCGTCGGATCGACACCGGAATCCGCGATCGCCCGCCGACACAGGTCTTCCGGTAACTCCATATTCTTCGTGGCCAAGGGATCGATCGCCGGTGCGATGATCGCCATATGCTTCGCAGCCAGACCAGGCAAGAGAAAGTCCGCCATCGTAAAGACAACCGCATCGTACTCCTCAAGATAGGGTCTCAGAAACAGGCTGACATCTTTGTCCGGGGCTGAACTGTCGATGTGACAACGCCAGATCCACTTGGCATTGCGCGGTCCCGTAAAATGCCTGATCGCGGCCGGTTGTGGATCATGCACGATATAGACATCGTAATCATTGCCTAATGCCTTTGCGCTTCGCTCATTCACACGGAGATAGAGGTCCTGCTCCGGCTTCCGCAGATCGTAGTGCCCGCCCTGCAACACATTGTGAAACGCCTTGGTGATGGCAAAGAATTCCGGCTCACCGTGAATCAGCCGCCAGTCGGCTTGAATGCCGAGCGCTTGCAGCATGGGCACATACCGAGCCAACAACTCCGCCACGCCACCCCCCGCCGCCGTCGAATTCAGATGGCAGATCTTGACCCCCGCCAGCTCCTTTCCAAGTGCGATGAGTTCTTCGTACGACTCATCACTCATCAGCGCACGATAGCGGTCTATATTGGCTTGGATCGCCCCGCAACGCCGCCCGATTCCCACTTTTGGCAACATGGTCTTCTCTTCCAACATTCGGGTCTCCTCCTAATCTCCAGTTCAAGAGAGAGCAGTCCTGTCAACTCAGCAACAAGCCGAACTTGCAAGACTTTTTCAAACTCAGTCGCCTAACAAGAAAGAGCACTCGGATGAGAAGTCTCCACCAGGTAAGAGGCTCCTCTTCCGTACTCACAGCGTTGGATGAAGTGCAAGGAGAGAGCCGATGGACGGAGACAAGGGCAGCAGTGATTCTCAGGCTGAAATATTGACGAGTGCAGGATGTCTGGTGGAGACACCCGCAGGGCTCAGGGGCATCCTGCTACAGGAGATACGTTGCGCTGTCGCAGAAGGCAACAGAGAGTGCCGAGGGTCTTCGGACATCGACCAGCGTCTTACTTATTCCCCTCGTACGGATCGTCAAAGATCGCTTGGCATTCGAGGCAGCGCACCTTGCCGCTTCGTTTCTTACCCCTGGTGAGGACATCATCAATCGCCCGACTGTGGCTACAAGGATTGGTCGGAGTGGTTCTGCTCGCTGGTTGAACCGTTACCGATTCCGCTAGAAGTTCTATGGTGTCCTCCATCAGGTGGGCGGTCGCCGCCTCCGGCCCTGAAAGGCTATTGTCTTTTTCCATAGATCCTCCGGCCAGGGTGCCTATGTTCTGTTTGCGTTTGACTCTTGGTGTATCAGCGACTAAGGCAATCATGACGCAGCCACTCTTTCTGCTGCTAGGCCTGCACCCAGTAATTCCTGTCGGTGTCCAGTGTCAGACACACCTGGCCTTTGCGGGTCAAATAGTCGACCGCCAGAAACACTTGATCCCCTGTGAGACCAGGACAGAGACTCTCGACCGATTCGAGAGGACAACGCATCCCCCGTTGCCGGAGCGCGGTCAAGACCCGCTCAATATGGGTCTGATCAATGGTGATCGACATGGTCATCAGCCAACTCCTTTTGAATGTCGGGTTCGAATCTAGCCCAACGACGTCGCCGTAAGAACTAGGCGTTCGCCCTGGTCACCAAGGAAAAGTTGCTAGAGCTACTTGATAGGAAGATCTTCCAGGATGAGCTCGTTGCCGGAGAAGCGGGGCCCCGGACGGAAGGGCATCTTGAGTTCCAGGTTTCATGTTTAACGTTTCAAGTAATGCAGAAACCAAGAACCACAAACCTGACACGTACAACGTGAAACCCATGACAAACTCGGGCTCATGCGCTGAGTCTTGCGTGTGATCCGGAGTGTCATGATGCAGGCAGGAGATCGCCGACTTCGTCCAGAAACACGGTCCCGCCCGCCGCCGCTTCGAACTTGCCTTTCTTTTGGTGGACCGCCCCCGTAATCGCGCCGCAATTGATCGGCACGAACGGCCCCTGACCCCGCGGACTACGCGCATGAATCGCATGGGCCGTCACGTCCTTACCGGTACCCGTTTCGCCGGTTACTAACACCGGCAAGTCGGTCTTCGCCATCTTGTGGATTAAACCGAAGATGGCATGAATGGCAGGACTTGTTCCAAGCATTCCTTCTACTTGGTCCATGAATCCACCCCCCATTGGCACGTAGAAATGAGTTCGGTCCGATTCGGGAATACCCTGGCTTGCGACAGAATACAGGCATCATATGCAATAGATGCACCTTCCATCCTTTGCATGATCCAACCAGTCAATGTGCAGCGATTTCGCCTCGTTAGGATCGTTGAGCCTGTGAGAGTAGGAACGGCCTGTATCGAAATAGATTCTATCGGGGTGAATCAGATTCGATACAGCAGAGCTCGGATCGGGTTGATCGTATCTCCTGAATCGATACGATATCGAGCTAATCGCTTGTCGTAACGGATAAGGGATATTTTATGGTTAGGTGGTGCGAAATAAGAGGCGAGAATCATTCGCCGTTCGTCTATTGCAAACACGTGCCCTTCGACAAGCTCAACATCGGTGGCTTTTTCGGTGTCGATGTCCCGGTCGATGGTTTCGTTTTGACCGGACTTGCTTGCGAAACGGACGGTCTAGGCTTCGCGTGCGACTTCAATGGCTGGGGTTTCACTGTTGGGCCCCTTTCACGTCTTGATCACGTTGGCTGAGTAGTCAGAGTAGCCTGGTCCGATACTTGGACTGCATACAGGCCGCCTCCTTTTGGTATAAGCGTGAGAGCTCCCTCTCGACTGAGGCGATCAATGGCGAGAAAGATTTGATTCCAGGTGAGGTCAGGGCACTGAAACACGACATCATCGACCATCGCCCCCGGTGAACGGATGATAACCTCGAGTGCTTGCTGACCAGTCGTATATTGCGGTGGCATAGCTCCTCCTTGAAAATGTTTGCGATCAAACACCACTCACGACTTAGCATCATGCAGCTTGCGTACCATGGAAGCGTGAAGCAGAAATTACGCACGCGGGGGCGACAGATCAATTGCACTCGAAACAGAATCAATCTAGGGCCTGTTCACACTACCGTAAGCCATCCACGATCAAGGCGAAGGAGATG
>CABVSA010000033.1 GCA_902500805.1 uncultured Nitrospira sp. | reverse complement strand
ATGAGTGGCAGGCGAAGCTGGCTCGCCGCCTGAGCCGTGCCCTGTTCGTCTCCCTTGTGTTGCATATCGGGATTTTGGCTATCGTGGCGTGGATTCGATTGCCGCGTCATGGTGAACGACCGCTTGCGTCCGTTGAGATTTCGTTGGCCAGTCTTCCGGCGGCTCAGGTGAAAACTCTGGAGCCTCAAAAGAGCCAACCGATTTCGAAAGAGAAAGAGCTAGAACGTCCGAAGCCGGTGCCGCAGCATAAGTCTGTCGATTCGCCAAAACCCGCCGAGCGTACCACGACGATCGCGCCACCGAAGGTCGCTCCTATTCCAAAGCCGGCACCTGTGCCGCCTTCCTCTGTGTCCTCCCCGCCGGTTTCTCCTCCCGTCACTCGGTCGAAATCATCGAATGATATGATGAGCGAGATCATGAAGGGTATCGAGTTACCGCCGGATGCCCCGAAGCGCGGAGACATCAGTCCTGAGGAGAAGCCCAGGGCGACAGCGGCTATGAAACTGCCTGATGTACCGGTCGTGTCGGATACGAAAGATCTTACCGGGAAGCCTGTGACCCAGAGATCGTCTTCGTCCTTGACGGAAGATCTCGCAAGAGACTTGGATGAAGAGCTCAAGAAGATCAACAAGCTGGAAGTGCCCAAAGCCGTAGCTTCGGTCGATGTTCTCTCAAAACCTGCCTCCCAGCCGGCGCCTCAGGTTGAGGCAAAAGTGCCCAGCGTCAAGGCCGTCGACACGACGCTGAAGGTTCCAGGCATGGCTCCTGGGTCGAATGCCTATCTTGCACTGGTCCGACAACGGATCAGCAATAGTTGGAATGCTCCGCCTTTGGACCTGACCAACCAGGCGTATGTGGTCATCGTCCAATTCAGACTTCATCGGGACGGGAAAGTCACAGGTGTATCTATCGAACAATCGTCTGGGAATGAATATTATGATCTGGCGGGGAAACGGGCGGTTCTGAGCGCAAATCCTCTGCCTGTCTTCCCGGCCGAGATTTCAGATTCATACTTTGATGCCCACTTCACCTTTACCGTGGGCGAGCCTCAAGGATAAATTATGACGTTACGAACGCTTGTGATTGCCGGTTTCTGTGCCATGGTCGGCCTGGTGTGGATCATCGAATCCGGTGCTGCCGACGTGTTTCTCGAGGCGGCGAGGCCTGATTTCCAAAAAATTCCATTGGCGATCGCCGGGATTGAGAATCTGGGTGGTGCGGAATCGCCGGAAGGGCGCGTGAAGCTCGGCAGCCGTATTGAGGAGGTCCTCAAAACAGATGTACGTCGCTCTCTGGTGTTTGCTCTTGTTGATGTGAATGGTCTCGGAATCAAGGCCGGCCAGCTTGGAGCTGAGCCGGATCCATCCTTCAAGCACGCGGTTGAGAATGGCGTGTCGGTGGTGGTGTGGGGTCGAGCTGGTATCAAGAGTGGGAATAAAGATTCCGATGTGAATATGGACGGCTATGTCTACGATGCGGGGAATAATGAGGTAGTCGGTGGGAAACGCTATGTCGGTTCGACATCGGTGGTCCGACTGATGGCCCATCGATTTGCCGATGAGCTGGTGTTTCGGTATACCGGAGAACCGGGGATCGCTCGGACAAAAATCGCCTATGTATCTGAGCTGGGTTCGGCGCGTGAACTATTCGTCATGGACTACGACGGTTACGACCCGCGGCAACTGACGGCCGACGGATTTTTGAATTTGATGCCGCGCTGGTCCCCTGATCGTCGATTTTTGGTCTTTACGACGTACCGCAATCGGAATACGCAAGATATCGATCTCCTTGAGCTCGCGAATGGAAAACGCTGGACTCTGGTCTCACAGGGCGGACTGAACATCACGCCGGCACTCTCTCCGGACGGGAATTTTCTCGCATATTCGTCCAGCTCCGAGGGAAATGCGGAACTCTACCGCATGGACACCCACACCAAAGCGGTGCAACGGCTGACGACCAATGCCGGCGGAGATCTCTCACCTTCCTGGGCACCGTCTGGCCGCGAGTTGGCCTTTACCTCCGACCGAAGTGGCGGACCGCAAGTGTTTCTCATCAGCGCGGATGGATCCAATGTGCGCCGATTGACCTTTGAGGGAGACTATAATGCCGCCCCCGCCTGGTCTCCTCGAGGGAATTGGATCGCGTACGTGTGCCGGACTCCACGGAAAGAGTACAAGCTCTGTCTCATCACGCCCGATGGGCAGAAGCGCGTACAGTTGACGACCGGGCCGGGGGTGGATGATTCCCCTTCGTGGTCCCCTGACGGACGGCATATTGTGTTTAGTTCCACGGCGGACGGGAAGAGCCATATCTATATGATTAATACGGATGGGAAGGACTTGGAACGAATTACCTTTACGGGGACTCACAATAGCGCACCGACGTGGTCTCCGGCCTCGTGATTTTTGTGCAAGGCATTGACGGGAATCATCCTCCACTGTATGAAAAGAAAGAACACCTGATGAGAAGGGAATCGACTCGATGAAGACATTAGTAGTCACCCCCCTACCAGTGATTCTTGGCGTGCTCCTTCTATTGAGTCCGGCTTGCTCGAGGAAGGCGGTTCAATCGGGAGGAGACACACGTGCGTTACAGGAAGAGATGGCACGAGGAGGGGCAAAAGGTGGGACAAGTTCAAGCTTTCCCGATACGTCGTTGTCCGGAAAAGATGAGACGAGTAGTCTGCGTGGATTCGATCGGAACCCCTTAGAGGAACGACTCGGAGGCGGTGGTCACAACGGAAATGGAACGGTGACTCCGGGCAACACGCTGATGGCCAAGTCAGACCCTGGCGGGGCTGCCCGCCAGCTCGCTGAAATACGCGCGGAGCAGACGGCATCGACGGCGGCCGGCTTGCGGGACGTGTTTTTTACCTATGATAGCTTTTCGATCACAGACGAAGGGCGCCATGCGCTCACGAGCGATGCGGAGTGGATCAAATCAAATCCGCTCGTTCAGCTGAAGATCGAAGGACATTGTGACGAGCGAGGCACCTCCGCGTATAACTTGGTGTTGGGAGAAAAGCGGGCGAAAGCCGTTCGGAACTACCTCGTCGAGCTGGGGGTGGTTCCCCAGCACCTCTCGGTCGTCTCGTATGGAAAAGAACGGCCGTTTTGCACAGAACATGGGGAGCACTGCTACTCGATGAATCGTCGGGGGCATCTTGTCGTGAAGGTGGGGAAGTAGTGAGTGAGGGGCATGCTGTTGGCATAAGCGTATCCTCTCGTAGTCGGTCCACTGGAGTGCAAGGCATGAAGTCTCAACTGCGAACCGCGCATGGTGTGCTACTCGGTTTGGCCGTAGGCGGGCTCTTCTTGCCGGGTTGTGTCGCACAGCAGTCTGACTTGAAAAAAACCGAAAAGGACTTCAAGCAGACCAGTGCCAAGCAGACTCAAGAAATTACGACACTGCGCGAGTATGAAATTCCCCAGTTGCGCGGAGAACTGGAGAAGGCGCTGCACCTGACCAAAGACCTTCAGGCCAGGCAGGAAGATCTTAAATACCGGTCGGCGCAGGCGGAGCAGCAAACCAAGAAACTCGAACAGTTGGCAGCGAAGTTGGAAACCGACGGCAGCACGCGCTATCTGTGGATGCAGAAGAGCTTTGAGACTCAGGATGCGAAGGTGTCGGCGCGGCTGGACGATCTGGCAAAGGCGATGGAATCGCTCAAGAAAGAAGTCATCGATGTCGTGCAACGCACGAATGAGGGACTGGCAAAACGCGTTGATGCCAAGCTGGAAGGACACCAAAAGGAACTGATCGAGCATCAGAATAGAATCGAGCAGGTTTCTCAAAAGTTTACGCAGTTTAATCAGGCGTTGTCAGGGTTTCGAGAAGCGCTGACCGGTCTGAACGATCGTGTCGGTGAAGGGGAGCATGCTTCAAAGAACCTTGCGGCAAAGATCGATGCGGACTCAAAAACTACGGCGACGCATGCGGAAGATGTGAATCGGAGCGTGGTCTCCATCACCAAGGCACTTGAAGCCGTCGGGAAAAAAGTCACGGCGCGCCTTGATGAGCAGGACAGTCGCATTGAGGCCCTCGTGAAGACCGTGGAACAGGTGTCACATAAGCCTGTGTCATTGCAGCAGGCGACCAAGTCCTCCCAGCATTCGTCGGTGGGGCAGAATGAGGCGATGTTGGAAGGAGGGGAGGCATCGAAACTGTCTGCCGGGCAGGACACATCAGGCGGTGCGGCGACGATCGTGCCTCCTCAAGAATCAGCCAAGTCGGAACTTCCTCAGGTCACATCCGATCCCCCTGATCGAGTTCGCTATGAGCGGTTGTTGGCGTTGTTTCGGGAAGGGGATTTGGAAGGGGCCAGGCAAGGATTTGCAGGATTTTTTGACGAATTCCCCAATTCGAACCTTGCGCCTAACGCGCGCTTTTGGTTGGGGGAGTCGTATTTTGGTAAGAAAGATTTTCAGAGAGCAATTGATGCGTACGATAAGGTAGAGGTCGATTATCCAAGCAGTGAAAAGGTGCCGTCGGCAATTCTGAAGAAAGGGTATGCCTATCTGGCGATGAAGGACAAGAAACGAGCCTCATCGGCTTTCAAACAGGTCGTTACGCTCTACCCGAAAAGTGTGGAAGCAGGGAAAGCATCCGACAAGTTGGGTCAACTGAAGGAGGTTCGGTAAAGCATGCGAGTCCATACCGTCATGTCCACAGCGGTGATAGGGGGATGGTTGGGATGGGTGATGGTGTTTGCCGGATGCGCCAAGCATGCGGACTTCATGCAGACTCGGGACCAGCTTTCGACCATGTCCAAAACGCAGGATCAAGATCATCAACGGGTTGATGCGGTGGTCCGTCGCTTGGAAGCGATCGAGCGGAGCAAGGATACCAAGGACACGGACGTGACCAAGTCACGGGTCGATGATGTGACGGCTCGTGTTCAGAAGCTGGAAAGTCGCCTTGCGAAGATGGAAGAGACCGTGAGCCAGGCATCTGCCAGGTTGGATTCTTCATCTGAACTGCGAGCGGCGAAGGCGGTGAAGTCGACACCCCCGGTTGAGGCCGTGGTAACCGCATCGGGCATCACCCCCACCTCGGCGTTTAATTTGGCCTACAATGATTATCTCAGCGGCAAGTATGAACTCTCCATCGCCGGGTTCCAACGGTTCATCAAGGATTTTCCCGGCACGTCCCTGACTCCCAATGCCCAATACTGGTTGGGCGAGTCTTATTACAATCTGAAAGAGTACGGTCGAGCCATTCAGACCTTTGAGTATCTTGTTGCAGAGTATCCCGGGAATGAAAAAATGCCGGCGGCGCTCTACAAACTTGGGTTAGCGACGGCTGAAACCGGCGATCTTGCCAAATCGAGGAAGAATCTAAAACGGGTGCTTGAGGAGTTTCCATCGTCGGATGAGTCCAAGTTGGCCAAGCATAAATTGGCCGAGCTCCGATGAGCGTCCCTGGTGTTCAACGTCCTGCCTTGTTCCCATTCCCATCGTGCGTGAGGAGCTTGGTGCCGTGCTGAAGACAGACGACAGCACCAAGATCCGTCTATTGCCGGAAGACGTGATTGGTCGAATTGCAGCCGGGGAAGTCGTTGAGCGCCCTGCTGCCGTCGTGAAAGAACTTCTTGAAAACAGCATTGATGCCGGGAGTCGTTCCATCTCAATCGACGTGAAGGATGGAGGCCTCTCTTTGATTCGGGTGACCGACGATGGAGAGGGGATGAGCCGTCAGGATGCGATCCGTGCGTTTCAGCGCCATGCCACGAGTAAACTTCGGTCTGATGCCGATTTGTGGTCCATTCGGACGATGGGGTTTCGGGGAGAAGCGTTACCAAGTATCGCGGCCGTTTCGCATGTCCGATTGTTGACCGCAACACGTTCTGACGAGGTAGGGACGAAGTTGGACGTGGCAGGGGGACTCGTCGGGAACATGACCGACGCCCCTCCGGTCGTCGGGACCAGGATTGAGGTGACGGCGCTGTTTGAGCAACAGCCGGCCAGGAAAAAGTTTTTGAAGTCCGCCCCGACGGAGTGCACGCACATCATTCGAGTGGTACAACAGGCAGCGCTGGCATGGCCGGCCATTCAATTTCGTTTCAGCCAGAATGCGCAGGAACTACTGAACTACCCAACCGTGCGATCAGAAAGGGAGCGGATCGCACAAGTGTACCCGCGTGCATTTCTCGATCACGGTCTTCCTCTCCATGACGGGCAACCCGGCGCCAGCCTCACGGGATATATTATTGATGCGAGCCATGCGAAGGCATCACGGATTCCGCAAGAATTGTTTGTGAATCGTCGGCCTGTCCGGAGCCTGACGGTGTCCCATGCCGTCGGAGAAGGGTATGGCTCATTTCTGCCTCGAGGTTGCCATCCACGATTCGTCTTGTTCCTCGATGTCGATCCGGAGCGCGTGGATGTCAACGTCCATCCGACGAAACGAGAAGTGCGTTTTTCGGACAATGAATTTATTCATCAGCTCGTTCGACGAGCAGTTCGCCAGCGGCTGACTGGTGGAGTAGGCGAACCGGGACGTGATGACACGGAGGTATCTGAGCGGGCGACTCCCCCTGTCGCGGTTTCGTGGCCAGATTCTTCGGGTCTGACCACGTCTCGTCCAACGGAGACGACGGTCTTGCCACAGCCAGGTCCCGAGATTCAGCTGGCGTTTGTGAGTGAAGCGGCGGAGCCGTATGTGCGAGTGCCTGCCGGAGAAGTGGTAGCGTTGGGACAGATCAATCGGACATTTCTCGTTACACAAGTCGGTGGCGACCTCGTGGTGGTCGATCAACACACAGCCCATGAGCGCGTGCTGTTTGAGCGGTTGTATCGGGGGTGGATGGGCAGCAGTCTCCAGGCTCAACCGTTGCTTCTTCCCGATCCGCTGGATTTGTCGCCGGATCATGTGGCCTTGATCCTGCGCCATCAGGAGGAGCTCGGGAAGTTGGGCTTGGAGATCGAGCCGTTCGGCGCCACGACGGTCTTGCTCCGATCGACGCCGGTCGGACTTGGTCACGTCGACCCGAAAGTGTTTCTGGAGGACTTGCTTGAGGACTTGCATCAATGGGAGCGAGTTCCTACGCTCGAAGCACGAGTCCGGTCGGTGCTGGCGTCGTTGGCCTGCCATGGTGCCGTCCGAGCCGGACGCTCCATGCAACTGGATGAAATCAAGCGATTGGTCGAAGAGTGGCGGTCTGAGGGAGAGATCACCACCTGTCCTCACGGAAGGCGAACGTCGTTTCGACTCAGCACCGACGATCTCGAGAAAATGTTCGGACGAGCCGGTTGGTAGCTCATGCAAGGTGCAAGAGCGACTCATGTTCGATGGATCTGGTGGCGCTGTGGTGAACAGTTCTGGTCGGCGGTGGTATGACCATGCGGGTGGACATTGCACGTCGCCATCGGCCTTTGGTCGTCCTGCTGGGGCCAACTGCGGTTGGAAAAAGTCGAGTTGCGATACAGGTCGCCAAGCATTTTGACACCGAGATTCTGACCGCGGATTCGCGTCAAGTGTATCGCGGAATGGATATTGGAACGGACAAGCCGACTGCCGAGGACCTGCAGAGGGTTCGGCACCGGCTTCTAGATCTGGTGAATCCGGATGACGCGTTCAACACTGGGTGGTATCGACGTGCTGCGTTGGACCATATCGAGCAGTTATACGTTGCCGACCGGTTGCCTCTCGTCGTTGGGGGGACCGGCCTCTACATCAGAACTCTGATCAGAGGCCTCTGTCCTGCCCCGCAGGCTGATCCCATCGTGAGGGCGGACCTCAAGAAGTTGCGGGAGCAGGCTGGACGAACCGGTCTGTATGCCGAGTTGATACGTGTCGATCCTGCTGCAGCGGCCAGATTGCATCCGAACGATGAGTCGAAGGTCATGCGGGCGCTGGAAGTGTATCGACTGTCTGGACGTTTGATGTCCGAGATGCAGGCGGAACATCAGTTTCAAGAGGCACCCTTTTCGGCACTGGTGATCGGACTTTATCGAACCAAAGAGGCGCTCTATCGACGGATCGATGAACGCATCGATTGGCAGCTGGCCCATGGAATGATAGAAGAGACACGGTCGTTGCTTGATCGAGGATACGGGCGCGAGCTTGGGTCAATGAAAGGTCTTGGGTATCGGCACATTGGCGCCTATTTGGCGAACGAATATGAACATGCGGAAATGGTGCGTCAATTCAAACGTGATACCAGACGGTTTGCAAAACGGCAGATGACCTGGTTTCGAAAGGAGCCCGGTGTGGAGTGGTTCTTCATTGACGAGGACGAGCCGCTTGAACAGGTGGGGAGGCGAGTCATCACGCACATCGAAGAATTTCTGCAAGGGCATGGGACACAACAACAGCCTGCTGCGTTGCGGGCATGGTGAGAAAAGGGATTTGGGATGCCGAACAAAAAACAGGATAAGCGGGTCACAGTCGGAGTGATCGGAGGAAGCGGACTGTATGAGATTGAAGGGTTGACGGGTGTTCGCTCGATTCGAGTGCGTACGCCGTTCGGAGCTCCCTCCGATGCGATCAAAGTGGGCATGCTCGAAGGGATTCGAGTGGCGTTTCTGTCTCGCCACGGACAGGGGCATCTGTTGAATCCCAGTGAAATCAACTATCGCGCCAATATTTTTGCACTCAAGTCCCTCGGGGTCTCGCATGTCATTTCGGTCAGTGCCGTCGGCAGCATGAAAGAATCGATTCATCCGGGGGACGTCGTGATGCCGGATCAGTTCATCGACCTCACCAAACGCCGCGTCTCGACTTTTTTTGAGCGGGGTCTTGTGGCGCATGTTGCATTCGGTGAACCGATTTGTGCGGAGCTCGGCCGCGCGTTGCGCGCCGCCGGTGAGCGAGTCGGAGCCACGTTGCATGCTCGTGGTACCTACGTGTGCATGGAAGGGCCACAGTTTTCGACCAAGGCGGAATCACGGCTCTACCGGCAATGGGGTGTCGATGTGATCGGGATGACCAATATGCCGGAAGCCAAGCTGGCTCGTGAGGCGGAGTTGTGTTATGCGACATTGGCCTTGGTCACGGACTATGACTGCTGGCACGAGACGGAGGAGGCGGTCACCGTGGAGGCCGTGCTCGACACCTTGCATCGCAACGTTGCCCTGGCGAAACAGATTCTCCGGACGGTCATGCCGTCGTTCGCACATCCGATCGAGTGTGCCTGTCATCGCGCGTTGGACCATGCGATTTTGACCGCATCGAAGCGGATACCGGCACCGGTGCGGAAGAAGCTCTCAGTACTCATCGACCGTGCCCTGACACCACAGAAAGGAGCTCGTTAGGCAATGGGGAAATTGTTAGCGGTTGGATCGGTTGCGTTAGATTCGGTGAAAACTCCGTTCGGAGAAGGGACGGAGATTCTGGGAGGGTCGGCCACGTACTTCTCTACGGCGGCGAGTTTCTTCACGTCAGTGGCGCTCATTGCGGTCGTCGGGGAAGACTTTCCCCAGCAGCATGTCGCGTTCCTGAAGAGCCGTGGAATTGATCTGACGGGATTAGAGCGGCGACCAGGAGCGACCTTCCGCTGGAAAGGGGAGTACACCCATCAGTTGAATGAAGCGCACACGCTGGATACGCAGCTCAACGTGTTCGAGACGTTTCGCCCGCAGATTCCCGAGGCATATCGGGAGCCGGATGTGTTGTTCCTTGGGAATATTCATCCCGAGCTTCAGCTCGATGTGTTGCAGAAAGTGAAACGCCCGGCGCTCGTGGCCTGTGACACGATGAATTTCTGGATCAACGGCCAGCGAGAGGCCTTGTGGCAGGTGTTGGAGAAGGTCGATGTCTTGATCATCAACGACGGCGAAGCGCGTGCCTTAGGCCAGGACTCCAATCTCGTGAAAGTGGCGAAGTTGGTCCTGTCACGAGGACCCAAACATCTCATTGTGAAGCGGGGAGAATATGGCGTTCTCATGTTCAATGAAAAGCAGGTATTCGGTGCACCGGCGTTTCCACTTGAAGACGTGCGCGATCCGACCGGTGCCGGCGATACCTTTGCCGGTGGGTTTTTGGGCTATCTCGCCGCGACCGGAAACCGCTCTCCTGAGGCGATGAAGCAGGCCATCATCTTTGGAAGCGTCATGGCGTCATTTACAGTAGAAGCCTTTAGTCTTGACCGATTGCGAATCCTGGATTACAAAGAGATTCAGGCACGGTTCGCTGAGTTCAAGCGACTCACGCATTTTGAGGACGTATGACGATCTGGAACAGACACCGACCCCATCGAGATCAAGCCTTTCGCGCGTTGCTCTTGGTATGGCTTGGACTCACCAGTGTCGTGGCCGGTTGTGCGACCGAGAAAGAGGTTCTGCAAAAATCGCAGGGGCATTATCAAGAAGGCGTGGCGAGCCTCCCGGGGGATCGCCAGCAGGCCTTCGTGTCGTTCCAGAAAGCTGTTCAATTGAACCCGAATAACAAAGAAGCACGATATGCTTTAGGGCATGTCTACGCGCTGCAAGGTAAATTGCCGTATGCGGAAGAGCAGTTTCGTGCAGCGCTGAAGATCGACGAGAACTACTCCGAGGCGCATACCTATTTGGGGCAAGTCCTCGCCAATCAGGACCGGTGGGGGGAGGCCGTACAATCCTATCGGTCGGCGCTGGCGAATCCCTTGAATCCGACGCCGGATTTGGCTCGCTTCCATCTGGGGCGTGCCTTGGCGCACCAGGGCGACCTGCAGGGAGCGATGGAGGCGTTCGAAGATGCGGCCTCCGCCAGTCCGCCGACGGTGCCGCCGGCGATGACGCATCTTGAGCTGGGCCGTGTGTACTCTCAGCTCGGCTACACGACGCGCGCGCGCGAAGTGTTGAAGAAAGTGGCGACATTGGACAAGGGGGGCGAGTGGGCGACAGCGGCGTCAGATCTCTTGACGCGATTGAAGTAGGAGACCTATGGAGTCGGTCGGCGAATTCTTTCGGCAGGTCCGTGAAACCAAGGGATTGACCATTGATGAGGTGGCGTCGAAAACCCGTATTCGCACGGATTTCGTCAAGGCGCTCGAGGACGGCAATTTTGCCAAACTGCCTGATCAGGTTTTCGCGCGGGGGTTCGTGCGGTCGTATGCGAGATCGCTCGGATTGGACGAGGAGGACGCGATTCATCGGTTTATTCAATCGGCCGGCTCGTTTTACGAGAAACAGGATGAGCGGGAACGGCTCAAGGTTCGCCAGATTGAGGAGGACCGTAAGCGTCAGGCCAATCGAAAAGCGGTGGCGATTGCTATTGGTATTGCCGTTCTGACGCTGGTCTTCCTGTTGAGTCGTGAGCAATCCACGGTGTTCCGGCGCGGTGCACCGGAGCAGGTCTCGGCCACGAAGCGGGCGACTCAACCGAACAAGGACGTGGCGGAATCGGCAACTCGCGAGCCTGAGCGTTCGGCCGACGCAGCCAAATCACTCGAATCACCGGCCGGAGCTCCTCACAAAGCGACCGCAGAAGCTCCGCGTCGCCAAGAGCCGGCGGTGGTTGAGGTCGTGGCATCGCGAGTTGAATCCGACGCAGCGCCGACAGGAACGCTTGGTTCTCCCGGCAGTGATGGTCCTCTGGCGGGGATTGGGCTGAATGCCATTGAGAGTCGTGGCGATGGGCAACTGGTCCTGGATCTGGAAGCAACCGAGTTGAGCTGGGTCGTCGTGCAGATCGACAATGGGAGTCCGCAGGAGTCATTGCTTCGGCCCGGTGAAAAGGGCCATTGGACGGGACAGGATCAATTTATTCTCACCCTCGGGAACGCCGGTGGTGTGAAAGCTGAGCTCAACGGCAAACCGCAAAAACCCTTCGGCCCCAGCGGCAAAGTCGCCCGCGATATTGTGCTGAAACGATAGTTCTACCGCACTGGGCGTATTTCTTTTCATGTAACCAGCACCATGAGAATCTCACGAGCCTCAATGAGGCGTGGATGGTCCTATTGGGGCACAAAGGTGTCACGAATGGTCTGTATACAGAACAAGGTGACTTGAGAAGCCCCATAAACGACGAGATTGGCATAGTTTCCTTTAGGTAGGATTGGCATGAGGCTTGAAGTGCTAGAGAAGTAGAATCAAGAAATAAGAAGCGTGGTGCCGAGGGATGTTTTCTTGACAGAAATTTAGACTGGTTGGTATAGTTCGGACGTTTAAGTGGCCGTTGAATGCAGAGAAGATGAGTCGGCGGCCTGAGGTTCTATGCAGACTGGGTGGGTTTAACATATCAAGGAGGACATGTGATGGGGTATCTGTCCAAGTTTTTGGGAATTGCTGCAGCGGTGATGTTTCTCTCCGTCTCGGTCGTGGGAGCAGAAGAAAAGGATCCGACCAAGCCTCGCGTTCCGCCGGACCAGATGGCGGATGCAAAGGCTCTGAAGAATCCGGTCGCAACCTCGCCCGAAAGCATCGCCAAGGGCAAAGCGCTGTATGAAGGGAAAGGCACCTGCTTCAATTGCCATGGCAAGGCCGGCGATGGCCAGGGAGAAGCGGGCAAGATCCTCAATCCGAGCCCACGCGACTTCACCAATTGCAAGTTCCACAAGAAGCGGAAAGATGGCGAGCTTATGTGGGTCATCAAGAACGGCAGCCCTGGAACCGGAATGGTGTCCTTGGTCCCGGCTGCGATCACCGAGGAAGAAGCTTGGCACATCATCAATTATGAGCGGAGCTTCTGCAAGGGCGAGTAATCAATCGCTCGAAAGATTCTTATAAGTTCATAAGAACGCTGAAAAAAAGAGAGGGTGGGGAGGAAACTCCTCACCCTCTCTTTTTGTGCAGCAGCCTTCGGCAGGTACGAGTGTCCTGTGCTCTTCTTCATGGCACCTTCCCGACTTAGTTAGTACATTCTCCACTTCAGCTGTTTCTACAATCCAGATTCTGGACAGTCTATGTTGCGATCCCCTCGTTTGGGGGTTGGGAATATTGGCGTTGGAAGGCTTGGGGGGATTGCACCTTGCATACAAAAAAGGGTACAGTCCGCCGGACGAGCCAGAATCGCGATAAATAGAGTACATGCGGTAGCAAATACAGCCGAACCATCGACGTTCTTATTTTGAACAATTAGGAGGGCGACTATGCGCAGCCTATGTCCATGGGTGCAGTGCCGAGGAGCAGTCGTAGCAGCATCGCTCGCGCTTGTGTCAGCGGGAATTACGTTCAGTGTAGCCACCGAAACCAGTCAGGCCGCAGAGGGCTCCCTTCCACCGGCTATCGTGGCGGCAGACCTTGAATACAATGGGCAGGTCACTGTCGGCGGAGACTCTGTGACGGTCAAGATTGCCACTCCGAACAAGAATGGGGCAATGACGTTTCAGGGTACGGCCGGTCAACGCATCAATCTCGGTTTTAGCGCGGTCAGTCTCACACAGTTCCAAGTGTCGGTCTATGGGCCGGATGGTGGGTTGATCGCCAGACAGCCGACCGCTGTCAGGAACTATTATGCCACCATGGGCACTCGACCACTCTCCTCACAGACACAGGTTCAGACGTCTGCCACCGCATACCAATTTACTGCTGACTCAGGCGCAACCATCTCCTCGAGCGAGATGAACGGCAGCAGCATAGATCTTGTGGAATTGCCGGCAACCGGGGCCTATACGATTTTCTTCGATCCCCTCAGCACCTACACCGGAAGCTTCACGATCACCGTTTCACATGAGCTGGAAGGTGCGATCGTTCCTCAGGGTTCGGCGGTACCGGTTGCCATCAGCCGTGCCGGGCAAAACGCTCGGTACACCTTCTCCGGCAACAGCGGTCAGGCGGTCAGCTTGCAGTTGAGTGATGTGACGATCAGAAGCGGGTATGTATCAATCCTCAAGCCGGACGGCAGTCCCCTGGGTCAGCCGACCTCATTCGCCCATGCGGGTGCGGTGGTCGATGCGCAAGTTCTTCCGACCTCCGGGACGTATGTGGTTCTGATCGATCCGGAGTTAAGCTATACCGGAAACGTAAAGCTTGCGCTCTACAATGCTCCGGATCTCCTGGGCAATATCATGATCGACCAGATGACGGTCACCCCGACATTGACCGTACCGGGTCAACGCGCGCTGTATACCTTTAATGCGTCGGCGGGCCAATGGGTCAATCTCGGTCTTACCGGCGTCTCAATCGCCTCGAGTACGTTGTCGCTGGTGAAACCGGATGGCAGCAAGTTGGCATCCACCACGATCGGTTCCAGCGGCGGCAGTCTCGATCCGGCCATGGCATTACCAGAAACCGGAGCCTACACGATCGTTGTGGATCCGGTCGGCAATAACACCGGCAGCATGACCCTTGCGTTGTCGTCACCCGTTACTGGTACGCTCGCGCTTGATGGAGCGCCGGTGACTCTGAGCCTGAATAAACCGGGCAAGACCGCACGATACACGTTCAATGGTAATGCCGGCCAATGGGTAAGTCTTGGCCTCACAGCTGTCGGGCTCACGTCGAGTAGCATCTCTCTTCTGGACCAGAGTGGAACCCCAGTGGCCTCCACTACCGTCGGGACGGCGGGTGGCGCACTCGAAATTTCCAACCCATTGCCGACCACCGGTGCCTATACCGTACTTGTTCGTCCTGGGGGGCCTTACACCGGCAACATGACGCTGACACTCTCGACAGAGGTGTCGGATTCGCTCAAGATTAATGCCGCGCCGAGGCCGATCATGATCAGCCGGGCCGGCCAGAGCGGTCGCTATACGTTTAGTGGTACGGCCAATCAGCAGATCACGATCAAAGCGATCAATAATAAGTTCGACAGCGTGGCAGTGAATCTCTACACTCCGAGCGGAGTCTTGCAAGCAGGGACGACGAGCTCCGCGTCCAACTTTAACCTCAATACGGTGACGTTGGCCACAACGGATACGTACACGATCACCATCAACCCTGCCTTGGCGGAAACAGGGAGCATTCAACTGCAAGTAGCCGGTCAATAGAAGCACCGCGTGAGCAGAGGCGATCACTCGTTTCTGCTCACACTGGAACCAATTAAAAGAGGGTGGGGAGGCAACTCCTCACCCTCTTTTTTGTGGCACAACACGAGTGACTGCACTTTCAGTAGCCGGGTTTTCCACCATAGTGGGTGAAGACGTGGCTTCTCTTGGTGAAAGGCATAAGCTCTACCTTCGTTGCTCTCAAGGACCCATGCAACTCGACGATGTGCGGATCACTTGAGATTGGCCGCTCTGCAGGCATGAGTCGAGAAGTACAAGGACGGCGACAATACGAAATAGAGCCGTTATCGAGCCACAAATGCCACGATAACACCTGTGTCCTCACGGATGTTCTACTTCGGCTACATGTTCACCACCCTGCCGTACGCGTTTGGCGCAACCTTGCTGTTGTACGGAACGGGGCGCGCCCTTCGGCGGATGTCAGCCGGATCCGAGGTTGCCGAAAAGGGCTCTTCAGTCCGGACGAGGAAGTGCGGTCAGGACTTGTTCTGTGCGTCACTCAGCATTCGAAGCCTGTTGATCAACATCCGGCGTCAATTGAGGGCTGGCGACAAGACTTTCCCTTTTCAAGCGGGGAGTTTCTCGGTTCCTGCAACGCCTTCTTTATCCTGTATGATCCCACCTATTGATCACCTTTGATTGTCCCGGCGTCCCCCTAAGCATCTCGGTTGCGTCGGTAGCAGCCTATCTTTGTTGAGGTGAAAAGTCTTCTCCATGCGCAGCACCATTTCTGATGTGTATGAAGGAGTCGGGCTTTGACATCTGAACAGTCTTCCAGCGTTTTGCCCTGCCCTATCCGTCCCGCCATTCCGTGACGGTCATTGACAGCGAATGGGTCGCTGTATATCATGGCGTATATACATGGCGGGAGGATGATGGTGGCGATGAAGAAGAACACGAAGCTGTTTATGAGCGGCAACAGCCAGGCTGTTCGAATCCCACGCGAGTTTCAGCTGGAGGGGGCCGAGGTTGAGATTCAACGTCGAGGCAATACGCTCGTGATTCGCCCAAAGAAGCAGACGTGGCAGCCGCTCACCGATAGTCTCGCCATGTTTACGAACGACTTTATGGGAGAGGGCAGGCAACAACCTCCGATCCAGAAACGAAAGCGTCCCTTTGCATGAAGCTGATGCTGGATACCAACATCTGCATCTACCTCATCAAACAGCAGCTTCCCTCTATTATCGAACGCTTCCTGTCGCACGCTGTCGGCGACATCGGGATTTCCAGCATCACGGCCGCTGAATTGGCGTATGGAGTCAGTAAGAGCCGTCATTCGTCCAGGAATCGCCATGCCCTTGAGCAGTTTCTTGTTCCGCTCCAGATCGCTGAGTTTGACCAGGCGGCAGCCTGGTCCTACGGTCGCTTGCGTGGGCAACTTGAGGCAAAGGGGACCCCGATTGGCTCGATGGACATGCTCATTGCGGCCCATGCCTTGAGCCTTGAGGTTCGACTCGTGAGCAACAACGTCGGGAGTTTCAGCGTGTCCCCGGCCTTCGGCTGGAAAATTGGATGTGACGGATGGTGGTCAGATCCCATCGCCGAGAATGTAGGCCAGGTGAAGAGATGGTCTCAATGGCGTGATGAATGGAGATGAAGGGCACGGATACCATTTCTAGCCGCAATTCAGTCGAGGGGCGGGCGAATCCTGTTTTGTATGGCGGGGCTTGGTTCGGCTTTCGATAGTCAAACCGCTATGACTCCCAAGAATTACGGCGTTTCCGATGCGGAGAGAGAGGGGAGTGTCGTGAGGACTAGGTCTGCGGCTTTGTCGTCTGTTTTCAGCAGTGGGATCATTTGCGGGCGTTGGGTCGCATTAAACTGAGATGTTGATACCCATGTGACTTTCTGTCGTACGAATCCACTCACCTCTCCGAACGTGATCTTCCCATCTCGGTTCGTATCCGCTTCTCCGCGCAGACCGCGCAGTAAATAATAGGTAAAGAGTCCGTGACGATGGTTGTCATCATCGACTCCAGTGGCAAGGCCCTCGACGGCGATCAATCGAATCGTGTTCTCTCCGTCAAGGTCCCATCGAGGAGTAGCGGGTGTCTTGGTCTGATCGATAATGGCAGCAGTCTTTCCGTCGAAGATCAAGATGGCCTGCCGTGGATTGAGCTTCGCAAGGACCGATTCCAGCGCACTCAGACGATACAGACTAGTTGGGGTCTTTGTTCCGTCATACGGGACGAGGAAGACCTCTCCCCGCGGGGAGACCATCGCTTGCCCGGAAAAATAGATAATGACGACTCCGTCTTTCGTCGAACGAGTCGGGAGCCATTCGCGCAGGGTTTTCTCGATCTGTGCAGAGGTGGCCTTGCGGTCCGTCAATAGTGCGATATTGGAAGAAGGTACGCCTCCGAGTGTTTGGAAGTACTTGGCGACCGTTTCCGCATCGTGTGCCGCATGTTTGCGTGATGGAATCTGCTGTGTGAGGGTGGAGCTGAGGCCGATGGCAATGACGGAGGTGTCTGGGTGCAGAACAGGTGATACCTGAGCTGAGACCTGATCGACATCGTCGCCTCTGGTTCCCGTCGGAGCGATCGTGAAGGACAGTGTTTGAGGTGGGGCTGTAGCACCACTGCGTTCATCCACAATCACCCGGATTTCAGCTGGTTCTGGCTGTGCGAGCAGGGGCAGAGTGGTGACAAACTCCAACGACCTGGTTTGGCCCGGTTGCAGCGGCGGGATTCTTAAGACGGTCGTGGGGAAATGCTCGAGAGCAAGCCGAGTCCCCGTCAAAAAGGCCGAAGCGTTCTCTACCAGCATTGATCCTGTGTTCACGACGTCGACGCGGACGCGAATATGTTCGCCACCTTCGAACAAGAGGTCACTGTTTTCATCGAGTAAGAGCGCCTTGAATCGGAGGGTGGTTGAAGCAGCCGGGCCGTTTGGTTGGTCGGCAGGTGTCGGGCTCAAGGCGGGGGCCACAGCGAGGGGTCCCCGTGATGGAGCAGTCGGCTCGATTGCGCTGAGGTTGTCATGGCTTCCCGCAGCCTGCTTCGCCGTGAGGGCGACCCTGGTCGCAAAGTCGATCGAGGTGTCCTGGATGAATGGATCAATGATGTAATCGCAGTTCTTCGAGACCTGTTCGAGTCGGAGACGCTCCTGACGGGACACCGCGATGTCCGTCTGCCGGAGCAATGTTCCCGTACGGTCATAGACACGGGCGATTGCATTGAGATGGATAACGGCCGGGGCGCGGTCGTAGAGCGCCTCTTTATTGAGGTCGAAGGCCGAGTCAACAAGGTCGACCTGGACGACATGGTCCGGTGGGCCGGTAGTTTCTCCTCCGTCCACAATCACACGGTCAAAGGTTCGGTGAAGGCCCTGCTGTAACGCGTCCTGTAAGCGTTCCCCTAACGGAACTTCCTGGAGTTGCCCGCATGTATTCGTATAGCGAAGCGTGAGGTCCTTCAAGGTCGAGGATGTCTCCAGTTTGGCACTGGCGGCAAGAGGGGTGCCCATTGGGGGAAACTCAAGATGGGTCGCACAGCCGGCGAGGACGAGGAGTGCGGCGCCGATCCAAGATTCTGTCAGCATGCGCATATTGCGGAGTCGGTTCATTTGGGATCTTGTCAGGCCTTCTTCATCTTCTTCTTGCATGATAGGACTGACCGTTGGTCACGGTACTGGAAACCTCACATGAATGCAACGGGGCTACGAACGGAGGCCTGGTCTACAAGGCCGACCGTCTGGTACGGTAATGACGTGTCATGCGCTTGCCGATTAATACGGATTGTGTTCAGCGCCCGTCACCGCACTTTTTCTTCTTTGAAGCCGGTCGAACGAGTAGTGTAAAATAGATTGTTAAACTGGTGTAGGGGCCTATTTCCAATAGGACTCTGAAGAAGAGTCACATCCTGGAGGAATTCAGATATGCTCATGTGGACTCAGAAATCGACGAACATGCTCATGGCTTGTGGATTAGCCGTATCTGCTCTGATCGGAAGCGGATGCGTGTCGCCTGTCTCGGCTTCAGGGGTTCCTCCGGCATGGGCCCAGGGGTTCTCGGAGATTGTGAAAAAGACGATGCCGGCCGTGGTGAACATTGCCGTCACCGGTGGAGGGGAAGGGAGTCGGAGGCGAGGAGGGGTTCCGCCGAACCCGTTCGGGACGCCGCCTCCTGGGGATGAGCCTGGCGGTGAATCACCGATTCCGCCGGCTCCACATGGCCCTCCCGGCCCGCATGGCAAACCTGATCAGAGTGCTGGCTCGGGAGTCATTCTCGATGCCAACGGGTATATCGTGACCAACAATCACGTTGTGGAAGGGGCGACCCAGATTACTGTTACGCTGAGCGACCGGCGGGAGTTTTCCGCCAAGATTATCGGGACCGATCCGAAGACCGATTTAGCGGTGGTCAAGATCGATGCCAAGGACTTGCCGTCACTCAAGTGGGCGGAGTATGAGAGGCTCCAGGTCGGGGATCTTGTGTTGGCCGTCGGAAGTCCATTCGGCTTGAGCTCGACCGTGACGCTCGGCATTATCAGTGCCTTGGGGCGTGGCAATGTGGGAATTGCCGACTATGAAGACTTTATCCAGACCGATGCGGCCATCAATCCTGGAAATTCTGGTGGGGCGCTCGTCAATATGAATGGGGATCTGATCGGGATCAACACCGCGATTTTCTCAAGGACCGGCGGATCGGAAGGCATTGGGTTTGCGATTCCCAGCAGCATTGCGCTCGATATCGTCGATAGCCTGCAAAAGACCGGGAAGGTCGTGCGTGGATGGATGGGCGTGGCGATTCAGGAAATCACGCCGGCCTTGGCAAAATCCTTTAAGCTTCCGGATCAGCGGAAGGGCGTCTTGATCAGCGACGTCAATGAAAATGGTCCCTCGCATGCCGCAGGAATCAAGCGAGGCGATGTGGTGGTGGCGTTCAATGGGAAGGAAGTACAGACGGTCAGCCAGCTGCGCAACCTGGTCGCCAGAACAGTCGTCGGCAAAGATGCCCAAGTGAAGGTCGTCCGCGAAGGGAAGGAACAGGTCATTGCCGTGAAGGTGGCTGAGCGTCCCTCTGATGAAGTCTTGGCCAAGAAGGAGCCGGGGCCACCGAAGGAAGCGGGAGAGCAGATCAAGCCACCGGACAATGTGCTGGCATCGCTTCGTGTCCAGGCGCTGGACAATGCGTTGATGAGCCAATTGAACATTCCTTCCAAGACGGCTGGCGTGGTGATCACCTCGGTGGAATCGGGTGGACAGGCGGAAGCGGCCGGCTTGCAGCGCGGCGATGTCATCCAAGAAGTCAACCATGAATCCGTCAAGACGCTCAGCGAGTACCAAAAGGCCGCCGAGAAAATTAAAAAAGACGAGCTTGCGGTCTTGCTGGTCAATCGTCAGGGGAACAGCCTCTTCGTGGCGATCAATCCGAAGTAAGAAGCACAGGGGTATTTGTTGATCCGTCGATCTGTTGATTGCCAGAAACCTGATCGGCAGATCGCCGGATCGACAGACCCCAGTTTGCACGAGGCTCTGTGTTGAATAAACTGAACCAGTGGCTGCAAGACTCGGTGTTCAAGCCGCTGGAAGATAAGAAAATGCCGGTCATGGAACACCTGGTGGAGTTCCAGGTCCGGCTGACCCGTGCGGTGATCGCCTTGGCGGTCGTGTTCATGGGGACCTTCTTGTATGCCGACGCGCTTGTCAAATGGCTGCGCGTTCCACTCCAGAACATGTTCGTTCCCAGTCAGTTAACATGGGAACCGACTGATCTCCCGACTGTGCCGTTTGTTTTTCTCGCTCCGGCGGAGGCGCTCTGGCAGAACGTCAAGGTGGCGGGCTTGTGTGCCATTGTGCTCGCCATGCCGTATCTGCTGTATGAGATCTGGCGGTTCGTGGTTCCTGGGCTGCACGCCCAAGAACGGCGATTTGTCGGACCGTTTGTGTGTGTCAGCGCGGCGGCGTTTTATGCGGGGGCGGGCTTTTCATTTTTTTTCGTTCTGCCGTTTGCGTTGAATTTTTTGATTTCGTACGGCGTCAATGCAGGATTTGCACCGCAGATTTCTATTGCGCAATATGTCGGATTCGCTCTCTGGTTTCTAATGGTGTTCGGGCTCATTTTTGAAGTGCCGTTGGCGCTGACGCTTATGGCGAAGCTCGGGTGGGTGGATGCGCCGTTTCTGATCCAATATTGGAAGTGGGCGCTGTTAGGGTCGTTCGTGATTGCCGCCATCCTGACTCCCACGCCAGACCCATTCAATCAAACGCTGATGGCCGGCCCCATGTTTCTGCTCTACTGGGTCGGGATTTTTGGCGCGAAAGTCTTTGGAAAGAAAGCCGCTGCCGAGTCCGACCAGCCGTCTGTTCCAACGGCGGCAATGGCAGGATCGGGAGTTGGTGGGAATGCTGCCGGGGTGGCGATGCCGAATGCTTCCACGGGCGAGGACTATGTGGGAGTTCCAGGAGGACGACCGCGTTAGCAGGATGTTGAACGAACCGTTTCTTAGAAAGACTATTCATGGCTCGTGAACTCAATGTGATCAATAACAGTGGAAGCGGAGATGCGTGCACCTACATGTGGGCCTGCGCCATCTGTGATGAAACAGAACAATGTCAAAAGGATAAGGAAGGGCATAGCCGCTGGCTGGTGGCCAAGCGGATGGAGCGGATTGAGTACAAGGTTCTCATTATGAGCAACAAGGGTGGTGTGGGGAAGAGTACTTGTACCACGAATATTGCGGTGAGTTTGGCTCTCAAGGGATGGCATGTCGGCATCTGCGATATGGACATCCATGGTCCCAATATTCCCAAGATGGTCGGGGCCGAAGGACAGAAGCTCAAGATCAGCACCTCCGGGGGGATTATTCCCTTCCAGGCGTATAATTTGAAGATTGCCTCCATGTCGTTTCTGTTGCAGAACTCAGACGATCCCATTATCTGGCGAGATGCCTATAAGTATGAATTCATCAATCAGCTCCTGGGCGGAGTCGATTGGCAAGATCTGAATTTTCTCCTGATCGATCTTCCTCCGGGGACCGGCAACGAATCAGTCACCACCATCGATTTGCTCGGCCAGGTCAGCGGCGCTGTCATTGTCACGACTCCTCAGGAAGTGGCGCTGCTCGATTCGCGCAAATCAGTAACGTTTTGTAAGGATAGCGAGGTACCGATCATCGGCATCGTGGAGAACATGAGCGGGCTTGAGTGTCCACATTGCCATGCGCAGATCGAAGTATTCAGAAAGGGCGGTGGGGAAGCTTCTGCGAGCGACATGGGGGTTCCGTTCCTAGGGCGAATTCCGCTCGATCCGGACGTGGTTACGCAATCGGATGCCGGAGAACCTTTCGCACTTTTCAACTCTGATACCCCTACGGCGGAGGCCTACCACCAAATTGCCAATCAGGTCGAAGTGTTCTGTAAGAAAGGGGCATCGCTCCTGAAGGTGGGAAAGCCGACCGCCGGGCCGCTGAAAGGAATCAGTCAGTGAAAGCCGCCGATGCCATGAACGGACTGACCCAACTTCATGAGGCGCAACGGATTGTGTTAGATGCGACGCCGGTGTTGGGAGTTGAAAAAGTCTCGATTTTGGATGCCTTGGGTCGTGTACTGGGTGAAAACATCGTTGCGGAGCGAGACAATCCTCCGTGGGACAATTCAGCCATGGATGGGTTTGCTGTGAGATGGGAGGATATCAAACAGGAGCATGCCATCCAGAAGCCGGTGACCCTCTCGATTATCGAAGATGTTCCCGCTGGGACAATGCCGACGAAAACGGTCGGGCCTGGTCAGGCGATCCGGATCATGACCGGCGCACCGATGCCCCGAGGAGCGGATACGGTGCTCAAGGTCGAAGACACCGAACCCACACCGACGTCCGTACGCGTGTTGAAGCCTGAACCGAAGGGCGCCAATATCAGACCGCAAGGTGAGGACGTCAAAAAAGGCGACTGCATGATCGCACAGGGGACCAGAATTCGTCCCGGTGAGTCCGGGATGCTCGCGATCCTTGCCAAGTCTTTGGTATTTGCGTATCAGCGACCGCGGGTGGCGATCCTGTCGACCGGTGATGAATTGGCCGATTTGGATGAACGGTTCAGTGACGAGAAGATCATCAACTCGAATAGCTATGGGATTGCCGCAGCGGTACAGGAAGCCGGAGGGGTTCCGCTCTTGCTCGGCATTGCCCGCGACACACCGGACGCCCTCAAGGAAAAAATTTCGCAGGGGTTGAACGCCGATATCCTGGTTCTGTCCGGCGGGGTGTCGATGGGTGATTATGATTTTACCAAAGCGGTCTTCCGCGAGCTCGGGGCTGAGATGAATTTTTGGAAACTTGCAATCAGACCTGGGCAGCCCTTGGCATTTGGCCTGATTCAGGGCAGGCTGGCCTTCGGCCTCCCCGGTAATCCCGTGTCTTCGATGGTGACGTTCGAGCAGCTCGTGCGACCGGCGCTGCAGAAGATGAGCGGTTGCCGAACGTATGGACGACCGGTGCTGCAGGCGATTTTTCAGGAGACTTTTTCCAAACGGACGGATCGGCGGCATTTCTTGCGCGGGATCCTGACACGAGAAGAGGGTGTTTTCAAAGTTCGGACGACCGGCGATCAGGGCTCCGGGATTCTGACTTCCATGGTCAAAGCCAACTGTCTCATCGATGTGCCGATTGAAATCGAGCGGCTGAATCCTGGCGACGGGGTCACGGTCCAACTATTGAGCGGGGAAGCTTGGCCGACTACCACGGAGCGTCCACATTCCGGTGAACCACGCCTCTCCTGTTGTTAGAGAAACAAGGAGTCACTCGTCACTGGTCAATGCAGTAGAGAGTTTCTTCGTCGTCAATGACGAGTGACCGATGACCAATCACTATATGTCTATTCCGATCGTGTCTTTTATTGGTCGCTCGAATAGCGGGAAGACCACGTTAATTGAGCGTGTCATCCCCGAACTGGTGAGGGTCGGCTATCGCGTGGCGACCGTCAAGCATGCGGGCCACGGGTTTGATCTCGACACGGAGGGTAAGGACAGTTGGCGTCATAAACGCGCCGGTGCCAGCAGTGTGATCGTCGTGTCGAAGGGGAGCTTGGCGATGTTTACCGACGTCTCCGAACAGCTCAAGGTCGAAGAGGTCCGAGACCGTTTCTTGGATGGTTCGTATGATCTCATCATCGCAGAGGGATGGAAGAGTGAGGGCTATCCGAAGATTGTCGTGGTGCGTGATCAGTTGGGCGAAATTTCCTATTCGTCCGATGGTCTTCTCGCGGTGGTCTCCGACAAATCGATTGATCAGCCGGTACCTGTGCTGCATCTGGACGATATCGCCGGTGTGGCCGCGCTCTTGATTCGGCAGTTTCCGCTTCGGCGCCGGGAGCATGAGCTGGACGTCTAGGACCACGATTGCATTGGCCGTTATGGTCGGAGCGGTCGCTCTGACGGGGATTGCGATTCCCTTGACCGATCACCCCGAGTTCTGTGCCGGATGCCATACCATTGCCCCTTCCTACAAGAGCTGGGCGAAGTCTTCTCATAAAGATGTCAGTTGTGTCACGTGCCATGTGCGGCCCGGTCTTCATGGTTGGTTGATCGACAAGGTCTGGGCCGGGGCGAAAGATGTCGCTATCACCCTCGTGGGAACTCCGACGGAGGCGCACAATCTGAAGGCGACTGTGGATTCTGGAGTCTGTCTGAGCTGTCATCGACACATCCTTCGTGTCTCGGAAATTGCCTCTCGTGATCTTCCGCTACCGGTGAAGGAGGTGGGGTTGGTCGTGAGTCATCGCCGACATATGGAGGCCTTCACGGTTCGTGGGCAGGGCGAAGGCTGTACGACCTGTCATGCCGGTGTCGTACACGATGAGCCGATCAAGGGCTATCCCATTGTGATCCCACGTGGCCATGTGTCTGCCGACAGTAAACCCTGGTATCCAGCCCATCCGGAAGGATCGGCCCTTCGTACGAGAGCCCTCAGCGATTGTTTCCGTTGCCATGATGGAAACACTCAGCATGGGCACATGGTGTTGGACCGGAAGTGTGACACGTGCCACATTCCCGACAAGGTCAGCGACGCCTTGTTGTTCAATTGACTCAACCGGCATGATGTGTTCAATGGCGAGTCCGGTCCTGAACGTTTCACACTTGACGAAGCGCTTCGGCGACTTTACGGCGGTGGATGGTGTGTCGTTCGAGATTCGGCCTGGAGAAATCCTGGGATTGTTGGGACCCAATGGAGCCGGCAAGACGACCACGATTCAGATGTTACTGGGATTAGTCACACCGACTTCGGGATCCATCGAGGTATTCGGCCTGGATCTGTCGACGCACCGGGAGGAGATTCTGCAGCAGGTCAACTTTTCGTCCACCTACATCTCGATGCCGCAGGCGCTGACGGTCGAGGAGAATCTCTGGGTAGTGGCGAGGTTGTATGGACTCTCTGATATCGCGCAGCGGATCGACAAGGTGGTCAGAAAGCTGGAGATGGAAGAGTTTCGACGGAAAGTGACCCGGAAGTTGTCATCCGGGCAGATGACCAGACTGGCGCTGGCCAAGGCCATCCTCACGGAGCCGCGCATCCTCTTTCTTGACGAACCGACCGCGAGCTTAGACCCCGATGTGGCGTACAAGATCAGGGCTCTGTTAAAGGATGAGCAGCGATTGTCAGGGCTGAGTATTCTGTATACGTCTCATAATATGCGGGAGATGGAGGAAATGTCGGACCGCATTGTGTTTCTCCAGCGTGGACGGCTGGTGGCCGAGGGGACGGCGCAGGCGATCGTGGATCGGTTCGGCCAAACAGATCTCGAGGAGGTCTTTTTGAAGTTGGCACGGGAATCAACGGCTTCTTTGTCATCATGATGCATCCGCTCATCGAGTTCGTCCTGGGGTTTGTCACGGGGGGATTGGTCGTCAGCGCGGCCTGGGGATTGTTTTGGCTGGGGGTGAGTCTGATAGGCCGAAGCCGAGGGACCTGCGGGTGGCCGGTTGTGTTGAAAAGCACGGTCGCAGGAGTGGTTCCTCTCTCATTGGTGGGGCTGCTTCTCTGGTGGCTGGGGGGAACGAGCCGCATGACGCTGGTGTTCGGAGCCGGTCTCATAGGGATGCCGATGGTGTTATTGGGGCTCTGGATGCGACGGATGCCTGATGGACAGCGGGCGGGGACTCATATGGTTGCCGGGGTTAGACAGCTGAGGGCGGAGCTCCTCAGGACACATCAGGGATGCGGTGGCTGTGACCATGAGCACAAACATGAGACCTGTGGATGAAACTCCATCGTGTTACGGCACTGATCTTCAGACATCTGTATCTCTATCGAAGAAGTTTGCCGAGGATTATGGAGATTTTCTACTGGCCGTTTCTCGATCTTGTGATTTGGGGATTCATCACGTTGTACCTTGCACGGTACCAACCACAGCTTCCCGGGTTTGTGACCTTCTTCTTGGGGGCGCTCATCCTCTGGGACATCCTGTTCCGGGCGCAGCAGGGGATCACGATCACATTTCTCGAAGAGCTCTGGGCGCGCAATCTCATGAATTTGTTTGCGAGCCCGCTGAAGCCGAGTGAATTTCTCGTGGCGACGATGGCCATGAGCATCATGAAGGTCACGGCGGTCTCGATCATCATGGGGGTCTGCGCCCTCGTCTTCTATTCTTATAACGTGCTGGTGATCGGCTTATGGCTTGGTCCCTTCGTGTTGAACCTTGTCGTGACCGGGTGGATCATCGGCGTATTTACCACGTCGCTCATTATGCGCTTTGGGCAGGAGGCAGAGGTCTTGGCCTGGAGCATGGTCTTTCTGTTTCAACCGATCTCTTGTGTGTTCTATCCGTTGGAGGTCTTGCCGGTTTGGCTTCAGGGGATTGCGTGGGTGAACCCGGCTGCACATATTTTCGAGGGGATGCGGGCTGTGCTCACGACGGGACAGACGCCACTCAGCCATCTGGCCTGGGCGGTCGGGCTTAACGGGGTGCTGGTGCTTGGAGTGGTCGGCTGGTTTTACCGAACGATGGCCTATTGTAGGGATCAAGGGCTTCTGGTTCGAGTTGGGGAGTAAGGTTGTAATCGGCAAAGCGCTATGCTAGTGTAGCTCTGACTCGTATCGCCCTGGGCCTCGCGATGCTGAGTGACCATCAGAGAAGGCCCACAATGTCGATGTTGCCTTGTCCGGGAATCTTGTCGGAAGTCAGACCTAAGCCGCTGCATCGATCGCGTCTTCGGCCCGCTCCTTCCCCGTTCCTCGTGCTCAAGACAATGTCATTATCCTAAAGGAGGAACCCCAATGGGTTCGAAGATCTATGTCGGTGGGTTGCCCTACTCGGCGACCGAGCAGCAATTGAGTGACTTATTCGCAGCGCATGGTGCAGTGGCTTCTGCCCGCATCATTACGGATAAGTTCACCGGGCAATCCCGGGGATTCGGCTTCGTGGAAATGTCGTCTGATGCCGAAGCTCAAGCTGCCATCACGGCACTCAACGGGTCAGAAATGGGTGGCCGGACTCTTACAGTCAATGAAGCACGTCCCCAGGAACCACGGACCGGTGGTGGTGGCGGTGGCGGGCGTGGTGGATTCGGTGGAGGCGGCGGTCGCAGTGGCGGCGGTGGTGGAAAGCGTGATCGCTGGTAAGTAATCGGTTCCAGACATTGGACGGAGGGGCTGCCATACATGATGGCAGCCCCTCTTTTTATTTGGGTGAAGGGGGCGCGCACTGCATGACGGGGTTCCAATGGCGGCTAGGGTGCGTGTGGGATCATGACTGGAATGCCATCGACACCAGCGTCTGACGAGATCAACTCATTTTCATTTCAGAGGAGTCCGGTATTGGTCGTTGAAAACTTCTGGTCCGCCGAAGAGCGACAGTTCTTCCGCGACCGGATGAATCAAGCGGCCTGGAAAAGTCTCTCGGATCTCCCCAATGTGCGAGAAGACTTTCCTCAATCGGGAAACTGGGCGAAAGCAGAAATCGGTCCTCCGGAAGGGCAGCGGTTGTTATCGCGGGTTCACTTTCCGTTCATCCAAGACTACATCGAGTCCTTTCCTGGTATCACCGGACGGCATCTGGGGTTCAGCTATTATTCCTACTCGGCAGGCGATTGTCTCCTCACTCATGATGACACGGATCAGGGCCGGCCGATCGCTGGGCGTCGGACCCTGCAACGCAGGATCGCCCTGGTCACCTATTTTCATGAAGAATGGCAGCCGGATTGGGGAGGAGAATTGATCATCTATGCGATGCGAACAGGGGAGCAGACAGCCAAACCTGACCTTGTTCCGACACATTGTATCGAGCCGCGTCCGGGATCGTTGGTGATGTTTACTGTTCCTCGATTCCATCGAGTGTGTCGAGTAGATGCCACGGCTGGGCAGCATCGGCGATTATCGATTGCCGGATGGTTTATGACGGAACATGCCTAGCAGCGTAACAGGCGGAGACTAAGATTCAGTCGGAGAGAATTCGATGCGCGTTGTTAAGGCTGAACCTCGGCCTGACTCTTAGCCTCTATCGAGTTCAACCAAACCATTCGGCATCATTTGCAGCACGGGCAGGTTGTTCCACTCCAAGGGGCGTTGCCGGCTGGGCGAGCACGTTTTTCACCAGCGCGAGCAGGCGATCACGTTCGAACGGCTTCGCTAGAAACGGGAGCGTTCCTCGTTTGATCCCGTGCCCCGCAAGCTCTTTATCGGGATTCCCTGACATAAGAATGATGCGAAGTGCGCTCCGAATTCTGGACGCCCGCACGGCTAGTTCAAGGCCATTGACGTGCGGGAATTGATTCGAAGCTGAGGCAATCTGAAATCCCGGTGGAGGCAATACCAGGTCTGTCAGAAGCAGATCGATCGATCCGTTGTGCTGCGTGCAGATCTTCAGCGCTTCCGAGCTGCCGTCGGTCCCCAGAACAGCATATCCGGCTTCTTCCAGAAACGCCTTGCAGAGGTTTACGATCGGAAGATCGTCGTCGACGATGAGAATCGTCGGTGGTTGTGCTTGTCCAGCCGTCATGTGCGTCCTCTACGGTTTCAGGCCATCATAGTCCCGTCCGTGCGATAGGGCGAGAGAAACCGGTGTTTCAGCCTGGACTCGCACATCGGGAGAGGCCAAGATTCAATGTGGTGAGTCTCCGCCTTGAACGAGGCCGTCGGAGAGAGTACGACACAGCTCAATTGTGACTCGTTCGATTCTTGAGCGCATCCAGTCTGATCTTATCTAGATTGATGTGTACTGATTTCTCTTGGGTGACGATCACCGCACCAGGGGCTTGTCCCTTCGCTTTCTTCACCCACTTCCTTCGGGTGTAGATGACATCGCCTTTGCCGCTTTTTTTCAGATCGCTATAGAGCAGGGCCAGGGTTGCTGCATCACGAAGCGTTTCCGATGGAGGATCGGTCCCTTTTCCTAAGCGAACAACGACGTGTGATCCGGGCGTTCCACGAGCATGCAGCCAGAGGTCGTCGCTCTTGGCCAGACCGAATGTGAGTTCATCGTTCTCGCGAGCATTGCGTCCGACGAAGATCGGGAGCCCGTCAGTCGAGGTAAATCGACGAAATGGTCCTCGTTGCTGAGCAACGGCACGAGCTGCTGGACTGGTGGCGACACGTAGCCCGGGAGAAGGTGTTGCAGGTGGAGTCCAGGTCCCTTGCTCAATTTCGTGAAGCTCCTGGCGCAGCCGTGCGAGACCGAGCTCGGCTCGTTCAATTCGAGGTGTGAGTTCACGTTCAGCGGCCAGATGTTTTCGATGCTTTCGAAAGTAGTCGTCCATATTGCCATGGGGTGACTTCATGGGGTCGAGGGGAATCGTGATCGTAGGGAGCTGGTCATCGAAGTAATCGACCACCTCAAGATGATCGGCTCCCTTCAGGATTGCTCCGAGATTGGATTTGATGAGTTCTCCATACCGTGCATAGTCATGGTAGGCGGCTGCTTTCGTGAGATCGTTCCGCCAGGCCTCGATCAACCGCAGTTCTTTCTTGAGCGTTTTCTTAAGTACGCGTAGACGTTCTTCTTTGATCCGGTCGCCGGCCCGTCCTGATTCCTGCTCGCGGTAATAGGTATCGATGGCGTCTGAAACAGGATGCATGCCTCCAGCGAGCCCAGTGAAACGGCTGGGAGCCGCTTTCTGTGAAACATTGCCTTGACCTGGAGGCTCATAGGATTCCCCAACAGTCGTGCATCGGCGAGTGCAGTCGCGCAGGATTCGTCGCTCGGCATCGAGGACCAGGAGATTCGACTTGAGGCCTGCTAGTTCACACATGATTGTGCGAGGTCCATCTCTATTTGTGAGCTGCAGCTCAACAATACGGTCATGCTCGATTTGGCGAATATCGTCGAGTCTCGCACCTTGAAAATGGGCCCGGAGAAATTGGCAGAAGGGAGGCGGCGCCGGTGGGTTGAGATAGGAACCAGTGGTGAGATGGAGTCGGGCGCTGTTTGGGTCACAGGAGATCAGCAGCCGATGGGTCTCACCCGGCACCCGAATGTCCAGCACGATCGTGAGGGCTTGTGGCTGATGGATTTTTTGTATCCAGCCGCCACGTAAGACGGGAGTAATTTCTGCAAGCACCAGCGCAAGATCAGTTTTGTTCAGCATCATGGAAGGTTGTTTCTATTTCCCAGCAGGGCCGGACTGTTCTCGATGTTTCGCTACGCTCAGTAATAGGCTACATGTTAGAGCGTGCTGGGGAAGAATATCCAGGGACGACGATGGTTTGCGGTTTCTGTAGAAGAGAGACAAGGGCAGGTTGCTCAGCTTCGCCCTTGCACCCACTTTCCAGCTGCGCTAGAGTCCTGCCTACATTGTTCGTCATCGTCTCGCTATGCACCTGCTCGATCCGCAGCCTCTCATCACATTACAGCGGGAATTTCGTCGCTCGATGCGTCGACTCCATGCCGACTTGTGTCGGGAATTGCGTACCGACCATAGTGATTTGACCGGAATATTGAGGCTTCCAACTGGTTTCTTTGACCGTCTCCGCTCAGAGCTCCCACGGGAGTCCTATTCTACATGGAAAGTTGTCGGTTGGATTGAGACATTGAATGATCTCCTGTATTTACTCGATGTATATCGACAGCTGGAATCTGAGCAGGACCTGAGAGACTTTGCATCGCAGTTATTTGGGGAATGCCAGGAGAAGTTTTTCGAACACGGCTACTTCGACGATATATTCCCAGATGGCCGTCCGCAAGCACGTGGACTAGAAAAGCGAGTCCTTATTCTCTGTCGACGATTGGCAGGGGAACTGACACAGGAGGCTCTCTGGTTTGATCCAGGCTTATCCGTCACATGGATGCGGCAGCAGAAGCTGAACCGATGGGATGTGTCAGGCAATCTCAAGGATCATTTTGAGAAGGCGGAACTTCCAGGAACCATCTCTACTGGGGTGAGTGGAGCCTGGTGTCAGGCTCCGCCTGATGTGCAAAAGGTCTTGTCTCAGACGTCTGGGGCTATGGTCTTTCGAGTAGATTCCAGCGGCATAAGGGTGAAGGTCGGCAAGAGGATCTCATCGGTCTGGTCTGTTGGTCAGGGATTGGCACAATGGCACTGGGGTTGCCATGCTCCGGCGGTCGCCATCCAGAGCAACCATGAACCTGTCACCGTTGGGCCGACATTGGTCTATGGGAAAGAGCGTCAACCGAGATGCGTGAGGTCTACGGATCAGCGGCAGGTCGCACGCATTGGTTGCGCGTGGGAGACGATCCGGCTCGCTTGGCCTGATGGTCATAGCGTGCTGGCATTGCTGACCAATCGCATTATCCCGCTTCAAGCAAAGGGTGTGGTGAGCTTCAGCTATCGCCATCGACCGGGTCTGTCCTTTATCAATTGTTTCGATCGCGACAATCTCGATCTGATCGACGATTTGATCCATGAGAACAGCCATCATCATTTGAATCTCCTGCTGCGCAAACATGTCATGTATCGCGGAGACCACAATCAGAAGATTTTCTACTCTCCCTGGAGACGAACGCTCAGGCCGTTGCGGGGCATTCTTCACGCGACGTTCACATTCACGATGGGCGCCTTGTTATTCCAGCATCTTGCTTTATGGGGGGCGGGGCGTCATGGATCAGTGAGATGGAAGCAAGCCGGGCTTTCCCGGCGAGACTTACAACGGGCTGGCTTTCGCTGTTTGGAAGAAGTGGAATCGGTCCGCTATTCCCTGCTGGATCTGCAGTATGCCGATAAGTCCTTGGGATGGCTCACCAGTGCCGGCGAACACCTTGTGCGAGAATTGCTTGCGGCGATTACGCATGTCGAACGAATCAGCATGCAGTTTCGTCATGACGTGGAACGGTCTTCGTTTGGTCCTGCGTTGCGCAGGCATATCAAAGAACTTCAACGAGCTCGTCACACCTATGGACCGATTCGCGTGAATCAATCCAGGTCGTAGAAGGTGTTCTATTTCTTGACGATCAGTCCAATCGGAGTAGACTCGGTCGCAAGAGGTGAGAGCGATGCGCGACCAGGAGAAAAGACAGCATGGCAGTCTTCCACAGGTTGCTCTACTCTGGTGCGTCTGTAGCCTGACAATGATTGTTGGGGCGATTGCTGCAGATGCGGCCACGATCGAGAACTCCAAGTCTATCAAGATTGAGAAGTTGCTGACGCTGATCCGAGTTTCGGAGCTTGAGTCAGAGTATGAGAGCCTCACGCAAAAATATGTTAGTGAGTACGAGCAACAGATCAGAAAGTCCATTGCGGCCAGCTATCCCAATGTGTCCGGCGACACCAAGAAGGAAATCGAACGGCTGCTTGACGCGTTCCTGAAAGATATCAGGCAGTCAATGGGGAAGATGGAAACCCTCCGTGATCATCTCAAACAGGCCTATTCGAGGAATTTTGGTGAAGAGGAACTTGATCGTTTGATTGCCCACTATTCGTCTCCGGTCGGTGAAAAAGATGCCGGGATGAAGAAGAGTGCGGCTATCGAGTACAACACGATGTGGACGGCTCAATTCATGAATCAATACAAGGCCCGCGTTGAAAAGTTGTTACAGGTGGTTGCCCTGGTTGCGCGGGGGAAGGCGAAACAGGGGGCGTAGCGGTATGATCTCATTCCGACCTCCCGTCCATTCTTGACGTGTTGTATTCTCTAACAAACCGCGGCAAAGGGATTGATGCAATCGGACCGGTGTGGCTGGTCTCTGGATCGTCTAGAGGGGAGAGGTACAGTGGAACCGAAGCGTAGGCGAATGATCAATGGAGTAATCTTCACCAGCACCTTTGCCTTTTGTGTTGGCCTGGCCGATATGGGACAGGCCCGATCCACGTCAGATCTGTCATCTCCGTACGTCGTTTCATGGAATCGAACTCTCCCAACGGAGACGCGGTTCATCGTGTTGGCAAACTTTAATAGCGAGGCAGTATTGGATCAAGACACGGGTCTGCTCTGGGAGCGGTCTCCTGCGATAGCACGCACTGATTGGAAGGCGGCTCGGTCCAATTGTCTGAATAAGGCGATTGGTGGTCAGAGAGGGTGGCGGTTACCGTCGATTGTGGAACTGACCAGCCTACTTGACCCATCTGTCCAGGATTCCGATGCGATGCTTCCAGTCGGCCATCCGTTTCTGAACAACCCGTCGGGGTTCTATTGGTCCTCCTCCACAGATGGGGAATCCTCAAAGGCCTGGCATCTTCATTTGAGCAATGGCTATGTCCATATGACCAGTAAAGCCTCTGCGTTCAAAGTCTGGTGTGTGCGAGGAGAAGGTGGAGCGGATCAGTAGCAGCACGCCGTGTGTTCTTGCCTCCCAGAACCTCCGTAAACGCTAGTCGAGATCAGTGAAACCTGCCAGTCAGCCACTTCATTCATGCTTTCATCAGTGTTCGGCCAGTCTATACAAAGCATCTCAGTCAGCCAGGCAAACCTACGAACCAAGGCGGGTTGTTGAAGCGCAATCATCTTTATGACGTGGATTTCCCACTCCCTAGACATTACCAAAAGCGCGTTGTAACATTGTAAGGACGCGAGGTGGGGCATGATCAAGAGATTACAAAAGCATGGGAACAGCGTGGCGCTGATTATCGAAAAGCCGGTGATGCAGGCCCTGGGGATCACGGAAGACACTCCCCTGCAAGTCACGGTCAATGGCAATGCACTCATCATTACGCCGGTGAATGTCGGGGTGGGACCCGAGCGCATGACGGCCACGGTCAAAGAGCTGCGGAAGAGGTATGGGCCGATGTTGAAGCGGCTCGCGGACTAACATAGTGGAAGAGGTCCTCTTTCTCAGTGTGGACGACGTACTGTTGCTCCACCTCGATACGATCGACAGTGATGGTGGCTCACATGGCGTGAGAGATCACGGCCTGCTGGATGCAGCTGTGGCCATGCCGCGCCAGCAATTCGGCGGGAAATATCTCCATGAAGATGTTGCTGCGATGGCGGCGGCCTACATGTTCCACGTCGCCCAGAATCATCCCTTTGTTGATGGAAACAAGCGAGCTGCGGTTCTGTCTGCGCTGGTCTTCCTCAACGTGAATGGAATTGAGACGCTTCCGGATCCCAAGGAGCTGGAGTCGGTTACGCTTCAGCTGGCTGCTGGAGAAATAAGAAAGGACGTGTTGACGCGGTGGCTTCGGAACCAAATATCTGGAAAGAAATAGAACCAACCGAATGCGGAACTCCTCTACGGTTCCACCGTTACCTCCACAAATGCCGGCAGACTGTCGGCCCCCTTCTTATCCGTCACACGTAATTTAAACCGATAGGTTCGAGTCTCTGAGACGGTTGGTGCAAGGAAGGAGGCGTCCGAGTTATTGGCGTCGAGCAGTGGTACCTTGCTGCCGCGTATTTGGCTCCAACTATAGTACAGTGCGTCCCCTTCCGGGTCTCGACTGTTCAGGCCATTCAGTTTGACTCGAGAGCCGGACTTGACGGATTTGTTCGATCCAGCATCGGCAATCGGCGGTTCGTTCGGCTCGTCATTCACATTGACATCGACATCGAGTGCGGCTTGTTTGCCACGATTGGCGACGGTGATGGTGGTTTTGCCATTGCCGACGATCCGAAGCAGGCCCCCGGGTAAGACGTTGATGACTGTTGGATTGGAGGACTCATAGCTGGTCCCGCTGGCCGATGTGCTGATGCGCCGGGTGACTCGATCTGAAAAGTCTCCGACGATGGGAAGCTCAAATATTTTTCCCAGAGAGTCCACATGGCCAAAGGCCGACGATTGCCCGGCGCGTCCCAATTGCAACGGCTTCTCTGTTTCAAAATCGATTGCGGTAAGGGCAGTAGGAGGGGTCACGTTCACAATCACTTCATCGAATACGGATCTGGTTCCCAATCGCCCACGAGAGATTTCAGCTACGGCCAGGAGACGCATCGGTCCAATGGCATCGTGTGGAACGTGGAGTAGACCGCCAAATGGAGGTTCTGTTTCGATTGATCCAATCAGGGTGACTGGCGCGACGATGGAGCCTGTGGCGGTTGAGTCATCCTGCTCAACCAGAACTTCCTCCTGCTCACCGTACCAATAGTAGCGGACCTTGACGATGCCGGCGTCCTTGTCCAAATCCACCCGCGCCGTAATGGTAGTTCCTGCAGCGAGCGTGGCTCCGTCTGGTGGCGCAGTGATTGTGAAGGCATGAACCGGAGAAGCCATTGCAAGGCAAGCGGTGAAGAGAGCGAGACGAGAGCTCCGAAACTGCGCTTCGCGTTTCACGAGCCACGCTTCACAATGCATTGTCATCGCGTCAAATGATAGGGGACATCGATGAGAATCACGCGTTCTTTGAACAGCAGTGAGGCTTTGAGCATGAACGCCCGTTGGTTATGGAGAATGTTCTGCCACCACCGTGCCGGCAGGATCTCCGGGATCACGACGGTCACCCAGGTATTCTGATCTTTCTCGAGCACTTCCTCGACGTAGTCGAGGAGCGACCCGAGGACTGAGCGATAGGGTGACGACAGCGCGATCAAATTCACGCCGCCTCCCCATTGAGCCCATTGAATCTTGACCTTGGCGCTTTCTTCAGAGTCCACGTCGATGAACACCGCGCGAATTTCGCCAGGGCGACTCCGAGCATAGTCCAGCGCACGGACTACGGCGCGATTCATCCCACTGACGGGAATAATGACGATATTGCGGCGAGGCAGTGGCGGTCGTTCCCCGCGGCGGTCCAGTGTGATCTGCTCGCTGACGGCCTTATAGTGCGAGCGAATCCCCTGAAACATGAGAAGGAGGACCGTGATGAGCAGGAAGACAATCCAGGCACCCTGCATGAACTTGGTGCTGGCAATGATGATTGTTGCAATACCCGTGGTGACTGCGCCGACCCCATTGACGATGAGTTTTGTCTGCCAATGGGTCCCTCTCTTGACGAGCCATTGTTTGACCATCCCGGCTTGAGAAAGTGTAAAGGACAGGAACACGCCGATGGCATACAACGGAATCAGTGCGTGCGTATCTCCTTCGAACACGACGAGCAAGAGACAGGCGAAGAATCCCAAAATGATGATGCCGTTCGAAAAGACCAGGCGATCGCCGAACGTGGCCATCTGATGGGGCATGAATCTATCGCGAGCCAAGATCGATGCCAGATGCGGAAATCCTGCGAAGGCGCTGTTTGCCGCCAACACCAACAAGGCCATGGTCCCGATCTGTATGGCGTAATAGATGGGGCCGGTGCCGAAGGTCAAACGAGCCAGTTGGGAGACCACCGTTTCATCTACTTTTGCCAGGATGCCGTAGTGCGAGGCCATCCAACTAATGCCCATAAACAGCGAAGCCAGGATGGTCGACATCCAGATCATGGTGGTCGCGGCATTTTTCGATTCGGGTGGGCGAAAGGCTTTGACCCCGTTTGAAATAACTTCCATGCCGGTGACCGCCGAGCAGCCTGCCGCAAAGGCCCGGAGTACTAAAAATAGAGTAAGCGTTTCCGCCTCGACAGGGCCTGTCGGGATAGAGGGGGCTCCGGAGTTGAATACGGACCGAACAGTTCCCACGACGACGAGAATGCCCAGTGCCCCGATGGCAAAATAGGTTGGGATGGCGAAAAACTTGCCGGACTCGCGAACCCCACGGAGATTCATCACGATGATAAATAGAATGGCGACCAGCCCTAGGGCTTCGCGGTGAATGAATAAACTTGGGACAGCCGAGGTGAGCGCCGCAATACCTGCTGCAACGCTGACGGCCACTGTTAAGACGTAGTCAATCATCAGCGCCGCAGCCGC
>CABVSA010000032.1 GCA_902500805.1 uncultured Nitrospira sp. | reverse complement strand
AGTTCCATGGCGCAGTATCGCACAAACAGGGTCCTTAGTGTTAACAGGCCCTAGTATTTCGCCCCGTCTCATAACAAGTTCACTGGGTGTCCCACTATGAGGCAGAACACAAGATCCTAACGAATAAGCCGAGAAGATATACTAGCGCGTATGCCGTTGATGATGAGCGAAATCGAGTTCCTTAATCAGCAAGCCTGTGCCTACCAACCACAGTCCTTCCATCCAATTCCAAAGAGAGTGACTCTTGACAAAGTGGAGCCTCTGCAGCTGGAGATCATGCCGCATAGGGGTCCCATGAGCTTGGAAAGGCCATCGCAACAGAGCACATATACTATTGCTTCCTTCTGCAAACCTCTACAGTTGCTTCAACTCGTCCGTCTTTGGGGCTGATTATGAGGAGCATCCCCTTGGAGATCATGTCAATAGGTGTGTAAATTGAGTTCAGGCGGCGGTCCTCTCGGCCTGATCGTTCCCGTGGCACGGCATCCTGCCTGACTGGATCATTCTCCCATCGTTGCACCGCACACCGGAGGCGACCAGGGGCAGCAGCTCCGGCGCATTCAGTTTTCGCCATGCCTGCTCGGCCACTCGGAGGATTTTCCAGATGATGGCCTGGGCGCCCTCCACGCGCTTGTAGCGACGAGACGCGTCTGTACGGAGCCGCACAGCCGAGAAGGGCGACTCTACAATGTTCGTCGTTCTGAGGTGAATCCAGTGTTCTTTTGGGAACACGTAGAACGTGACCATGCGGTCCCAATCGCGCAGCAGCGTCTCCACGGCCTTTGGATCCGTCTTACGGTACCGGCGGACGAAGGCGTCGCGCTGCCGCTCACACTCAGCTTGGGTCTCGGCATAGGGCATCGCCTTGAGGCGTTCGATGGCAGTGGCCTGGGCTTTCTTGGGTAGAGCATCGAGGACGTTGGTGAGCTTGTGGTTCCAACACCGCTGCTCTTCCCCGGCAGGATGAATCTCCCCGAGCGCGGCCCAGATGCCCAAGTGCCCGTCGGCCACCGTGAGTCGCGGAAACGTCAATCCACGCTCCCGCAGGCGGCGCAGCACCGTCAGCCACGAGTCCTTGCTCTCCCGCTCGCCGCTCTCGCAGGCCAGGACGATCTTCTCCCCCGTAGTCAGTGCACCGACAATCGTGAGGAGGGCGCTCTTGCGGTCTGCGATACCTGCCTTCACGTAGAGACCATCGGCCCACCAATAGACAACCTCCAAATCCGACAGATCCCGTTTGGTCCACGTCTCATACTCGAGCTCGAAGCGGGCCTTCAGTCGCTGAATCGAGCTCGCCGACAGCGGCGCTCCCTCGCCAAGCAGGCCGCGTAACGCCACGTCGAAATCCCCGGTGGACAGCCCGTGTAGGTACAGCTCCGGGAGCAACACGCCGACTTCCATCGTCCGCCGCTTGAACAGCGGGAGGATCTTGCTCTCAAACCGGTCCGCGAGATCCCGCACCCGCGGGCGACGGACTGTGACGGTCCCGTTCATCATGGAGAACTGACGCGGTTTCCCGTAACCGTTTCGGCTCCCGGGTGGTGGATCGACCGGGGTCACCGTGCTGCGACGCTCGTGCCGAACGCGGCCGAGAAACGTCGTCACTTCTTCCTCCAGGAGCTGTTGCAGTTGGGCTTGGATCTGCCCACGCGCCCACTGCTCCAGCGTGTCGTAACACGCGGTGCTTGACTCGACAGCCTCGGTGCTGGTTCTCTTCCTCATGGTGGCGTATCCTTATCCCCTCCGCTCCAACGGAGGCCTGGTTGGTTGATGGCCAACCGAAAGGGTACGCCGCCTTTCTCCTATTTCCACACCTAAAGATGATACCTCATCCCCTTGTGCTCAGAATCTCTTTTGAAGAACGTGGCATAGTCCTCATCATATTGGCGTTCTTTGATCCTGGTTTCACCGCTTTCACGATCGTACAGGGCTTCAACGATAAACACGGCGACGGTCTGTGTATCATTCACCCGTGCCTTACTGGTGACTCGCCAATAGAGGTTCTCTGAATCATACATTCGCTTCGAGGATTCCAGGATGACGTTCGGACACAGCTTCGTTCCTTTGGCGACCTCGACATACTCGCCTTTATCCATAAATTGAGGGAAGGCTGAGACTGGAAATCCAATGACAATTGCAAGGACCACGAGATAGACCAACATAAACTGCTCCTTCCTAAACAGCGTGAAAAGACATTCGTACCGGTCCAACTAGAGCTGAAGAGAACAGACGAGGCACCCGCTTTAGATACATACTCGCTTCACTGAAGATTGCTCTCCGCAGTTCAACACTGAAGCCCTCTTTCCAGCTTGAGAGATAACATGCCTACCTCCCGAGTTGAGGCGCCCTCAGACGGTGTCTTCAGGCCGCTCAAGAATCCCCAACAGGCCTTTCTCTTTTTGCAAGGCTTGCTGCATGGTCTGACGCTGATCGTACGCACATCGGGCGTCTGCCGCACGATCACTGACATGACATCCCTCGTCCCTTACAGGACTTGCCGAGCCGTCGTAATACATAGGCCCCCTCTGAATAAGCATACTGGAGCAGCTGGCTGTCGTCTGGTCATAAGTGCTCAGGAGAGAGTGACTGCATCCTGACAGCTAGGGTCGGGGCACACCTGTTCAGGCTCGCCGGAATCAATGCCACTGAAGACGATTGGAGACCCTTGTCGTGAGCACGACAGTGAGGACCGAACTATTGCACGTGCAGAGACCGTTCATGAGCACTTTTGCACCGGGTTAAGGTTCTCGTGCGAGAGTGGTCATTATTGACCAGTCAGGGTCTGAGAAATATGCGATTTATGGTCCTTCACAATGACCTTCTCACAATCACCGCACGCCGAGTGGCAGCGGACAACGGTACGGAGTTTGAGGGATGTCTATGAGTATCACTATTAATCACAATCAAATTGATCAGGTACTGATGGTGCTGCAGCAACAGGGGAAACGGTGTTCGGTGGATGAGGTTGTGGGGTGCTGCTCCAACCTGACAGAGGATCAAGTCTTTTTGGCGATCAACTAGGTGACCCGAACAGGTCAACTATGCCGGACGCTGGATGCTAACTAGACCTCTTGGGTGCCGGGGTAATACTTGTAGCTGAAGCGTGAATTGGTCATCTTTTTGCCGTGAAGCACGATCTGTGAAACGTGAACGAAACGGTTCCTAAAGTTGGCATTAGTACACCCGACGAGGGGTGATGCATGGATACCTGGGCGGAGGAATTCAAGGCAAGAGCCATTCTCTCCATTGGGAAGACGAGCATGTAATACGAGGACAGAAGGAGGTGCCCATGAAGTCTTACATGGAAACCCGGACACTTGAACTCTCGGGTGACACAGCGCCGGTGACAACTTGCGTGCACGGGCGGCTTATCGATGATGTCCTGACGAAAAGAGGGAAGCGGACCGGCCAAGTGCGCTGTCTCGAATGTGGTGTGATCTTTGATGATCCGTATCAGGGGCTCAGGTGACAGTCGGAGGCGATAACTCGATCATGAACGCTTCGGCACAACGGCATATTGTGTATCGATGGGAGACAGAGTTTCGGGATACATTCATTTGACCGACTAGTATGAGGGGGAGGATTTATGAGCTGGATCAAAACGATCATGATTACAAGTGCAGTGTGTGGTGTGCTCGCAGGAGGTGTCACGAGTTCGGCCTTCGCGGCCGAGGACGGGCACATGAAGGAGGTCATCAAGCATGCGAAGGAAGGGATTGCCCACGAAAAGGAAGTGATCACGCATCTGGAGGAAGCCAGCAAAAACAGTGAGAATGCGCACGCCAAGGAAGCGCTCGAGCATGCCAAGGCATCGCTGAAGCACGCAGAGGAGTCGCTAGCACATGCCGAGGAGGCCCATCAGCCGGCAAAAAAGAAGTAAGCCTATGAACTCTCCGTCGTAAGGCACGAGGAATGGGTCTGAATGTAAATCCCTCGCGCCTCCGGCGTCAGGAATGAGTTTGGGGGTCGCTCACTTTTCTGTATGGAGGAGAAAACCATGACTACAAAAGCACTGGTTGGCACCATTGCGATCCTGAGCTTCGTCGGTGTGCATGTTCAGCCAGGCCTGGCGAATTCAAACGGTGACTACTCGCATGGCTATGGAGGCGAACACGGGTATTGGGAGGAGATGAAGGGCCATCAGTCCCATGCCGCCGATCATCTCCGGCACCTATTGAAACATGACAAAGAAATTGGACTGACGGAGGAGCAGGTCAAGAAACTGAAGGCGATCGAATTAGAGTATGACCGCGCGCACATCAAGGCCGAGGCAGACATCCATGTGGCCGAACGGGAATTGCGTGCCTTAGCCGATGACGAGAAGACCGAGCTGACCGCCCTCGAGGCCAAAGTGAAGCAGAGTGAGATGCTGGAAGTGGGCCTGCGTATGGCGGCCTTCAAGGCTCGGCGTGATGCCTTGGCGGTCCTGACTCCGGAACAGCGAGAGAAGGCTAAGGTAGCCCATGAGAAGCGGATGCACGAGATGATGAGTGGAACACACGGGGCCATGCCGGGAAAGGGACATTAATCGTCCCAGACAATTCGCGGCTCTATCGCAAAGAGGGACATGTTGACCAACCTGATTAGGCGGGAAGCAAATTGGATGGTTCAACCAATGTTCGTATGTTTCATGATACGAGCCGGTGCGACGCCTCCCAGTTGCTGACGCGGAACAAGGCTCTCATGAAGGCGGCAGAACTGCTGGTTCGATGTTTGGAAAATGAAGGCGTCCAGCTTGTCTTTGGCCTGCCCGGCGAGGAAACGCTGGAACTGATGGATGCCTTCCTCGATTCCCGCATTCGCTTTATCGAGACGCGGCATGAACAAGGAGCGGCCTTCATGGCCGACGTCTATGGACGACTGAGCGGGAAGGCAGGGGTTTGTCTATCGACGCTAGGACCCGGCGCGACCAATTTACTGACCGGTGTGGTTGATGCCAATCTCGACCGGGCTCCTCTGGTTGCCCTTACAGGACAAGCGGCATTGAATCGCCGCCACAAGGAATCTCACCAGTACATCGAGGTCATCTCACTGTTCAAGCCCATCACAAAATGGAACACCTCGATTCCGAAAGCAGAGGTCATTCCCGAAGCGATTCGAAAGGCGTTCAAGATTGCGCAGGCGGAAAAGCCTGGTGCGACTCACGTGGAGCTTCCGGAAGATGTGGCAGATGAAGAGCTCGGCGATGCCGGCGGGATGGAGCCTCTCTTTGTACAAGCGCCGGTCACACCTGAGCCGGCACCCAGCCAGATCTTCCGAGCAGTTCGAGCAATCGCCGCCGCACAGCGCCCTGTCATCCTTGCCGGAAACGGTGTGATTCGGGGTCGTGCGCATGAGGAGGTTCGACAGTTCGCTCGGCGCCTGCAGATTCCGGTGCTCCACACCTTCATGTCCAAAGGGGTCCTTCCGGACAGCGATCGGCTGTCGCTGTACACGATAGGACTGCAAGCACGAGACTACGCATCGGTCGTCATGGAGCAGGCGGACGTGGTGATTGCGCTGGGATACGATTTCGTGGAATACGCGCCCTGTCTCTGGAACCCACGCCATGACAAGCGCATCGTACACCTTGATGTGTCACCCGCAGAGGTTGATGCCCACTACATTGTGGAAGTTGGTGTGCTGGGGGATCTTCGTCTTTCGTTGGGACTCATTGCGGAGAAGCTGATGCCGTTCGATTCCCCCTGGGCTAGAGAGGCCCGGAAAACTGTCGTCGATGGATTCGAAGCCGAGCTGGCCGTCCCGCGATCCTGGCCGATGCGGCCGCAGCACATCGTGCGGGATCTGCACGCCGTGCTTGAGCCCGACGATCTGGTGATCTGTGACGTTGGTGCGCATAAAATCTGGATGGCCCGGATGTTTCCGTGCGAGGTTGCCAATTCGTGCATCATCTCGAACGGCTTTGCTGCGATGGGGATTGCTCTCCCTGGTGCGATCGCCGCAAAGTTACTGTATCCTGAACGGCGCGTGGTGGCGGTGACCGGCGACGGAGGTTTTCTCATGAACTCGCAGGAGCTGGAAACGGCGGTGCGTGTGGGATTGCCGCTGGTCATCTTGATCTGGCGGGACGATGGATACGGTGTGATCCGATGGAAGCAGCAGGTGCGTTTCGGACGGACTTCATCGGTGGATTTCGGAAATCCGGATCTTGTGCGCTATGCCCAGAGCTTCGGCGCTGTCGGGTATCGCGTGACGGACCAATCCGAACTTCGCCCCATGCTCACCGAAGCACTGAAGAGCACGGTGCCGGTGGTGATCGATTGCCCGGTTGATTATGCCGAGAATCTTCGCCTGACGGAACGTCTCCAGGCCCTTCCGTACTGAGCCAGTTGCTCTCTATCGTCACACGATTCTGGTTGAGTCGGCTCCGAGCCGACTTGCATAATGGTCGATATGGACCGAGCTGATCTCCTCTCGCTCTATCGTCAGATGTTGCTGATCCGCCGATTCGAAGAGAAATCGGCGGAGATGTATGCCCTTGCGAAGATCGCGGGCTTTCTTCACTTATACATCGGTGAGGAAGCGATCGCGGTCGGTGCTATCGCCTCCCTTCGACCGGACGATTATGTCATCAGCGCCTACCGCGACCATGGACATTGTCTCGCGCGTGGATCCGATCCGGGCCGGGTCATGGCCGAGTTGTTCGGCAAGGCGACCGGCCTCTGCAAAGGCAAGGGCGGATCGATGCACCTAGTCGATCTGCCACACCGGTTTATGGGTGGGTATGCCATCGTCGGAGGTCACATCCCGCTCGCAACGGGCCTAGCTTTCGCAAATAAGTATCGATCGCTCGATCTAGTCACAGTCTGTTTTTTCGGTGAAGGAGCGCTGCCAAGCGGGCAGGCACACGAGGCGTTCAACCTGGCTGCCTTATGGAAACTGCCGATCATCTTTATTTGCGAGAACAATCGCTATGGGATGGGCACTCCGGCCGAACGGGCCATCGCACTGTATGCGAATGTGGCCGAAACCGCCCGATCCTACGGCATCACGGCTGAATCGGTGGACGGCATGGACGTACTCGCGGTCCGTACGGCGATGCAGCGGGTGGTCGCGGAGGTCCGTGCGGGGCATGGGCCGTGGTTCATCGAGGCAACGACCTACCGGTTCATGGGCCACTCGATGGCGGACCCGGCACATGGTCATTACCGGACCAAGGAAGAAGTAGAGGAATACCGCAAACGCGATCCGCTTCTCTTGTTGAAAAATGCCATGATGACTCAGAAGCTGGCGGACGAAACGGATTTCAAACAGCTGGAGCGGGAGATCGGCGAGATCGTGCGGGCCGCCGTGCAATTTGCAGAAGACAGTGCGTTTCCGGCCCGCTCGGATCTACACGCCGACGTCTTGCAGGAGTAAGCGAGCCATGGAGTTGTCATACCGTGAAGCGCTGAATCAGGCTATGCGCGAGGAGATGCGCCGAGACCAGCGCATCTTTCTGATCGGCGAAGACGTCGCCTACTATCAAGGCGCCTTTAAGGTCAGTAAAGGCTTCGTCGAGGAATTCGGCCCACAGCGCGTGATCGATACACCCATCACCGAAGCCGGCTTTACCGGCCTGGCCATCGGGGCAGCCATGGCGGGTCTCTATCCGATCGTCGAACTCATGACGATGAATTTCGGCATCGTGGCCCTCGATCAAATTGTCAATAACGCAGCCAAAATCCGCTACATGTCCGGAGGACAACTGTCGGTGCCGCTCGTCATCCGAGGCCCCGGGAGCGCTGCCCACCAGTTGGGGGCTCAACATTCGCAAAGTCTGGAGGCCTGGTTCTGCCATGTGCCGGGGCTGAAAGTCATCGCACCCGCCACGCCTCACGATGCGAAAGGTCTGCTCAAGAGTGCGATCCGAGACCCTAATCCGGTCATCTTCATCGAAGCTCAGCTGTTGTACAGCACGAAGGGCGAGGTACAGGAAGGTGAGTTCATCATTCCGATCGGCATCGCCGAGGTGAAGCGGATGGGACGGGATGTCACCATCGTTGCCTATTCCAAGATGCTGTTGCTCGCGCTGGAAGCCGCCGACGCACTGAGCCGCGAAGGCATCGAGGCGGAAGTGATCGATCCGCGCACGCTCAAACCCTTTGATCTCCAGACGATTGTGACGTCGGTCAAAAAAACAGGCCGACTGGTGATCGTCGAAGAAGGCTGGCATTTCTGTGGGCTGGGGGCGCAAATTGCCGAGAGCCTCTATGCGACCGCATTCGACTATTTGGACAATCCGATCCGGCGAGTCACCGGTGAAGATATACCCATGCCCTATTGCCGTCTGCTCGAAGATGCGGCAATTCCGGACCTGCCGCGTGTGATCGAGGCGGTTAAGTCGCTACTGTGAGGGGAGGAAAGCCATGGCAAGCCGCGTTGTAATGCCCAAGCTCACGGATACAATGGAGGAGGGCGTGCTCCTCGAATGGAAGAAGCGTGAGGGCGATCTTGTGCAGGCGGGAGAAGCGCTTGCTGAAATCGAAACCGACAAAGCGGTCATGGATCTTGAGGCGTTCGCCTCCGGTATTCTTCGGAAGATTCTCGTGCAGAATGGGGAAACGGTGGAGTCTGGGAAGCTGTTGGGCGTCATCGGCGAGGCAGATGAAGACATCACCGAGGCCTTGTCTGACACGATCATGTCCGCGGCTGCGACCAGCGCCAAGCCCGCCGCCGTAACGGCAACCTCGCCTGCTACCTCACCCATGCCCACAGAAGAAAGTCGTATCATCGCCTCCCCACGGGCCAAGGCCCTGGCTGCTAAACGAGGTGTCGATCTCTCTACGGTGGCCGGCACTGGTCCCGGGGGACGAATCGTTGAAGAGGATGTGGTCAAGGCGCAAGAGCCTGCCGCGTCGGCTATGCCGTCCGGAATCGACCAGCCCCTGACCCAAATGCGAAAAGCCATCGCCAGGGCTACGGTGCAGAGTAAAGCGCCGGTACCGCACTTCTATCTGACGAGAGAAATCAATATGGAAGCGGCGGAGCAGTTTCGCCGTCAGTTCAAGAAAGAGCGGCAATCCCATCCCTCAATGACCGACCTGCTGATCAAAGCCGTGGCCCTGGCGCTCCGCAAGCATCCGGAACTAAACGTGTCCTATTCCGGCGAGGCGATCCGGCGGTATGAGCGCGTCGATATCGGCGTGGCGGTCGGACTGGAGGACGGGCTGATTACGCCCGTCATTCGTGATTGTGGCACCAAAACGTTGGAAACGATCTCGGCTGAATCTCGGGCGCTCATCGAGCGGGCCAAACAGAAGCGGTTGCAACCACAGGAATACAACGGCGCCACCTTTTCAATCTCCAATCTCGGCATGTTCGGCGTGGACAATTTTCTCGCCGTGCTCATCCCGCCGCAAGCCGCCTCGCTCGCCGTCGGTGCTGTTCGGGACATGCCAGTCATCGTAGCGGGAGCCGTGAGAGCCGGCCGCAGCATGCAGGTGACGCTGTCGTGCGATCACCGGGCCATCGATGGGGTGATGGGCGCGAAGTTTCTGACGGAGCTGAAACGCCTCCTTGAAGCTCCGTACGAGCTTGCTCGTTCGACAGTAGCCGGGTGATGGGGCTCTACTCTAACGGCAACGTTGATTTTCTTCATAGAGATCACCCTCCTCGCTGGTTCGCCATAAGTTATTGAGGTGCCTCGCTGAGCACAGTGATTCCGGGCAGCTCTTCGCCCCCGATGAATTTCAACGAAGCCCCTCCGCCGGTTGAGACATGGCTGATCTCCGTCTCCAACACTTCTGCTTTGCGCACCGCAGCGACGGTGTCACCACCCCCTACGACGGTGTGGGCGCCGCGCCAGTGCGCCAGCGCCATGGCGCGAGCGATGTCGACCGTACCACCTGCGAACTCATCGACCTCATAGGCCCCTAACGGGCCATTCCAGAACACAGAGCCCGTGCCTGTGAGCAACTCATGCGCGAAGGCCAGCGACGTATCCCGCCCGACATCCAATCCTTTGAAGCCAGCAGGAATCGCCCCCTGGACGATCTGGATGCCATCGGGTTGTTGCTCCATACTCTTAGCGATCACATGGTCCTTCGGCAGAAGAATGTGATCCCGATACTTCGTCAGCATGTCTTGAGCCCAGGGGATGAAGTCCTGCTCCACCGGCGAATCACCGATCGCCACGCCTTGCGCCGCCAGGAACGTATAGGCAATCCCTCCGCCGAGGAGGACGGTATCGGCCTTGGGAAGGAGCGTCTTCAGTGCCACCAGCTTGTCTTGAATCTTGAGACCACCGACCACCACCCGGAAGGGGCGTATGGGATGATCTCGAACATGCCTCAAGGCGTCGATCTCCTTGCCCACTAACAAGCCTGCCAGCCTGTCAGCAAACAGTTGAGCCGCCCCATAGGTCGATGCGTGTGAACGGTGGCTCGTGCCGAAGGCATCATTCACATAGAGGTCCGCCAGTGAGGCGAGTTGCTTCGCGAAGACGGGATCGTTCGCTTCCTCTCCTCGTTCAAACCGCAGATTCTCAAGCAGCAGGACCTCTCCAGGTTTCATGGCGGCGAGGGCATGCTTCACCGGCTCACCAACGACCGCGCTGACGAATTTCACCGCGGGAACCTTCAGCATCTTCCTGAGTCGGTCGGCGACGGGCTTCAATGACAGCGCCGGAACCACGGTCCCTTTGGGCTTTCCCAGGTGAGAGGCCAGGATTACCGTCGCGCCCCGCTGGGAAAGGTATTCGATCGTCGGGATAGCGCATCGGAGGCGGTGATCCTCTCGAATCTTCCCGTTGCTGATGGGGACGTTGAAATCCACCCGAACGAAGACTCGTCTCCCTGTATAGCGATCATCGGGCAGATCGGAAATGACTTGTTTCATGAGTCAGCAACCTTCACTCGAATAGCGCCAGCTCGTCCTGAGTTTCACCGCTGTAACACGCTTTCTATCTCCTCGACGGCCACGGTCGTCTTGAGGACCGTACCGGGATTGAGCGAGATGCTATCAATGCCCTGCTCGACCAGAAACTTCGCGAAGTCCGGATAGTCTCTGGGGGCCTGACCCACAGATTCCAATTTTTCCCCTTCGCCTTTGCAACGTTGATGACGCTGGCAATCATCGACTTCACGGCCTGATTCCGCTCATCAAGGATGAGGCGCCACGATTTCAGAATCTCAATCCACACCTGTGCACGCCGATAGACAGCGCGATCTTTAGATGGCCGAACTCCTTGTCCACTCGGTACCTGTGGAAGCTTATCTAAGGCCACCTCGGCAACCTTCAATACCGCCTCCGGAGAGACACCCGCCTATTCAAGCAGCAGACCGGTCAGACCTGTTTCTTGTTCCATCAGCGCGAGCAACAGGTGCTCGATGTCAATGCCTTGATGGCTTCGGCGCGCTGCGTGAGCTGAGGCAGCCTGCAATGCCTCCTGAAGCTTCAGCGTCATACGGTTCATGTCCATGCGTTCTTCCCAATGTGACGCTCGTTCCTCATACAGGTTAGCCGGATCGACACCCCTTTCATCCTGCGGGTCTGGGTGTGGACAGCCAGGATCACCCGGTGAGCGTGGCCGGATTGCATGATCCGTCGATCACGCCACGAGAGGAATGTTGTCCGCGAAGGGCTTCTAAGACTGACGGGATCTTGCTCCCCACTACAGTGCGCGCACGGGCAGCACGGATGGGGCAGGCCTGCAAACCGGCCATGTCCCCGCTCCCACACGACATCCCACACCTAATCCACATTCAGACCTGCCTGCTTCAAGCGAGCGTGTAACTGATCGATTTGTTTCAGCAGATCGATCATCACCGCAGCCGCCTCCATGCTCGCTCCGAAATCTCTCTGCAGCCGGGCGACTCGTCGAGCACATGTGAGATCTGCCGCGCAAAAGCGCCAATCCGTGGTCTCTCTTCCTTCCGGTGCCAGTACGCCTACCGCCACCAAGTCAATAATCCAAGTCGCCTCCGCGCCACAAGCTCGCGCCAACTCTTCAAGCGCTAGCACACCCTCATCACCAACCACACTCCCGATCAGAATCTCGTTCTCCATATCCATTCCCTCAGACTTCGAGTGAGTGGCGCGGATTGAATGCCAGTTCCCGCGCCATGGTGCGATAGATCTGTTGTGCCTTCTCCGTCTCCGCTGCCGGAAGGACTACTGCCAGGACAAGATAGAGATCGCCAGCCGGTTCACCGGGAATACCTCGTCCCTTGAGCCGTAGTTTTCGCCCACTCTGCGAGCCTGGGGGGACTTTGACTTCAACCACGCCGGTCGGTGTCGGCGCTTTGACCGTGGCTCCGAGGGCCGCTTCCCATGGTGCAAGCGGCAATGAGAGAGACAGATCACGGCCTTGTACCTGATAGAGGGAGTGGGGATGAAAACAGATTTCGAGATAGAGGTCCCCTGCAGGCATCCCGTTGACTCCCGGCGCACCCTGCCCTGCCAATCGGATATGCTGGCCTTCATGGATGCCTTTGGGGATTTGCACATGCAGCGACCGCTCCCGCAGCACCACCTGGCCTTGTGCATTCACCTGTGGGGCACGCAGGGTAACCGTGTGGGTACCGCCGTGAAACGCATCATCGAGAGCAATGAAAATTTTCGCATGATGGTCCTCACCATGAGCACGGGAGGGAGCGGTGTGACGGGCGAAGTTGCCAAACAAGGTGGAGAAGAAATCGCTATAGCCGGTATCTCCCGCTGCAGACGCGCCACCGGGAGTGAACTCGAAGCCTGCAGCCCACTCCGGCGGAGGGGTAAATTCCTGTCCTGCCCGCCAGCGATTGCCCAGTTGGTCGTAGGCGGCGCGCTTCTCCGGGTCCTGAAGAACTTCGTGGGCTTCACCGATTTCCTTAAATCGCGCTTCCGCTTGCGGCTCTTTACTCACGTCCGGATGATATTTTCGCGCCAGCTTCCGGTAGGCACTTTTGATGTCGTCGGCGGTCGCCGTGCGGTCAATCTCGAGAAGTTTGTAGTAGTCCTTAAATTCCATATCGATTCGTTTCCGGCTGTTTCGTCAACCACATCGGGAGCTCCCTGGGCGTTCGTTGTGCTGGGTAAGCGCATGGACCTCACGGTATCGTCATCGGCGAAGCCCAAGAGCCAGGACAAACCAGGCAGACACAGCATCGACCTTCATTATCATCCTCTTCTGCCAGACTGGAGCGTGCAATGGAATCTGATGCCGCCGTGCCTGCCCATTTCCTATGCTGGACTTTCGGGGCGTAGTTCCTGTGGTCTCTTTGGATTTCAGGATCCCTTCAGCATCATTGTGCAAACGATCCACCATCCCCTTTATTCTCAGTGCCCCGTATATCCACGGGGACGAAGTGCCTGTCATTGAAGCCAGTCGATGTGCCCACTCCTCTGCTTCTCTTGGCCGTAAGATAAGAATGAATGGAGGACTCGCATCAGTCATTTCCTCAGCGCCGCCTGGGTCTCCTCCGCCTGTTCGCAAGCCATGCACATGGCGGCCGCCGGGACCGCCTCCAGCCTGGGCTGTGGGATGGCCATTCCGCATTGCTCACAGCGACCGTACTGTTCAGACCCCAGCTTAAAGAGCGCTCGATCGATCGCCTCGATCTCGGCCTTCGCTCGCCCATCCAGACGATCGAGCAGCCGAACCATGGTCTCGTCCTGCCCCCGCTCCTCCACTTCACTTTCGATATCGCTTTGGAGCCAGCGCAGATCTTCTTCCGTCTTGGCCACTTCCCGAAACAACTCACGCCGTTGCGTGATCAGCTTCTTTCGAATATTGTCGACTCGTAGCATTGTTCTACCCTTCCTCACGATGGCCGGTCAGCTACAACATTTGTCCATCTTCTCTTTCATGACTTCTTTCCCTGCCGTGAGCGCAGCTTCAACATCTGCGCGTTTCTCAGCCACGAAATGCTTGCCATGTTCGATAAGCTCATCAAGGGCGGCTCTCGCCTACTTCGTCTTCTCTAGGAATCCTCCGCCATCCGCCTGGCATCTCCCTTCAGGGCCCGACGAATCTCTTCCCCGACTTCAGGGCAAGAAGAAGCGCTGCCACCACTCAGGCCGCAGCTCTCCCCTCTTGATGGAGCTGCATTCAGGGAAGTGGCGTAGCCGTGGTGTCATTGGCCTGCATCGATATCTTTAGTTCTTCGATAGCCTTGGCAACATCTGTCTCCGTGGAACCAAATCGATCCCCCATCACCTTGATAGCTTGATTGATCGCTCTCTTCATCTTCGCGATTTGCTCTTCGGATGTCATGATTTAGCTCCGATCGTGTGAGGCTGACATGCCAATTTCTTCCGTCGATTGCTTGATCTCATTCACCCAGATCCACGACTTTATGAAGCAGCGGGTTACAACCTCCGCCACGGCCCGTCTGATCGAGACAGGCCTTTGCTATGTCCGCAGCATCCTTCGTGAAGTCCGGTACCTTCGCATCCAGAGGCAAGAAACCCTCAGGCGGTGCCTTTGAGCCGGTCAAGAATCGCCAACAGGACTTTCTTGTTCTTTTGCAAGCCTTGTCGCATGGCCTGGTTGTCCGTGTGACCAACCTCAGTCCCGACGTCCGAGATGGCACTTTTGATCGCCCCTGACAATACCTCTTGCTCCTCGACTGTCAGTGTCAGCTGCATAGGATTCTCCTTCATACACTCCACATCATATGCTCACATAGACTAAAAAGAAGACCAGGCACAGTCTCCTCTACCTCAACCGATCGGTAGGAACTCTGGCTCGTGCCCATGCACTTAGCTCTCCCAGTTAGCCCGGAGCAGGTCCTCATTCTCCTCATACCGGCAGGTCAATGTGCCACGATACGCGTGATGCAACGCCTCGCCGATATGCCGCGCTAGATGGGGATCGGTTGTGGTGATGACCACCCCTCGGGGCGCTTCGGTTTGGTCCTCGATCTTGATAATGCGAGCCAACGGATGTTCGGCCTTCAGGCGAGTCTCTTCATTCCGTGCAAGCCCGAGCACCTGATCTCGATGCCTGACGACGATCTCACCGGTCAGCAGCAGCACCCCGCTCGGCGCGTGGTCCCGAATCCGTTCGCAGGCAGGACATACCACCTCCTGACTGTCCGACGGCACAGGGCCCCACATCCACCGCCCCTTGTAGTACACCGCCTGGCACTCACGACACACCGACGGCCCCTGAAGTTTGCCCTTGGCTTTGTAGGGGTCGTGCTTTCGTGGTCGAACCGATCGATCTTTCTTGTCTCGGGGAAGATGCGACGTCGACATACAAGCTCCTTCGCTCTCTCGCATGAGAGATCTTGGGTAATTCCGGCTGGAGGTCTCTCCCGACTCATCTCTCTCCAACCCCTCATCGTCCTCTACATGGTGAACTTGCACGTGGCATGCCACTCCGCAACAGGCTCAACTCTGTGGAAATGACGAGTAGCAAGGGAATAGTCCAACCTAGCTACAGGGCACTCTCTATTGAGAGCGTGGCATTGGGGGGCAGGGAGAGCTAAAAGTTTTGTCCCCTAATGCTACAGCCTCGGGGAGAGGAAGGCTTCACTTGCGTCTGGGTCTGGCCTTCGGCTGTGAACAGTGACCGCCCACATCTCCTGACCTCGTGCAACTCTTCGCCTTCTTCACGGCACGGTGATTCCGGATCGTGGCACTGCGGGGCAAATGAGCTGTTGCTCGCTCCCATTTCATGCCACGCTGCAACAGTCTGAAGCGAGGGTTCACCCGATCAGTCGCGCAATACCAAAGGCAGCGGCCGCCGCCAATCCTCCGACGAGCACGGTTTGAAGCGCTCCACGCAACGGCGAAATGCCCGTGAATCTACTTTTCACATATCCAAAGATGAACAAGGCCACGGGGGTTATGGCAATCGACCCCCAGAGAGCCGTGACGATATTGTCCAGAAAGATGTACGGGAGGAGCGGGATGAGACCCCCGATGATGTAGGAACCTGCAATGGTCATCGCACTCACGCCGGCGCGCTTGGGATCCGGCACATCAAGCCCCAATTCAAATCGCATCATAAAATCCACCCAACGATCCGGGCTAGCCCGCATCGTTGCGAGCAAAGGGACAAGATGCTCATGACTGAGTCCATAGCGGCCAAAAATGCCGGCCACTTCGTCCTCTTCTCTACGGGGATGTTGCTCAACCTCCTGTCGTTCTCGCCTTCGCTCCGAGTCATAATGGTCCGCATCGGTCCTGGCGGCGAGATATCCGCCAAGCCCCATCGCGATTGAACCTGCAGCAATCTCAGCCAGACCAGCAGTCACGACAATTCCGGATGACGCAACGACACCGGAAAGGCCTGCCGCCAGTGCAAACGGGACCGTCAATCCGTCGGCCATGCCGATCACGATATCGCGAATGGTTGCCGTTGCGGTAAAATGCCTCTCGATATGCGGGGTCATTGGCATGATGTCGTCTCGTGCAGCGCGCGCGGATGAACACCTGTGATCTTCCGGAACGGGCCGGCTGCTTGGTAGAGAATAGATGCCCCCCATGATCAGTTTGACCATGCCGTAGGTTCTATCGACCCGCCCCTTTTTATCCGGCCTTCCGGATCTCGATCACATGACCCGCTTCGTTCAGTTCGACTGTGATCGACGTCCCTTCCTTCATCCCAGAGAGTTTGCTGTCTCCGTGTTGCACCGCAAATGTCCGCGCCCCTTCCGGCGTCATGAGCGTGAGCTCTTGCAAATCCCTCGAAACAGAGGTCAGCTTGCCGGTGATGAGGCGATGCACGCCCTCTTTCCCTTTCGCATGATGGTCGACTGCAACATTATCGCTGCTGACCCACAGCACCAGTTTGTCACCGACCGTGACGTCATGCGGAGCTGTCTTGGTCGTCAGACTGTAGTGCCCCACGGGTGTCTGCACGAAGACCAGCCCGGACTTGATGTCCGCCACGACGCCCTCCAGCTTGATCCGGAAACCAGGCTCGATATGAGGCAACGGGGCAATGGCAAGTTCCAGTTCTAACTGGCGATGTACATCGATAACCTCACCCTTCTCGTTCAACTGCACAGTGATCGGGCTCCCTTCGGTATAGCTCCCGAACTTCGATCGATTCCGTTTCACGATGAAGTCCTGCTTCCCCTCCGGAGTCCAGAGGGTGATCGCTTCCTGAGTCCCGGAGGTGTAGGTCAGATTGCCTCTCACCCATCGGTGATGGGGCCGTGCCGATCCTTTGGGGTAGGCATCGATGACCACATTATTTTCATTCACCCAAACGGTAATCGCATCGCCGACCTTGGCCTCGGTCAACGCATCAGACTGGATGCTCATGGTGCCCCAGGACGTGGTGACCATAATGAGACCGGACCGCATCTGGGAGATGACGCCGTTTATTTTCGTCGTCCAAACCTGGTCATCGGCAATCACCTGGATCGCCGTGACAGCAACGAGACAGGTCACGGCCAGGAAGTATCGCACAATCGCTGTTCGTAAGAATGTGGTCATAGGGGGTTCCTTCTTTCGAATGGTGAGCAGTCGCCCTGCGATCAGGGACTGGCACTGTCAAAGACCAATCCTGAAGAGAGTCATACTGATCGGCAGCACCTCCCTGCGCTCTGACAGGCAGGTACCAACGGACGTTCGCATGAGAAGTGGATTGAGTCTAACCTAGACGCAACTCGCGGTCTGGTCAGAATTGCTCAGCTCGCCAGAACCGCCCGTTTCCCTGTGCCTACGAACGATCCTTTCCGTCATCGCCCCGAATACGGCCACGCTCTACCAGACCCTACGCTAAGACTGAGTACACACCGGTTTCGGGTGGAACCCCCTCCCAGCGGGAGTGCTGCGTGTCAATCTTCGCCTGCCGTGCCGATACCAATCCAGGCTCTTAGGAGATCGTGCCGCGTCACGGAATAGGCAACCCTCCCATCCTTCTTCACGGGAAGATTGTGCAGGTGTCCGTTCTCCATCGTCCTGACGGCTTCTTCAATCGTGGTGTCAGCCGTGACACTGATTCGCTCACGAATCATGATATCTTCAGCCGTCAGTTGAGAAAGATCCTTGCCGGCTTCCAACGCGCGAAGGACATCAAATTCACTGATGAATCCGATGAACTCCTGCCGATCATCGACCACCGGCGCGCCGGGAGTATGAGTGGACAATAACTCCAGCGCCACGAGCATCCCATTTTGACCGGCGTGCAAGAGGAGGGTATTGGTCCCTCTGATCTGCCCCACCGTTCGCAATCCTCCGGCCGGAACCCCCGGTAATTCCCACTTTGTCATCTTTCCTTGATTCAGCATCTGACGCTCCTTTCAATTTCACTCTGCATCATGGTGATCCATTAACCACTCGTTCCAAAAGCGAGGACCATGCCACCTCCACTCATCAAGAATTCAGGTGATTGAGAGAACCTTGTATAGTTCGATCAGTCAGACGTGGGGTGAAACACCCCATCAGAAAGAACGTGGATGGAGGAATATCGCCACAACGACGAATCACGGTCCCTTCCTCTGAATCATCCGAGCAGGATGCGAATATGGTGCTGGCCGTCCACAACGAGCGGGATATTCGTATTGGCAGGCAACGCAGTGCCATCCAGCTCCGTCAGCGTCACACCGCGACTCACATGGCCTGGATTGTCCACCGTAATGTCATAGATTGCGGCATGATACCTGAAACGCATGGAGTACCTCGGCCAGTGGCGCGGAATACAAGGATCAATGGAGAGCGTGGCCCCACGCAAGCGGAAACCGAGCATCCATTCCAGACCGGCCCGGTAGAGCCAACCAGCCGCGCCGCTGTACCAGGTCCATCCCCCACGTCCAACATGCGGCGGCTCGGCATAGACGTCGCCGGCAATGACGTAGGGCTCCACTTTGTAGCGCTGGACGCTCGCTCGCGATGAGATCCGATGAACAGGATTCAACATACGGAACAACTCACCGGCCTTGTCCCCCTCACCCAACGCCGCGAAAGCCAGTACGCTCCAAACCGCCGCGTGGGTATATTGACCACCGTTTTCTCGTACGCCAGGGACATAGCCTTTGATGTAGCCAGGATCCCTCGGCATCTGATCGAAGGGTGGTGTCAGCAGACGGATAAGTCCATCGCGCCGGTTGACGAGATGCCGCTCCACCGCGGCCATGGCACGTGCGCCACGATCCGGATCAGCCGCGCCGCTGATCACTCCCCAGGACTGAGCAATTGAATCAATGCGGCATTCTTGATCCGCAGCGGAACCGAGCGGCGACCCATCATCAAAGTACCCGCGGCGGTACCATTCTCCGTCCCACCCGTGCCGCTCAATCGCAGCCTTCAACGCACTCACATGGAGCCGCCAGGTTTCGGCACGAGCGCGCGCACCGCGCTGAGCCGCCAGCTTCGCGAACTCCCAGAGCACGGTATGCAGAAACCAACCGAGCCAGACACTTTCTCCCTTGCCCTGCTGGCCCACACGGTTCATCCCGTCATTCCAATCTCCCGTACCCATGAGCGGAAGGCCATGACTGCCAACGAGAAGACTCCGGTCCAACGCACGCGCGCAGTGTTCAAAGAGAGTGGCATGCGTCTGGGATACATGTGGTTCAAAATAGGATTCCTGTTGTCCTTCGCCTAACACCGGGCCCTCCAGAAAGGGCACCATTTCGTCTAGCACGCTCATGTCGCCCGTCACTTCCAGAAACTGGATCACCGCATACGGCAACCAGAGCAGATCGTCGGAAATGCGGGTCCGCACCCCGCGTCCGGATGGAGGATGCCACCAATGTTGCACGTCCCCTTCGGCGAACTGCCGTGCAGCAGCCCGAAGCAGATGCTCACGCGTGACATCGCGCGCGGCCACACTCAGGGCCATGACATCTTGAAGTTGATCGCGAAACCCATAGGCCCCACTCAACTGATAGAACGCCGCACGTGCCCACACACGGCACACCAGCGTCTGATAGAGCACCCAGCGATTCAACAGGATATCCATGGTGTGCTCCGGCGTCTGAACCTGGACAACACCCAACAGGTCGTCCCACCGGCGGGTCACCTCACCCAAAAGCGCGTCCACGTCTGCCCCCCGATAGCGATTCAGTAACAGACGAGCTTGCGTTCTCTCCGCTGTCTGTCCAAGGAGCCAGATGATGTCAGCACGTTCGCCGGCCTCCAACTCGATCGACCGTTGAAGGGCTCCACAAGGGTCAAGACCCGCTCCGACCTTCCCGGATAAGGCATCTCCCGTTTCCAGCGCCAGAGGGCGCTCGACGGTTCCATTACGGCCGAGAAATTCCGTGCGATCACCGGTCCACGAGGTCTGTGTTCCGGCAAGATCGGTAAATGCGATGCGCCCAGCGAACTCGCCGCCCAACAGACTGCGCGCACACAGCGCTCCGGTCACCGGATCGCTCTCCGTGAGAATGTACGGTGCGGACGCACTGCGGGAACTCCCGAGCACCCACTCCACATAGGCCGTGATTGTAAGACGACGAGGGCGACCGGACATATTTTGCAGCCTCAATCGCGAGATCTTGATCGGATCGTCAAGCGGCACAAATTGCAGCAATTCGGCCAGGACACCGTGTGAACCATGATGAAAGCGGCTATAGCCCTGTCCATGACAAGCCATATAGGGTGCCAGCTCGTCGCGAATCGGCAGCGCCGTTGGACTCCAGATCTCTCCGGAATCGTCATCGCGGATATAGAGCATCTCACCCGACGGATCGGTCACCGGATCGTTTGACCATGGCGTCAGCTGATTCTCGTGGCTGTTCAGCGACCAGGTAAACCCGGATCCAGACTCGGACACGAGAAACCCGAACGACGGGTTCGCGATGACGTTGATCCAGGGTCGTGGCGTCCGAAGTCCTTCGCCGAGAATCGTGACATATTCACGCCCACCGTCTGCGAAGCCGCCCAAGCCGTTGAAGAATTCGAGCTCTCGCTCAGGCAACGGCACATCCAGCCGTCTGACGGCACGCCGCATTAGCAGATTCAATGGCGCCACATGATGCCTGCGCTGTAAGCGAGTCACCTGCTCCACCAACGTGCCACGCCGGCCGAGCAAGACGACACGAGCGACCTGCTGCAGCAACAACCGATCCTGCCCTGAGAGCAGGTCAGTCCGCAGAAGATAAATACTGCCTCGCGCCCCGCCGGTATCCGGGCAGAGGCGCAGCCGGCTGCCGCGCACAAGCCCTTCCAGCGAACCTTGCAATCCCTGCTCATACGACGAGGCCTTCTCATTCAGGATGATCACATCGGTTGATAATTGCCTCATGCGCCAGTATTCATGCGCTCGGAGCAATTGCCGGACGATGTCGACATCATCCGCCTTGTCGATGCAGGTCAATACGATGGGCAGATCGCCTGAGATGCCATGCGCCCACAGTGCCGCGCGATCCACCGTGCGCTGACTCAGTGTATCGGAAGACGGCCGCAGCGAAGCATCGGCGTACAGCACCGCGTTGGCCAATTGCTGGAACAATTGCGCCTCGTCATTCTCGATACCGAGGTGATGCAGTTGCACTCGCGCTTGCGTCCAGGCCAGCGACAGGGCACGCTCAAATACTCTCGGGTCGCTGTACTTGTCGGCCAACTCCAACACGTGATTGCGGGTTGGGCCGACAATGGTCGAAAACACGACCCGCACCGTCCCGCCCGGAGACACACGCACCGTGCGGCGTAAGCTCATCACCGGATCAAGCACGGATCCGACAGTATTCGAGAGCGGTCGCCCACCGCCCATCGAGACCGCCGTGCGGATATGGTGTCCGCGTCCGAGAAACCGGGCACGATCCGTTTCATATTGCAGGGGGCCCACCGTGTCTCCTTCGACCACCACCACCTGAACCACCCACACCGCCGCTTCTTCATCCGATCGCCTGCGACGCGTGGCAAGTAACGCGCCGACCTCCGGCACGAATTCCGTCTGCACAAAGAGATTGCCAAAAGCCGGATGGGCCACATCGGCGGCCTGTGGAGCCAAGGACAGCTCGGCGTAGGAAGTCACTTGTAGCTCGCACGTGCTGGTTCCCATATTGGTCACGGAGATGCGTCGCACTTCGGCATCATCCTCTGATGACACCACCACGTCGAGCGTCGTGTTCCAGTCGCCGTCCCGCCGGATAATTTCGGCCCGTTCTTCGGTAAAAGACACCTCATAGTCGTCGGCATCGACGCCACTAGGCTGATACCCGGCCGACCATACAGACCCAGTTTGGATATCGCGCAGAAAAATATAAGAACCCCAGCAGTCCCGCGTCGCATCCTCGCGCCAGCGTGTCACTGCAATATCCCGCCACCGGCTATACCCCGAACCGGCAGTGGTCAGCATGACCGCATACTGCCCATTGGATAGCAGATGTGTCCGAGGAGTGGCCTCATGCGGCGAGGTAAATCGCCGCATGACGGGCGGTATGAGATCGCGAACGTGCGCTGCGGCAGCGACTTCTTCCGCGCGAGGGCGCGTCACCGGCACGTCGCGCGGAGTCCGTTCCTGAAGCAGAAGTTCGGTAGCCCGGATGATCGGCTCGGCATGAAAACGGTCCCTCATCAGTCCATTGTTCAGAACATTCGCGATCGCGACCAACGTCATGCCTTGATGATGGGACATATAGGCCCGCACGATGGCCACGTCTTTTCCTTCTGGCACCCGTGTCCCCGTGTAATCCAGTGCTTCATAGAACCCGTAAGTTCCCCTCCCACCGGCCTCGGCGAGACGCCCGAAGCTTTGTGTGGCTTCCGTAGGATTGATCATCGCAGCGAGGGCTGTGGCATAGGGCGCGATGACCACATCCTCACTGAGGCCTCGTTTGAGCCCCAGACCCGGCACACCAAAACTGGAATACTGGTACGTCAGATCAAGATCGCGCGTATTATAGGCCGACTCTGAAACACCCCACGGCACGCCTCGCTCTCGACCGTATTGAATCTGCCGACGGACAATCAGCTCATAGGTCCTGGACAGTAAGCTGCCTGCCGGAAAACGCATCACCAACGCCGGCATGAGGTATTCGAAGATGGAGCCCGACCAAGACACGAGCGCCGAACCGTCTCCCACGGGCGTCAGGGCACGGCCCAGGTGAAACCAATGCGATGACGGCACGTCGCCCTTGGCGATGGCGATAAAGCTTGCCAATCTGGCCTCCGACGCCAGCAAGTCGTAGCAACTGGGATCCAGACTGTTCTCCGGTACGCGATAGCCGATGGACAACAGTTTGCGTGTCGGATCGAAGAGAAACGTGAAATCCATGGCGTGAACCATGTGCTCCGCATTCTGTGCGATCGCCGCCAGACGGCGGGCCAAGGCCGTGATATCCGCGAGCGATTGCCGGATGGCATCAGCCAGGAGGGTGATCCTTGCCAAGGTAGCCCGATCCTGGGAGGGACGACCGAGCAACTGTTCCCGCAAGCGATCGAGCACACGGAGCGCATCCGCAAACCGTGTGGGGGCAGTCTCAAGTGTTGGAATCGGATGAAAGAACGGCTCGGTCACCGCCCACTCCGGCGATGGTCCCGACGGATGGTCGAACATGGCCGCCAGGTCTTTCGCACTGAAGCGGACCCATGGAAGCAAGAGTTCCGCATCCCGGAAGTGGCTTTCTACACAGGCCCGCACCGCATCGGCCCAGGCGCGCAACTCCCCATCGGGCTCATCACCGCGCTCCTGTCCCAGTGCCTGAGCCATATCCGAGACAGTATGAGACAGGGTGGTGAGCCGGCCAAACTTGGCGGTCCAGCCGGTGGCATCGACCGGCCTCGACAAGATCGCCATGGCCAGCATATCGACGGCTTGGCTCAGCTGCTTCCTGGTCACCGTATGGGTCTGTCGCTGATCCGGAATCTCTTCCAGCGCATCGCGCAGCAGTTGGATGGCATCATCGATCCCGGCCAGCACATCGCCGTTGATGGAAGCTTGCTCAATCAACTTGCGGCATCCGTTCCCCACGACCAACAAATGTCCCGCAAGATTTCCACTATCGACAGATGACACATACTTCGGATCCAGCGGATGAAGGGTACATGTGTCGTACCAATTGTAGAAATGCCCACGAAACAGCTCGAGACGGTTCATGGTCGCCAGCGTGGCTTCCAGTCGTTCGGTGGCATCCAGGGTTCCCAACCATCCCACGTCACGGGCGACCAGGGTTGAGAGCAGATAGAGTCCCATGTTGGTCGGCGAGGTCCGGTGGGCGACGACAGGTTTCGGATCTTCTTGAAAATTATCAGGCGGCAGCGCATGGTCCTCGGGCGAGACGAACGCTTCGAAGAACCGCCAGGTCCGGCGTGCGATTAATCGGAGCGTTCGCGCATCGGCCGGAGAAATCGGTTGGGCTCCCATGAATCGAGGCGGAAGACTGACCCACCGGGCTACGGCAGGAGCCGATATCCAAAGCAGTACGAACGGAGCCGCAGCAGCCCAGGACTCATGGCCCCCAAACACGACCACCCCACCAGCTGCCGCGACGGCGAGCGCCACACCGCCCGCCATGCGACGATACATCCCCCTCAGATTGCACGTATAGGCATCCTCGGCTTGAGCTGCGGTCACCCACTCCAACATCCGTTTGTGCGTGAAGACGAGCCGACTGAGGGTACGAACAATTGCATCCGTCATGAGCCATGCCTGATGCACGAGGAAGGTGACGGTCAACGCGATCTGCCTCATGGCCAATGTGAGGTCTGTGCCTGCTCCACGGAAATGGGTACGCAAGGCAATCCCGGATCGGCGCGGATAGAGTCCGAGTACAAAGGCCAACAGCGAGGGAATCGCGATGGTGGTCAGAATGAACCCAGACCAGACCCAGGCAGATTGTTCCGGCAGGATCCATCCGACGCTCAAGGTCAGTAACGCTGCGGGAGCCGACAGGCTGCGGCGGAGGTTGTCGAGGATCTTCCAGCGGCCGATGGCGGGAATGACTACCGCACGATGCGGCTCAGAACCGGTATGTCCTCGCCCAAACAGCCATGGCAGCAGCTGCCAATCGCCTCGTGCCCATCGATGCTGCCTGGCTGCCGCCGCCTCGTAGTGGGCAGGAAACGCTTCGAACAGCTCGATGTCGGTCGCCAAAGCTGCACGCGCAAACAATCCTTCAAACAGATCGTGGCTGAGCATCGCATTGTCCGGCACCTTGCCCGCCAGCGCCGCTTCGAACGCATCGATCTCGTAAATGCCCTTGCCTGTGTAGGACCCTTCCCGGAACAAATCCTGGTACACATCCGACACAGCCGATGCATAGGGATCGATCCCGCTGGGCCCGGAAAACGTCTGTTGAAAATACGAGCCCTCTCCGCTGCCTGGGAACGACGACGTAATCCTCGGCTGCACGATCCCATACCCTTCAAGCACCCGCCCGGCGCTCGGATCGAATTGAGGCCGGTTCAGAGCGTGGGCCATAGTGCCGATCAACCGGTGGGCGGCTCCACGAGGTAACCGAGTATCCGTATCCAACGTGATGACGAATCGGACCGACGGAATCACCTCAGGAAGCCGCCCACCGACGGACATGAACGTGGTGCTGGTCGAGCCACGTAACCATTGATTCAACTCATGCAGCTTGCCTCGCTTCCGCTCCCATCCCATCCACACTTGTTGTGACTCGTTCCAGACTCGCCTCCGATGCAACAGGACAAAGCGCAACCCAGTGCCAGCCGCTGGGCCATACCGCTTGTTCAGATGCGCAATCCCCTCTCCTGCAGCAGCCAGCAGTTCCGCGTCACTCGGAATACTTTCGCTTGAGGCATCTCTCCAATCTGAGAGCAGCGCGAAGCGCAACTCATCATCCGCATTCGCCAGATAGTGCACTTCTAATCGCTCAACCAGTTCATCGATATCCTGCCGGCTGCTCAGCAACGTGGGAACCACCACGATCGTTCGAAACTCTTTGGGAATGCCGTTCCTCAATGCCATCCGAGGCAATGACCGAGGTCCGAGAATCGCCATGAGCGTACGATTGAGAAGCGCCATGGCCAAGTCCGAGGCCGGCACGAGTGCAAAGAGACCGAGACAGGCTAGGCCCGCAACAGTCACCCCGGTAGCGACCGCATGCCAGAGTGGAACGGCAAGAACGATAGTAGTCAACACGGCAAGCGATCCCAGATATCCCACAGTCGGCGCCCGTACGCACCAGCGCACAATCCGGCCTTTCCAGGGCACTCGGTAGCCGAGCTCGCGTTCAAAGGCCGGCCGGCCACGAGAGATCAGGTAATAACCGGGATCGGTATGCCGATCCCGCTCCGGCTGCTCACCCGCCTGCAGCTCAACCCCAGCCCGCCTGGCACGGTCCACGACCTGTGCGGTCACGTCGAGTTCCGACAAACCCGTCCCGCGCGAAAGATCCTCGATCGCATGGCGATAGGTATCCCTCGTGGCGAAATCCATCTCGGCGTAGCGGGAATCGCCCCGCAGCATCTTGTCGACTGAACTGACACTCTCAAAAAAGTCCGCCCAATCAAACGCGGACGTCAACCGCATACTCATCATGATGTTGCGAACCGTGACGCTGGTGGCCGCCTGTTGCTGATGCTCGGCATGCACCATGTCGTCGGCGGTTGTGCCCTGCCCGGCCAAACGCTCGTCGAGCCATCGCAGGACGGGACGTACTTTGGGGTCCAGGTCACGAAGTCGCTGAATCAGCTGTACGGCGAATGCAGCGGCTAGTGATCGGCGCTCAAAATGGCGGAGAACGGCGGCTGGAGGTTCGGAGGTTAGGACTCCGGTCCCTAACAAGCTGTCGGCCAGTTCATCGGCTTCCAGTCTGTCCGCGCGGCTCTGAACGACCCGCTCAATCAGCCTGCGAAGATTTTCCACCAGGACGACACGCAGCGAGATCGCCACCGCCCACAGCTCACCGATCGTCAGCGGTTGCACGCGCTGATAGGCCATGACAAAGCGACGGAGCATGTCGGGGTCGAAACGACTGTCGGTGTGGGCCACAAATGCCCAGGCCACTCCAAAGACCCGGGGGTAATTCTTCAAGTGGCCCGACGCAAGTTTGGGTAATTGCCGATAATACCCGGGAGGCAAATCGTCGATAATCTCGCGCAGTTGCTCGTCGACGATATGGAAGTTGTCAACGAACCATTCAGCTGCGGGAGTAATCGCGTGCTCATCGCGGATCGTACGAGCGATCGCCTGATACGACTCCACCAAGACTCGTCTATTTTCAAGGACTCGTGGCGTAAGTAATCGGCCCACCCGTGCATGGTCGGTGACGACTTGTGCCACCGCGAGACTTGCCGCATGCTGCTCAAGCCGCTCAACGCCAAAGAGCTCGGCACGAATCGGTTCTTCCGGTTCAACACGCGTGAGGAAAGGTGAACACATGACACCCATAGACGTACCGACCAACTCCGGAGTCGTCAGGCTGACTCAACGGTTGAACCACACCAACCATACCGAACGTGAGAGCATCGATCAGTAACCAGGAGAGGCAAGCCGGGATTCAATCATGCAATTCCGGATGGCCATCTGCATGCCCCCTCACCGCCTTTGAGGGCAGAATTATGGATCCGTCGTCGTTTCAAACGCTTTCACCACGAGTGTTATCTCTTTCATCTTGTTCACCAAACCTGCATAGGAATGCTCGCGGATAATGCTAGCGAACTGCGCATGGTAATTGCTCACGAGACCCACGCCGTCGATGACCACATCGTACACATACCAGTGGCCGACTCTGTCGGCTAAGCGAAAATCTAGAAAGGTGTCCGTTTTCCGTCCCGACAGCTTCGTTCTGACTTCGGCACAGTTCTCTTTGTGCTGTTCGGACAGGTAGCGCACTTGCTCGTCGACGTAGTTGTCAATTCGACCGGCGACCGTGTCTCTGAGTAACTGGACAAAGAGCGCAACAAATTCCTGCCGCTCGATGTCAGGCAGTTCTATCCAGGACAAGCCCAGGGCCCATTTGGCCATATCCTTATAGTTGACGTGTTCCCTGATGACCTGCTCGATCTTCTGACGTCGCTCCACCGATCGGTCCGGCTGGTTCAGTTCCTCACTGTTGAGAATATGGATCACTTCATTGATGGTGCCTCTTACTGCTTCGGTTGCAGTCTGCTCGGCTGAGGCCACGGGAGTCCCGATCAGCAGCATAACCATGCCTACCGTCACGGCCCAGATCATGCCGACACTCAGTGTGGAACAATCCAATTCCTTTCCAGCGGCGCTGGTGGATATCTGGCTCATAGGTTCGTTCCCCCAAGTGTTCGCATCAGGCAACTCAGAATTTTGGCTTCATGTCTTTCAATGAATCGCCACCTTTCTTCAACAGGTCCCCTCCTGGAATGCCCCCACCCTGTGGGGACAGACTGCTCAGTTGTTCTTTGACCTGTTTGATCGTCCCCATATTCTTTTGAAGGTCGTCGACATTCTTCTGCATATCCACCAGAGCACTCCCGAGCTGGGTGACCGACGTCGACAGTCCAAATAGCCCTTGGGCGGCAGCATAGTGCAGTGACAGGCCTCCCATCCCAAATCCGATAATAAATGCCGTCATGATCATGATCGATGTCCGAGATCTGCTCTTCATATCCCCCTCCTTTTCGGTTCCATGCTGGCTACCTCTGCCCTGACTACTGTCGGATTCGTCGCGTCCGCATTGCATTATTTCGGACTCGTCATAATATGCTTCTTGATCCTGTCGTAGCTCCTTTGCGGAATCACGTGCTTCATCACAAGCTCATCCGCACATTGATAGGGGCGTTTGTCCACAATCCGCTTGGCATAGGTTTCTCCGATTCCAGCCAGAGTCTTTAGCTGGTCGAAGGTCCCTGAATTAATATCGATCATGATGCGATGCTCCATCTTTTAAATAGACCCCAGGGCGCTCTCGAGATCGAGAGTATGGCTAGGCAGCTCGCCAAAAACCTTCATCAATACCAGCATTCAAGACGATCCGACACCCTGATGGAACTGCTCATCGGTACGGAAGTAGGTTCGACCTACCGACCGACCGCCGAGTGCTCGCTCCCGTTACGGCTTCACAGTTTCTGACCGTTCCGTCCGGCCCATGAGAGTCAGAATAGCGAAGACCAGGAAGAGGAAACCGAGAGCGCCACCAGGGAGATATCCCCAGCTGCCGCTGTACGGCCAGATCGGCAGTACGCCAAAACACAACACACCCAATAGGACGATAAGAATAGCACTCATCTTGATTCCCCTTGTATTCGCACGTTTGCCATATACGCGATCTTCCTGCACCACAGCACTTCACTGACACGCATTCTTATTGCCGGACAGTCGTTCATATTCCCTGTGCATGGCCGTACGCCCGGCCTCGACCGCCTCGGTCAGGACCGCCCGCGTGTCGTTGATGAAGTCCCGCCCCTTTTCAAACGCTTGATCCATCCCCTCGTTCGCTTTGTCGGCCAGCTCGTAAACGCCCGTTTCGGCTCGTCGCGCATATCCTCGCAGCTGCCTTTGGGACTCACGACCAGACTGCGGTGCCAGCAACAACGCCGCCGCCGCGCCCAGCACCCCTCCGGTCACAAACGCCAATCCCGCTACCCCTAATGAACGCCCGCTGTTAGCTGCCATTGAGCGATCCTCCATGTCCATTGGCCCTCCCACTTTTCCCGTGAATGAGGTGTACCTATCTCCCTCGATCAAGAACGCTCGCGTGTAACCACCCTGATCAAAGGGTCACCATCATGGCTGGGGCTACACTCTTACTCTTCTAACCAGTCCTCGCATCCCCTTGATAGCAACCATCAGCAAAGAAAATCTTCACAGTCTCAACCGCGTCACTGCTGATATCACGAGAACGCACGGCCCTAGCAGATGGTCGAATAGAGCTGTCGTGGTTACGGCTGCTCAACCCTGATTGTTTTCCATCACGAGATGAGAGACGTCCAGGAACCTAGAGTTCAGGATAGCGAGAAGACAGCCGACAATCTGGTCAAAACAGCTCAGGTGAACAAATAAAGAGAGCGGTAACGGGTTGCATCCTTGTTCCTAACAAGACATTAAAGAGTGCGGTGAGAATGGATCAGGCAAACAGTCCCGTTCCGGCCTTATACGAAAGATACAGAGAATGCAGTACAGCATGATCGTTCAAAAGAAGGCGCCTGACTGCTCAATCTTGATCGTCCAGGCGGCACGTGAGGGATGTGCCCCTCTCGCTTTGGCCTCTATGAGGTAGGTGGCGCTGTCTCGTGGACTCTCAACGAGAGAGAGATCATTGCGGATAAAGCGTACGTACTTCTTCTTCAGAAAGCATGCCTTTCTGGAAGAGTAACTGAATAAGCTTGTCAGTGGGAGTCAGAGCTGAAGGTGATGGCCCCCCCTGCTCCTCCGGCTTCGGCGAAACAGGCGGCCGTTTCATGCCGTACACCCGGAAAACAGGAGTGAACACGATGAGATAGTCCTTATTGCGAATTCCCACGCTCGCAGGACTACTTTCGGCATAGGGCGGTAAATCTGGACCGGATCCGCGAGGGATTCGAAAGTACGGTTTGCCGTCGTCTGTTTCGCCATCCTGTCCCAGAATTTCCATGCGTGTCAGGTTTGATTCGCTCGTGCCTGTCATCCATTCATTGCCGCCGATGTTGGTAATTTTGTCAAGAACGATGATGAGAGATTCTTCCACCAACGAATCGGCCGATACATTCTTCACACTCACATCGTACAGATACTCGCTGTTGAAATTGTCGCGGACCTTGAGGGTGACGACGGCGCGAGCCGCGTTGTCGGTCAAGTCAGAAAGTTGTTCCAAGGGCCCAGCCAGGACATGTGTAGTCAAGACAGCACCCGCCGCCAGGCACAGCAGCACGCCCCGTAATCTAGCCGTGTAACAAATCGAAGATCGAGATGTACCTGGAGAAAGGGGCATTCCCTGCATATGCGCACAGTCCTTCACATCATCCTCTCACTTTTAGGCATACTCTAATTCAACGACTTGGAATCTTAGAGAAACGCAGTACCCCGCTGTGCCCACCCATCTCTCTCATCAATCTAAAACTCTGCCAACTCCGGTTCAGTCGACCTACTGATGTCTCATCGGCGCACACGATGCGTGGATGGAAGACACGACGTGCGGGGTCAGGAACTAGGCGCGAATCGAACACAGATGAGGCCCTAGAGTCCTTGAGGCCACCCGCACGTCCAGATAGAGGGATCCACATTCAGAGCAAGGGACCGACTCTATCTGGATGATAGTGTTGATACGAGCAAGCACTACGACAAGTCACCGTTCCCGACGCAGTGTTGGACAAGCACCTTGTCCCGATTGGTCCGCTGCCACTCGCCTCAGACGCTCTCACCACTCTGTGGACACCAAGAGAACCAGCCGAGAGCCGGCTATTCCAACGAAATCTTGCCCTGTGAGAACCCGCTCCACTTGGTTTCCATGCCGCCGGTCAATTCTGCCCGCACCAGTCCCAGATGGGTCTTCTCACGCCGAAGCAGCTGCATGTGTGCTTGAATATCAGCCAACATACAATCGATTTCCCGCACTCTGATCGTCAGACCAGGCGACCGCTGGAGAATCGGCTGTCGACAGTCCACACCATTCATGACCCTTGCCGATGTCGGGGATAAACGGAGCACATTATTCTTCCATAGTTTCATCTTTGATCCCTCCTTAGCACCGAATTTCCTTCTCTTTCCTTCATGAGCGGAGTTAGGGTGCTCTATCCATGCCTACATCAGGCACTCCTCAATCGGACCGCAGTTCGGTTGATTCCGGAATCGCCTGCGTGCCTTCTCTCTTGAGACCGCACTGTCATCTGCCGCTCAAGCATACAGCCCTCCTGCTGAAGGCCAAGTTCCTCTATGACAATGACAATGCGTGAGTCGTCGTGAGAACTCCGGTCTGACAGCCCAAGCCCGCGCACGAGGATCCTGCGCTTTCCCTCAAAGAGGACACGTTTCAATTCGAAGGGCTCCCAGATATTGGCAGCTCTGCGATGATCCAGTGCTGCCTGAATGGCATCCCGTAGTTCGCGCAGTGGCGCAGAATGGTTGAGACGGCCTGTCACTCCTAGGGCGTGGTGAGTGACGTGTAGCAATTTCTGCTCACGCGCAAACATCAGGACTTCGGGTTGATAGTGTTCAGTATCATTCTGCTGGCTCGACTCAGAGGCCTTCCCCCCTCCACGCCGCATCCGTAACATATGGCCACGCTGTCTGATGGCTTCTCCCCTCATTTCATTGCCTCCTGACGATCAGAAAATGACTGCACACGTACGCCATCCGGATACTCGCTCACGTCTAACATTCTAAATGAGCGTTCGCTTTAGCAGGGCCTCCTCATCGGATCGCTGCATACTCCTCCGAGTGAACCGTAAGGCGTTCAACGTTGCCGTTCCTGGCTCTCCCGATCGGGCTGCTCCGCACTGTCGCTGAGTGACGGGACCGATTGGCTCGTATCACGGCATCCTCGATACACCCACAATTGATGCAGCGTGTACCGGTGCAGAGGGAATCCGTGTCGACGCTCAAATCATCGAATGTTTCGCAAACCGTTAGTCCTCGACAGCGTTGGCAGACCATAGATCCTCCTTCTGCGCCCCATGTCGCAACGGAGTGGACAGTCTCACAACTGACTTCGGTGATATTATGATCACCTCTTCCACCTGGTGGAATGATTCCATCTCTTGGTTTGCTAGAGAACGAGGCGCGCCTCACTATCAATGATCGCGTACGTGCCGATCGAGCGTGCCCGTTTCGTTTGAATAATGCATCGAGCATGAGCCACCTCTTCCGCCGTGCCGTGAGCCAACAGGATAAACTTGCTTGATTTGAGAGCCGTTTCATATTGAAGGACGCTGTCTTTGTGAACTCCCAAGCTATTGAGCGCGGCTCCGATTGCCGTCAGTTCCCCAGTCACCACGGTCTCTTCAAGCGCACGGAGGACCCACCCAATAAGAGGTCCCGCAATCAACACCGTGCCAATCCCAGGGATGGCCGTACCCCAATATTTGATACCATCGCCGATGTTGTAGTAACCCACCACATGTTTGTCTGTGTGATAGTCCTTCCCGACGATCGAGAGTTTCTTGACATTGAAGGCCGCTCGTTTGAGTTCCTTGATAGCGGCCTCAGCCTCGGCATGTGTCGTACAGATGGCTATAACGGCATTGTGCTCGCCCATAGCCGACGCTCCTTTTGTGTCCTGGTTGTTGGTGACATAGCCCCACCCGGCTTATCCATTTCAAATTAGGATTTTGTCTGTGGCAGGAGTCTCCACGACACGATCGACGTGGATGAGCATAATGGAGCAGACATCAGCAGTCTGTTCACAATTGCTCAATTGAAAACAATTACCAAATGGTGTCGAGCCCTGACCTGGCTTGGTGTGGTTTCACTGAATCACTATAGCGAGATCAGATGGAGGCCCTAGTCGTGGAGCACGACATTGAGGAGGGAACTATGCACGTGTAATGCGCCATTCCCGCGTGACCCGCCTTTGTAATCGATGAACCCCAGCTTACGGAACTTGTTCATAAAGAAGCTGACGCGCGAGCGGGTGGTGCCCACCATTTCAGCCAACGTTTCCTGGCTGATCTTGGCAATCACTGTCTCCGGTTTGCTCTCCTTGCCAAAGTGCGCCAACAGCAGCAACGCCCGTGCCAGCCGCTTCTCGCTGGAATTAAACAGTTGATCCACTAAATCCTCTTGAACGCGGATCGAATGCAGCAGCAGATAGGACATAAAGGCTTCGCCGAACCTGGGGTGTTCCTGTAGCAGACGGAGCATCACGGCTTTCTCGATGCGGAGGATACGAGAACCTTCCAAGGTGGCGGCGGTCGCCGTACGGATCGTCTGGCCGACAAGGCAGGATTCGCCCACAAAAGCACCCCGCTCAAGAATCGCGATGACGGCTTCCTTGCCGTGTTCCGAGAGCACGGTCACTTTCACCTTGCCTGCCTGGATATAAAACACCGCATCGGTCGTATCTCCTTGAGAAAAGAGAACCTGTTTCTTGGGTAACGAGAGAACCGTTGAGCCCTTGTCACCCGTGTTGAGAAAGATGTCCAGATTGAACGGTGGCCGTATGCGTACCATCTCTCTCGCCCTCCTCTCTCCTGTTTAGACCGACTGAACCAACCCTGATATCGGCCAGGTCATGATGTCATCGTACACCACGTATGCATCAGAGCCCATCCAGATGGTTCGTGCCCACCTCCGACATAGTCTCTGCTTGATACCGCTCTGCGCATTCAACAGGACACCACGTTATCGGCCGCGGTTCAGCGAATAGGATCCACCGGACGACGAGACGGGAGCTTGCAGGCGCTCTACGCTCTGTTGCATTTCCCTTAATGCCAGACCGATCTGCTTGGCCGAGCAATGGCGCAGGGCATGGACACTCTCTCCCATCCACAACCGAAGGCCTTTTTTCGACGAGGAGTGCAGTGTCAGCACATAGGTGCGTGTTGTTGTCTTCATACGACCCTCCATGATCATTGAACCTACTGTTTCACGCTCGAGCCGAGCCTGAAACAACCGGCCCTGTTCAGTGTCCCGCTATGCCGCCCGAAAGACCGCAAGAAGATCCGTCAATGCCATGGTCTTGTATTTTAGTGCGGCCCGCTCCGCTCGAAGCTCTTCCAACGCGACCTCTCTAGAGGCCCCGCCCATCAGGCAGGCCTTCACAAGCGAGCCGATCCGATTACACTCTTGCTCGACCTTTGCCTTGACCGCCCGATTGCCGGCCAGCATGTCCAGCACGGCGGCCCTGGTCGAAGCAAGATACGTCTGAAACTCGTCCTCTGGATCGTTGCTCTATCCCCACTCGCTCACGCAACGATCCATGCTTTGGGCCAACAAGAGATCCAATCGAGCCAGCGTCTCCGTGATGTCGAGATGGCTATGAACGTGAGAGTGAACAGTCATGATTCATACTCCTTCCGTCTACGGACACCAGTACGTCTCTATGATGACTTACACATCGTGAGATAACCGGCTATCCAACCCCAGTCCGGTTTTCGCTGAACGACTTGTCTCCGACGCATCCTGCATGGACGCCTTCAGCTCCTGGATCGTCCTTGCGACATCCTGTTCCGTCGATCCAAACCGATCTCCCATCACCTTGATGGCCTGAACGATCGCTTTCTTCATTCTCGAGATTTGCTCATCTGCTGTCATAACTCCCTTTCATGGGTGGACCCTCGTAGCGAATCTGATCAGTGAGGACACCCGGTTGGTACGTTCTGCCAGCTCATGGATCATCAACAAGACAGTCCCGCTCAAGAACAAGGTCCAAGCCCCCTGAGTCACAAGTGTGGCTATACCAGCCACATTCAACCCACCGCAAATCAGTCCGACCACAAGGAATATTGCGACGTAACACAACATCTCCAACTCCTTGCCGCATATGCGGCGCTGTGAGGAACATCCTCTACACATCAAGGCATCACCAGACTCTGGCGTCAAAGCGGAGGGAGACTGCTGATTCCATCACCCCGGAGAGAGACAGTGCACGCAGAGGATTGAGCGGCCTCCTTTATTCAAACGTCACCGAGAGACACTTGTCCGCCACGCTGACTCCTCTCAAGCAAGTACAGCCTAGAGATATTAACTAGAAAGTGTCAAGTATTATCTTTCCATACTACCACTACATCTATATACTTTACCCATTTGGTTAATCCTGTATTTGGAGGTTGTTTATGGACATTGCGCTCATCATCAAGAATCGCTTGAAGGAGTTGAGGCTGGGGCAGCGGGATCTCGCCCGGGCGGCCGATGTGACTGAATCGTATATCTCGCAGTTGCTCACACAAAAGAAACTCCCGCCGGCGCCGAACCGGACGGATATGTACGAAAAGATCGGACGCGCGCTGAAATTGCCGCAGGGGCAGCTCGTCAAGGTAGCCGAGCAGCAGCGCCATGACCAGCTCAGGAAACGGCTCGGAGACCAACCGACCCCCTTGCTGCACAACGTGCGTGAATTGATCCTTCGCAAGTGCCATCCCCGAAAGACCAAGCAGATCCGCGAGATCTTCGAGAAGCAACACTTCGGCGAACTCGAGCGGTTCGTCACGCAGAAACTGCTGGGTGTCGTCCAGAGCGTCGCACGGCATGAACTCGACAATCCGACATGGATGCGCAAGGTGGCCAGACTGAGCAAGAAGAGCTATCCGCAGATGCGCGTCACCGTGCTGGAGTTCTTAGATTCGACGATCTTCGATCTCTCGAACGAGAACTGCATTGCGTTCCTCGATCCCTTGATCGAGTCCTGGAATATTGACCTTGCCACCTTTTGCATTGAGATTGTGCTCAACCGCAGGGTGGCGCCGGGACACCACAAGACGTTCGAGTTCATGGAACGAGGACCGGAGAAGACTTCAGGAGAAGAGCCTGGGCTGAAGGACTTTCTTCAAGACTCCTTACTGAGCGGCGATGCCACGGAGGAGGAACTCGCATTTCTACGCGCACTGACGTTTGCGAACAAGCGACCGACCGCACTCTACTATTACCGAGAGCTTCAGAGCCTCAGAGACCCGCTGCACTTCCACCCTTCTCCCAGGAAACCTTCCTCACGGTAACGCCATCTTGATTCTTTGCTATTCGGTCAGCATATAGGTCACAAGCAGAGCAATCGCCCACGCCAACATATACACGAGCAGAACGTGCTCAAATTTCCAATCACACCACATATTCATGACAGCCTCACGATGTCCGGCGGCAGCACATCCGTACCGTACGAACCGTCGTATCGGCACATGGTTTCTTGTGGTCCCATTCTTTTTGACAGGACCATTTTGTACGGTCCACATCATGCACTTCCGTGCCGATCAGCAACGGGGGTCCCATGAATCTTGTGATGACTTTGACGTCATCCCATGAGTCTTCTCTTCGCATACAGACTCCTCCGACAATGGCGATCATCCCGACTCCAATCAGGCAGACTAACGGAGAGATCATTTCCGACTCATCATAGTCCGTCTTCTCCTCTTTCCCGTCGCACCTAAACCGATCCCTTCTTTGACCTGGCCATCGGAGATCCCGGGACACGAGCCCGGGTCCGAACGGACGGGGGTGTGCTTGCTCGATTGGCTTCAATGCCAGGATCAATCGACTCACCACACAACAGACAACGCCACCCTACGACGGCATCCGAGCTTGATGATTCCTGCATCCGATTGACGACCATGAGGCCTTGGCAACGTAGACATTGCATCGAGTCCTCCAGCAAATCTGACTTACAACACTTTCCTCAACGTATTAGTCCATATAATGCATTCATAGATAGACTCAGCCTGACTTCGATGACAATACCGAACCCTGAAGTTCCCCCCATTGTTTGCACAGGTTTTCATCTGAAAGAAGCGTATGAAT
>CABVSA010000031.1 GCA_902500805.1 uncultured Nitrospira sp. | reverse complement strand
TCATTCTCGATCATGACACGGAGGCTCCGTTTAAATGGCTCCAGTCGATCGATGAACCTGGACTAGCCTTCGTGATTCTTGATCCAGCCATATTCCATGCTGACTATCATGTCAGTGTGCCGGCCGATATTGTGGCCGCGATGAATAACGGAAAAGATGAAGATCTGGCCTTGGCCGTGATCCTGACGATTCCCTCCGATGATCCAGCTCATATTACGGCCAATCTACGGGGTCCGCTGGTCATGAGTCACAAGACGAGATTGGGTACACAGTTGGTGCTCTCCGAGGAATATCCAACTCGGTTTGCGCTTTTCCCTGGATCGTCTTCCCAGCCATCACTCTCCGTAGAGCCACGAGCTGCCACAAAGTGTCCTGCCTAAGATCGTAGACGTGTCAAGTGTCGTGTTCCAGGTTTGAGGTTGGTGCACGACTTGAAACGTTGAACGTGCAAGGTGAAACCCAGCATCAAACGACGAACGTTCGCGTATGCGTGTCGTGGTGTGGTTGAAGGAGAGGTGCGTGTCAATGGTATGGATTAGGCCGCAGCCTTCGTGAGGGCAGGGTACCCATTGCGATAGGATTCCAGTACTTGGACCAGTCGCGCGACTTCGATCTCGAGTTGTGCGTACACAGGTGGGGCATCGTGAAGCGCTTGAAGGCGGCCGACTGCCTCAAGACGACTGGCGATCAATCCAACCTCTGAGGCACAGAGATTTCCTGCAGTTCCTTTAAACGTGTGTGCTGATCGCTCCACGGCGGACGAATTGCCATCAGCCAGAGCCGTTCGAATGTCGGCCAGCATCGTTTGATACCGATCCAAAAAGAGACGGATAAGTTGGCCAAACAACTCAGTGTCACTCCCAATATTCTGATACATCTGTGCGTGATCGAAAATGCCCCGGGCAGGATCGGTAGTGCCAGGAGGCAGTATCGACTTGATCGGATGGACTTTCTGAGGTGGGGTCGGCGTCCAGCGCGCGAGTGCGGCCCGTAGTTCGTCGAGCTTGATCGGCTTCGAGAGGTAGTCGTCCATGCCGGCGGCTAAGCAGCGTTCACGATCGCCCTGCATGGCATTGGCGGTGACGGCGATGATCGGTATATGTCGGCGAGTGTCAAGATGCGAGGTACAGAGTTCCTGTTGGTCGCCTGCCTTGTCCGGCCCAGAATCTGAAACCTGTAACCCGAAATGCGACACCGTGTCGGACGCCTCGCGTTCGCGAATGATTCGGGTTGTCTCAAAGCCGTCCATGAGGGGCATCTGACAATCCATTAGGATGGCGGCATATCGCCCTTTGGCCAACGCTGCCAAGGCCTCCTGCCCGTTATCGACGACATCCGGTCGGTAACCCAGCTTCTCGACCATCCGCACGGCAAGCTTCTGGTTGACAATATTATCCTCGACCACCAGCACATGTTGGTGCTGAACGTTCTCGGCAACCGTATGTCTCGTGACCAGTTGTGGGACAATGGAACCGCTCTGCTCGGTTGTCCGTTCTTGGTCATCCTGCACCCCAAGAACGGTTCGGAGACACTCCCGTAACTCGTCGTGACGAACAGGTTTAGGGAGATAGCCCATTGCGCCGGATGATCGGGCCTGTTCGGCGTGCCCACGCTGGAGGAGGGACGTCATGACCACAAGACGTGTGTGAGACCTCTCTGGATGACTGTTGAGCTCGCGCGCGAGCTGTAAGCCGTCCTTTCCAGGCATGACGACGTCCAAAATGGCGAGATCGTACGGCAGTCCTCTCTGATTGGCTTCTGTAATGTGCTGCCAGGCGGACTCGGCATCTTCGGCCAGGTCGTCTACCATTCCCCATCCGGAAACGAGATGGTGGAGAATCATTCGGTTCGATTCATTGTCGTCGACAATCAGGACCCGCTTTCCTGCGAGCTCACCGGATGGAAGAATGGCACGGGGAGAGCCGGCTTGTTTCTGAAAGCGTGCCGTACACCAGAAGGTACTTCCGTGACCTTCGATACTACGGACACCAATCTGACCTCCCATCAATTCCACCAGCTGCTTTGAAATCGAGAGACCCAGGCCGGTCCCCCCGTATTTTCTTGTCGTCGAGCTGTCGGCTTGAACGAACGGGCGGAAGAGCTTGTCGCGTGTCGCCGAACTCATGCCGATTCCACTGTCAGTGACTTCGAATCTGATCACTGCGGTATCCGCGAGGTCTTCCTCAAGATACGCTTGGAGGGCCACATCGCCTTTGTCTGTAAATTTTACGGCATTGGCAACCAGATTGGTGAGAACCTGTCGGAGGCGTCCCGGGTCTCCTTTCAGCCCTGTGGGAACGGCCGCGTGTACCAGTCCGGTGAGTTCGATTCCTTTCGTCTCTGCCCGCTCGGCAAACTGCGCGAGTACCTGTTCAACCGTGGTTCTCAGATTGAAATCCAGGCACTCTAACTCCAGTTTCCCGGCTTCGATTTTGCTGCATTCCAGTACGTCATTGATCAACTGCAGGAGGGCTTCACCGCACTGCCGAATGGTTTCAGCGTACGAGTGTTGTTCAGGCGTCAAGGGAGTCTCCATCAGCAGGCTCGTCATGCCGATCACCCCGTTCATGGGTGTCCGCAGTTCATGACTGACCGTGGCCAAGAATGCAGACTTCACGCGTGCGGACTCCGTCGCCTTTTCAAGCGCCTGATCGAGCCGTTGATTGCTCTCACTCAGTTGAGAGGCGGTTTCCTGGAGTGCCTGTTGTGTCGTGTAGACGGTGGTCATATCCGTTGCGTACCCGCGGACGACTCCGTGAGGGAGGACCGGACAAAATGTCCATGAAAAGCTGGCTTTGGCAAGCAGGACGTCTTCTCCGTGCAGGATTTGGCCGGTTGACAGGCATCGCTGGATGATCGTCATGAGCTGTGCGGGTGCCACGGTGGGAAATCCTTCGAGGCTATAGCCGAATCGAGAGAGCAACGAGATCATGGCAGGATTGGCATACAGAAGGCTGCCATGTCGGTCCAACTCGATCATGGGTGAGGGACTTTCATGTGCAATGGCGGCGAGGCGGTCGCGCTCCTGTTTGACCTCCATTTCTTGAGACAAGTCCCGGACGCAGATCATCAGCACTGTGACGTCGCCGACCATGTTGGGGGTGCATGTCCATTCGACTGGAATGAGGGCGCCCGTTCGTTTCAGATGGAGCTGTTGTCTCGAGGCAATTGGATGACCGCTTCGTAAGACTCTGGTCAGTTGTGCCGTGATCATGTCGGCATCGGACGACGTGAGCGTCGACCAGAAGGCGGGAAAAGATTGTTTCATCGGGAGCCGTGATCGTGGTCCGAGGAACCGGCGTGCTTCTCGGTTGACGGCGAGAATCGTGAGATCCGGGTTGAGGAGAAGGGCCCCGATCGGTAAGCTCTCGAGCAGGTCAGCAATGTTGGGAATGCGCCACGAGTCGATTGCCGCCCGACGGCGGGATGGTTCATGCTTTTTCTGGGATCGCGGCATTACGCGGCTCGCAAGTCGGAATTGTCCAGGTGAATACCGATATTGACTCGTTCACGAGTGGGGTCGAGTACACGGAGGACCGAACGTACTGTGTGGTCCGCAGATGGTGCAGCGAGATCCACCTCGATTGGTGTGGGGTAGGAGCCTCCCTGTGGGTCGGTCGTGATCTTGACGAGTGGTTTGAGTCGTTGCTGAGGGTTGACTCCCACGACCACCGCTTGTTCTCCGGTATTGAGCCTGACCAAACTTCCTACAGGGTAGACGCCGATGCTTCGAATCATCAGTTCCACGAGAGCTTTCTCGAATTGGCCTCGCTCTCCGGCCAGAAACAGTTGTCGAACGGCGTCATGCGGCATCATGGAAGGGCGTGTGCCACGTCGGCTCACCATGCCGTCATAATAGTCGACGATGCCGACAATCTGTGCGAGCTGCGAAGTTTGGTCGTGCTGGAAGGCGGCAGGAAAGCCGCTTCCATCGCTCCGCTCATGATGTTCTTTGACGATGCGCAAGACATCCTCAGGCATCCCCGGTTGTTCGGCGAGCACGGCGACGCCCAGTTTGCAGTGCTGCTCCAGAAGAGTCTTGTCCTGTCCGGTGCATTCATCTCGCTTGCGCACGAGATTACGAGGGAGTCGCACATAGCCCGTATCGTGCAGCAATGCCCCCATTCCAACGAGCTCCTGTGTCGGTTGATCCAGTCCGCTCTCAAGGGCCACGATGAGCGACAGGATGCAGGTATCCAGTGCATGGGTCGTCAGGGATCGATCAAACTGCTTGATTTTTTGAATGGCAAGCTGAGTGGCCATCGCGGCATGATCGCTGAGTACGTGCTCCAGGACGGTCGATACGATCGCTTTGGTCGCTTCGGGTGAAGGAGGAATGCCACGTTCAAGATCAGTGAAGATGCGTTCCACCGCTTCCTGCGCTTGGGCATAGATGACCGAGGGTGGCTGACTGGCATCACGCATCACTGGTTCAGCGGCTGGGGGCGTATTTGCAGGCGTGGTTGATTCAATGGAGGCACGTGATTCAGGCGGAGGAGTCGGCTCCGGCGGTGTCTGGCGATCAAGGTTTTCTGGACTGGCCAGGGACGGGGAGGACGGTACATCAAGTCCCTTACTGGTGTCGATCGTCACCATCCTGATTCCATGGCGCTTCATCAGTTGAATGGTATCTAGGTCTTTGATGGGAAATTTATGAGACAGGAAGGGGGTGCGATACCAAGGGACGTCCATGCCAACGAGATACATACCGAGGATCAGCTGGTCGATTGGAATCTGCTTTGTGGCCATAAATCGTGGACTCCAGGTCGGAGGCGTCGTCGAACGGATCTTCATCTTACAGCTGGTTCGCGAGCGTTATCGGCGAAAGAAAGAGTGAACTTGATCGGTGTGTGCAGGACGCTGCGTGTTGGAATCCATTCTGAATCAATGTGTTCCATCTCGTATCCTTGGTGCTCAAGAAAAGTCCGTGCTGGGCCGATAGAGCCCATCAGCGAGTGTTTGTAACGATTGCTCAGCGAGGAAGGAACAGGATGAACGACTTAGTCGAGGCGACTCCCTCTCCAGCATCGTTTCTATCTGTGGGACTGGCGATCAAGCTTTCTCTGACGCTTGATGGCCAGAAAGTGATGTATGGCTCAACACTGTTGGGCTGGAAAGATCACGCGTGGCTTGTCTGTGAATGGCCGCTTCCGCTGAGTCATGACCAGCGGGTTGAGAGCGGGACTCCCTGCACCGTGAGCTATCTTCATGACGGCAAGCTGGTCGGGTACCGGAGTGAGTTTCGCGATCTGATTACCTCCCCGGTGCCGTTACTCTTCGTGGCCTACCCGAAGAACGTAGAGGAAATGCACCTGCGTAAGCATCTCCGAGCCTCCGCTAACGAACCGATTCTTTTGATGCAAGCGGACACGACGAGCGGTTCTTCCTCCGTGTTACCTGGGAACAGCTATTTTGGCGGTTTACTGAAAGATCTTAGCGGGGGAGGCTGCAGTGTGACCTTGGTTCGAAGACCGGCGTGGTTGCGGTCGGGATCGGCAGTTCGTCTGGAGTTCGAACTGCCTGGACTCGGGCACATTACCAATTTGACAGGTGTCGTAAAAAACGTCGATGTACGACATGGCAGTGAAACGATTGGGATTGAGTTTCGGTTCAACGAAATGGAATATATCGAGTATCGAGGTTGGGGTGGATCAGTTCGGCAAGCTATCGAGCATTGGGCGATTCAGAAGTCCGGAGGGCCGACGCTCTTCTGACGCATTCCCTCCTTCGCTCCTGGACAATTCTTCCGTCCTGATCGGCATAATCTGCCGAGCACTCTGCATCTAGCTCTCAGACAAGTGGTTCTGTGCTGGAGAAACCATCACTTTTGCTGGCACGCAGTTTGAATCTTTCTTTTCGAAGAGGAGAGGTGGCTATGAAAGCTGTCATTCTAGCAGGAGGATTGGGTTCACGCCTCAGCGAAGAAACTGTGGGACGCCCCAAGCCGATGGTTGAGATCGGAGGTAAACCGATCATCTGGCACATCATGAAGATTTATTCTGCGCATGGAATCAACGAGTTCATTATCTGTCTTGGTTACAAGGGCTCGATGGTGAAGGACTACTTTGTCAACTATTCGATGTACCGATCGGATGTCACCATTGACATTGCGCATGACAAAATTGAGGTTCATCAGAATCATGCCGAACCTTGGCGTGTGACGTTGGTGGATACCGGGGAACACACATTGACCGGGGGTCGCCTGAAACGTGTCACAGAGTATCTGAAACGCGAGGAAGTATTCTGCTGCACCTATGGAGATGGCGTCACGGATCTTGATGTGAGGGCTGAAATCGACTTTCATCGATCGCATGGAAAGCTCGCGACGGTGTGCGCGGTCGTGCCTCCAGGTCGGTACGGAGCACTCATCTTGAATAAACGGCACGTGACGGGATTTAAAGAAAAGCCGCCTGGTGACGGAGGCTTTATCAATGGTGGGTTTTTTGTGCTTTCTCCGAAAGTCATCGATCTGATTGATGGTGATCAGACATCATGGGAAGGGGGCCCACTGGATCAGCTCGCGGCTATAGGAGAATTGATGGCATTTGAGCATCGTGGGTTTTGGCGCCCTATGGATACTGTTCGAGATAAAACGCAATTGGAAGAGTTATGGCAGTCAGGTTCTGCTCCATGGAAGGTGTGGTAATGCTGACGGAGAAGTCGCGCTGAAGTAGAACATGAGATTGTGCGTGTGTGCTCAGCCATGGTGGCGCAGCCAGCATGGCTGAGTGTGAGATTAAGTCTCACACTCAGGAGGAATAAAGCATAGGACGTTCCACTTCGAGCATGAGCAGAAAATAGACGCATCATAGGATACTGATCTGCTGCAAGAGGCAATCATTTCACCGGCGTACACGGAATCATTCGGACAGATGTCTCTCGCTGAGGAGCGCCGGTGAGGGGAATAGTGGTCACGAGGGACCTTGATCATGCCGGGAAATGAACAAGGCGAGGTGTTGGAGCACCGTCATCACGGTCGAGAGTGACGGGAGGTCTATGACAGTCGGGCACAAGGAGGTGGTCGCATGACGGCACGTGTTCGTTACCTCAAACCATCTATGGCTAATTCGGTGAAGCGGGTACCCGCCGCAGCAGATCCAGATTCTGCCGCAGTGCCGAAAAGACGAGGAGAGGAAGCAGCTTCGCTCTCTCAAGAGGTGGGAGCAAGTGTTCGTGGACGCAGTTCCAATGGTGAGACCTTAACGAAGCCTCGCATTCTGTACACCAAGCCGTCCATTACGGAACTTGAGGTGCGGTATGCCACGGATGCCGCAACGAATGGATGGGGCGAGCACTGTTACGCCTACATTCAGCAGTTCGAAGATCTTTTTAAGCAACATCTTGGGATCCGACATGCCATTGCCACGTCCAGCTGTACGGGTGCGTTGCATATGGGGTTGGCGGCGCTCGGTATTGGTCCAGGTGATGAAGTCATCCTGGCTGATACCAATTGGATCGCGACGGTGTCCCCCATCGTCAATCTTGGAGCGACACCGGTATTTGTGGATATCATGGCAGAGTCCTGGTGTATTGATCCGGAACGGGCTGAAGCCGCGATTACTCCACGTACCAAGGCAATTGTTGCTGTGCACTTGTATGGAAATCTGTGTGACATGAAGCATCTGTTAGCACTTGGGGAAAAGTATGGTATTCCAGTGATTGAGGACGCGGCTGAGGCAGTGGGATCGATGTACTTCGGTAAACGGGCCGGGGCGATGGGCAAGTTTGGGGCGTTCTCCTTTCACGGCACTAAGACGATTACAACTGGCGAAGGCGGCATGTTTGTTACGGATGACGATGAACTCTTCGAGCGTGTTCTCACGCTGAGCAACCATGGCCGTGTGCGCGGTCAAGTGAAACAGTTTTGGCCAGAAATGGTGGGATTCAAATTTAAGATGTCCAATGTGCAGGCGGCAATTGGTTGTGCGCAGATGGAACGAATCGACGAGCTCATCGGCCGCAAGCGCACAATTCTGGAAGCCTATCGTGAGCGTTTGAGGGATGTACCCGGCGTTCACATGAATCCTGAACCTCACGGGACAATCCATGGTGCCTGGATGCCTACGGTGGTCTTCGACCCTGGTTCCCCTATTTCTAGGGACACACTGCAACGGGCTTTTGCTGCAGAAAACATGGATGCACGGGTCTTCTTTTGGCCGCTGTCCAGTTTGCCGATGTTTACACCCGTGATGGCAAATACCATCGCCTGGTCAGTGCCGGAGCGTGCCATAAACTTGCCGAGCTATCATGACATGAGCGATGAGGATATCGATCGAGTGACGGAGGTTATTCGAAGGCTGCAGATCGGTGCGTGGTCGGACCGTGGCAGTGCGCTCGTGCCGGTCCCTCGCTCCACGATGCTTTGGGACACACAAGCGGCGTGAACAGGTTCAAATCAGTGTTCACGCGATCAGATGCAGTACACCCGTGCGGGGACGGGAGTGGACCATGTGTAACTTGCAAACCAGGTTGTCGAAGTATGTATCCGCGCACCACTCCAGAGTGCTATTTCGGGATAGTGATGGCCGGCATTTGTCGTACAGCAAGGTGACGGAATTAGCTGAGACATCTGCCTTTACGCTCATGCAACGGCGTGTGGTGTTGTGCATGGTCGACAATGATCTTGCAGGGCTTACCGGATATTTAGGTCTGTTGGCTGCCGATGCGATCCCTTTGATGGTCAGTGTCGGCATGCCGTCCAGGCAGTTACAGAGTCTCATGGCCTCCTATCGCCCTGGATCTGTATGGTTGCCGGAATCTAGAAGAGGAGAGTTTGCAGATGTGGTGTGTCTGATTGCCTTTGATGGCTACTGCTTGCTTGATCTGGACTCCCCACCGTATGAGGTTCACGAGTCTCTTGCAGTGCTGCTCGGCACATCAGGCAGCACCGGGAGTCCTCAGTTGGTCCGTCTGTCGTATGAGAATATATGGAATAACGCGGAATCTATCGCTCAGTATCTGGAATTGGATGGCGAGGAAATTCCCATCACGACGCTGCCACCTAGTTATACGTATGGTCTCTCTATTCTCCATAGTCATGTAGTGGTGGGTGCCACTATTGCTGTGGCTAAAACGACGTTCTTCGATCGGTCTTTTTGGGACTTTCTCCGAGACGTAGGTGCGACAAGTTTGGGTGGCGTGCCCTACCATTACGAGATGCTTGAACGGTTGCGCTTTACATCGATGGATCTTCCCAGCTTGAGGACCTTGACGCAGGCAGGTGGGCGCATGGAGCCGGCAATAACCAGAAAGTATGCGACGCATTGTGCCAGCCGTGGCATGCAGTATTTCACAATGTACGGGCAAGTGGAGGCAACGGCCAGAATATCCTATTTGCCATCAGCGAAAGCCGTGTCAAAAGCCGGCAGTATTGGTGTTGCCATTCCCGGTGGCCGGCTCTGGCTTGAGGATCAGGATGGGCACGCGATCACTGAAGCTGGTGTCACCGGGGAACTTGTATACCAGGGTCCGAATGTGTCGATGGGCTATGCCAAAGGGTATGAAGATCTTACCAAGGGAGATGAGCGTCACGGGGTCTTGAGGACAGGAGATATCGCCCGGCGGGATGAGGACGGTGATTATTACATCGTCGGACGGTTGAAGCGGTTTATTAAGTTGTTTGGACATCGCGTCAATCTCGCCGATGTAGAATCGTTTCTCCATGAGGAAGGCCATGTGGCGGCATGTGCAGGGTCCGACGACCTATTGGAAGTCTACGTGCCTTACGAGGCCGCAGGGCAGGCTCCGCAGGTTAAGACGTTGGTTGTCCAATACCTAAAAGTGGCACTGAAGGGGGTTGTCATTTATGGGGTTGATAGCTTGCCACGCAATGACGCCGGGAAGGTGCAATATGCGGAATTAAGACCCCAGAACGGAACCTGTCTGGCATGAAAGCTCCGGACTTCTCCCGCTGGCTCGATTTGGAGCCCTATGGGATCGAGGCGAGCAGGAAGTCAGCACTCTTAGCCGGTGCGCTTTGCGAGCTGACCCGGTGGCATGCTGCAAAGTGTGACGCGTATCGGCGGATCATGGCGGTGCAAGGGATTGACAGCGAGGCCGTTCTTCCGCTGGAGCAGGTCCCGTATCTTCCGGTCAGATTGTTCAAAGAATTTGACCTGCTGAGCATCGATTGGTCGGAAACCTACAAGACCATGACTTCGTCCGGGACAACTGGCCAGCAGGTTTCGAAGATCTATCTGGATCGTGCCACGGCATCGTTTCAGACGAAGGTGTTGTCCAGATTGATGGGCCGACTGTTGGGGAAGAACCGGCTTCCAATGCTCGTCGTAGATTCTCCCGGCACGGTGGAGGATCGATCCGCTTATTCAGCACGAGGGGCAGGTCTACTGGGATTTTCGTTGTATGGGCAGGATGTGACATACGCGCTGAATGCGTCAATGAATCTAGATCTGCCAGCTATCGAGGCTTTTCTCGATCGGCACAGAGACGCGCCGATCTTTATCTTCGGGTTCACGTTCATCATGTGGTTGCATTGGGTGTTGCCACTGCAGCAGTTAGGCAAAATCTTGCCGATTCAATCCGGCATCCTGCTGCATGGCGGGGGATGGAAAAAAATGCATGATCAGGCTGTGGACGATGAGACATTCCGGATGGCCCTGCAGTCTTGTGTGGGGGGCCTGAAGATCGTCAATTACTATGGGATGGTAGAGCAAACGGGAGCGCTCTTTCTCCAGTGTGAGGAAGGCTGGTTGCATGCGCCGACCTATGCGGACGTCATTATTCGTGATCCGTACACGTTTGCTGTGGCAGAGATTGGCCAGGAAGGGATCATCGAAGTCCTGTCTATTGTGCCACTCAGCTATCCGGGGCATGCATTGCTCACGGAGGATCTCGGTATTCTCCTCGGCGAGGATGATTGTCCCTGTGGGCGGCTGGGGAAGTACTTTCAAGTCATCGGGCGCGTCCCGGAAGCTGAAGTTCGTGGATGCAGTGATACCTATGAAGTGCGTATCTGATTTGCCAGTAGAGGTCCTCGTCGGAGGACGGCTGAGTGAGATCGAGGCGAAGCCGATGCAGCCGTACTCGTATGAGGCCGTAGCATTTTTAGCCGAGCTTTCCCAAGGGCTCCTGGCCAATCCTGCGATCCGGACCTATCCAGATCTGGTGGGATTTGCGTATTGGTGCCGGAAAGCGAATCTTCAGCGTCTGGCAAGAGACTGGAAGAGCCAAAGACAAAGAATCGGTCGGGGTATCGCATTCCATATTGCTCCCGGCAACGTACCGGTCAATTTTGCATTTTCCCTGGGCATCGGCCTTCTCGCCGGGAATGCGAATATTGTGCGAGTTTCAGGCAAGAGGCATCCACAGACCAGTCTTATTTGCGCCGAAATAGATCGAATCGCCAAACAGCTTGGCCACGAACGGGTGGCGTCTATGATTCGCGTCATCCTGTACCCGCACGATGATGCTATTACGGCGGCCCTGTCGGAATCCTGTCACGCTCGTATTCTATGGGGTGGGGATACGACGATTGCCCATCTGCGAACTCTGCCAGTATCGCCTCGGTGCGTAGACGTGGTGTTTGCTGATCGGTATTCGCTGTGTGTGATGGATGCAAGCGCTGTATTGGCTGCAGAGAAAGAAGCGGTAGAGGCGCTTGCGGCAGGATTTTACAACGATGTGTTTGTGCTGGATCAGAACGCCTGTTCATCTCCGTATTTGGTGTTGTGGCGAGGAGACGCAGCTGAAGTGGATCGGGCGATGCTGAGGTTTTGGGGTGCAGTCGAGCACCTATTGCTATCAAAGCCGCCATCACCGGTGATGCACGGGTTGGATAAGTATGCCCATCTTTGCCGCATATCCGTCCTGCTGGATTCTTGTGTGTCTGTGACTCGCCACCAGAACCTGATCTATCGTGTGCGGCTAAGGGAACTATCATCGGGAATAGAGCACTATAAGGGACGATATGGATTCTTCTTCGAGGCAGTCGTCAAGAGTGTGGAATCATTGAAAACTATCGTGGGGGAACGGTATCAGACTGTAACATGTTTTGGTGTTGATCCTGAGGAGATCATTTCGCTCGTTGTGAATATGGGTTGGACTGGGATCGATCGAGTAGTGCCTGTCGGCAAGGCCCTTGATATCGGTGTGGTGTGGGACGGCTACAATCTGATCGAGACATTATCAAGAACGGTAGCCGATTGCTAACGGCATGCTGACCAACATCTACTGTCTTCCGGTGAGCGAAGAGGGATGCAGGCATCTGGATTCTGCGATCGCCACACGAATACCGGTGGCGGCTGGCAGCATCTGATTAAAAGAGGGTGATCATGCAGAAAGGAAACCCTATGACAAATCGTGAGAAATACGCGGCGGCCTTTCAGACCACGCTCATGGTGGAAGAGGCCAAGTTATCGAATTTGAAGTATCAAGATGTGTCGACGTGGGACAGCGTAGGGCACATGGCGTTGATTGCCGCCTTGGAAGCGACCTTTGGGATTGAGTTGCATATTGACGACATCATTGATTTTTCGAGTTATGCGGCCGGCCAAGCCATTCTGGCTAAGTACAGTATCAGAATGGAGGATTAGCCATGGCCAATCTCACCCCTGCGAGGACGCTAGATATCAAGCAGATCCTCGCCTATCAGCGTAATCGCTACCCGGTCTTGTTTCTTGACAAGGTCCTCGAGCTTGTCCCTTGCGTACGAGCGACTGGAGTGAAGTGCTATACGTACAACGAGTGGTTTTTCCCCGGACATTTTGACGACGAGCCTAATGTGCCAGGATTTGTGCAAATTGAAAGCTTGGTGCAGACCTTCATCCTGACGTTTCTGTGCCAGGAAGAGTATGTCGGGATGAAGACGAATTTTGTGTCGATGAATAATGTGAAATTCAAGCGAAAAATCGTTCCTGGGGATGTATTACGCATCGATGCCGAGTTGAAGTCCTTTAAGCGGGGCATCGCGATGGGCTGTGCAGAGAGTAGCGTGGATGGGGAGCCGGCGTGCAGTGCCGAGTTCGTTGTGGCTGTGCCGGCCATTCTAGACCAGTACAAGCCCAAGCCGTAGTCGGAGTGAGGATATGCGGGTGGCGGACTACATTATGCAGCGGCTGGTGCGTGCCGGTGTGCGCCATGTCTTTCAAGTCACTGGGCGAGGAGCCTTGTTTCTGAATGACGCGGTGGCGAAGCAGGCGGATCTAACCGCCGTATCTCTTCATCATGAGCAAGCCTGTGCCTTCGCGGCGATTGGTTCCGCAGAGCAGACAGGGGGTGTTAGTGCGTGCCTAGTCTCGACCGGCTGTGCTGCCACGAACACGCTGACGGGGGTGTTATCGGCATGGCAAGACGCGGTCCCGTGCATATTTATCTCCGGGCAACATATTTTACGTGAGACCAGTCGCTATACAGGCATCCCGGTGCGTACGTATGGGCAGCAGGAGGCCGACATTGTCAGTCTGGTGTCCCCTATCACCAAGTATGCGAGGATGCTGACTGCGCCTGAAGAGATCAAGGAGGTCATGGAGCACGCACTATGGTACGCACAAACAGGTCGTAAGGGTCCGGTATGGCTGGATATTCCTCTCGATTTACAAAGTGCGCAGATTGATCCAGCGCCCGCAGCACACCCGGTTCAAGATACAGAGGACGGGCCTCTGCCAAAAGAAGAGGAAGTTCAGCAAGTGGCGGAGGCGTTGAGCCGTGCGCAACGGCCCGTGGTTCTCATCGGGAGTGGTGTGCGGGCCGCACGAGCTCATAAGCAGTTGAGCGACTTCATCGAACACTGGAATATCCCATTGGTCTATACGGCCTCAGCGCCAGATATGTACGGCACTGCACATCCACTCTCCATCGGATCGGTTGGGGCCATGGGATGCTCGCGTGCAGGGAATTTTACGGTTCAGAACGCCGATTACCTTCTCGTGCTCGGATCGAGATTAACTTCGCTGACGACTGGGCCGGATTTTATCAAATTTGCCAGGGCGGCACATGTCACTGTGGTGGATCTTGACCGTGTGGAACATAGCAAGAGGTCAATCCGTATTGATCGATTGATTCATAGCGACGTCCGTCTCTTTCTGACGAAGCTCAATCAGAAGCCTGTCCATCCTGTGCCGGTCGATTGGGTTGAGAAATGCCAACACTGGAAACAACTGTTCCGCGCGGTCGAACCGGAATTTGTTTGCGACCACGCAGTGGACTTATATGAGTTGGCGGATTGTCTCAGCCAGACTCTACCGCCCCCTTCTACGCTCGTGACGGATTCTGGCTTGACGGAGGTCATTCTTCCCACGAATGTCCGGTTTGCAGAGGGAGTGAATTGCATACATCCCACTTCGCAAGGAGCAATGGGATTTGCGCTTCCTGCAGCAATCGGTGCGCAGTACGCGAAACCACAGCCGGTTGTGGTCGTGGTCGGGGACGGCTCTATCATGATGAATCTTCAGGAACTGGAGAGCATTCGCTATCAGAAATTGGCGATCAAGATCATCGTCGTCAATAACAATGGCTATGCCATTATACGCCGTCGTCAGCAGGAGCTGTTTCGCCACCGTACCATCGGTACGGATCCGGCTAATGGGGTCAGCTGTCCGGACTTCGAGCGTGTGGCGGATTGTTTTGGGTTGCCGTATAGCCGCATCGACAATCCCGCTCAGCTGGAGGCTGGTCTCAGGGCGCTCTTGGTGTGCGACGGACCGGCCCTGTGCGAAGTGATGGGGCGTGCCAATCAAGGCTATATCGAATTGGGTCAGGCGCGCAGCGTACGGGACCAGCGGTTTACTCGCCGGCCCTTGGAAGATCAACAGCCCTATGTCTCACGCGAGCTCTTTCTTAACGAGATGATTGTAGAACCCATTGATCAATAGGAATTGCCATGTCGATGACGATACTGCGTAACGGGCGGTGTGTCGGAGATTATTTAAAACCTTATATCGTCGCCGAGTTGAATACCAGCCATTTTGGCGATATGGATGTGGCCCGTGCCTTGATCGACCAAGCGCAACGCGCCGGATGTGACTGTGTGAAATTCCAGTCGTGGAGTGCCGAAACGCTGTACGGTAAGGGTTATTATGCGCGCAATGTGATTGCAAGGCGGTTTGCTGGAAAGTTCGCGTTGGACGATGCGCAGCTCAGTACCTTGTCACGGTATGCCGCGTCACGCCATATCGATTTCGCTTCGACTCCCTACTCTATGGCAGAAGCGGAGTTTTTAGTGGATGAATGCGATGTGCCGTTTATCAAGATTGCTTCAATGGAGCTGAATAATCTTCCGTATTTGTCGAAGTTGGGAAAGTTGGGCGTGCCGCTCGTGCTGTCCACCGGAATGGGCACACTTGAAGAAATCACGGAGGCGGTGCGTACGATTGAGGCCACAGGAAACCAACAGATAATAATTCTTCATTGTACATCAGTCTATCCTGCTGCTCCTGCCATCATCCGGTTGCACAATATTGTGGGACTAAGGAGTGAGTTTCCTCAGTACCCGATCGGGTATTCAGACCATAGTGTGGGGATGGAAATTCCCGCCGCTTCCGTGGCGCTGGGGGCCTGCCTCATCGAAAAACATTTCACGTTAGATCGATCTCGTATCGGGATGGACAATCAAATGGCCACAGAACCTGGAGAAATGCAAGCCATGGTTCGCGCATCCCACCGTGTGCATGAGGCATTGGGTGGAGCCGCACGCGTATTGAGCGCCGAAGAGGCAGCGCAAATCAAGAAAATGCGCCGCAGCCTCATTGCCAAGTATCCGCTAAAAGCGGGTCACACGCTCACGGAGGAAGACCTGGATGCGAAGCGACCTGGTACAGGGCTGGCGCCGATATTGCTGAGATCTGTTATTGGGAAAAGGCTCAAACAGGATCTGGACACGGAGATGGAGCTCACCTGGGAAGTACTTGAAGGCTAGCCGTTGGATGCATGGCGAGGCTAGCGGAAGGGGGATGTCGTGCTGAATCCCATCCAGTCTCAGCTCAACGAGATTATTGAAGACCTCCGGCCGTTCTCGCTTGATATCTACGGCGAGGATGGTGCTCGGGAGGGTGTCTTGCGCCCAGTGACCGTGGCGCATCTGAACGACCAGGAGATCGTGCAGAGGCTTACGGACTGGCGGATCCAGCATATGGAGAAATTTTTGAGCCATTTTGTTGCTACACCGGATCGCACGCGGAGCTGGATGCGGAATGTCCTCTTGAAGATGCAGGGACAAATGCTTTTCTTAGTTTGCGTGAATGATCAAGTGGTGGGCCATTTCGGCTTTAAAAACCTCACTGCTTCAGAGGTGTTGCTCGACAATGCGCTGCGAGGGGAACGCGGAGGTCATCCCAAACTGTTCGTGTGGGCCGGACAAACTCTTGTGGAGTGGCTTTTTCATGCCGCCGCAGTGCAACGAGTCTATGCGTATGTGTTAGCGGACAACGTGACTTCCATCATGATGAACAAGCAGATCGGTTTTGGCGGTTGGTGGCGTCATCCGCTGTCGAAGTGTGTGCGAGAGGGGGATATTTGTTGGGACATGGGACCTGAAGGGGCTACCAGCGCTGAAGGCCGGTATTGCTTTAAGCTTCTGATAGAGCGATCCCCCGTTCTTCTAGAACGGGCCGAAGTGACGTGCTTATCACAGTTATCACAGAAGGAGTGATCAAGGGAGAGGGCGTATGGAACCGATTCGTAAGTTCTTCCAAGAAGTCCAAGAGAATATTCAAGGTCTGGGAGAAGATCATGACCTTCAGGCCCTCTCGCGAATGTGGACCCGCGATGTGGCATGTCACAAGTGGGCCTATAACTTTCAATGGATGGGCCGCCCTGCGATACAGTTTCCCAATGACGCATGGGCGATGCAAGAGCTCATTTGGACCGTGAGGCCGGATCTCATCATTGAATCGGGTATTGCGCATGGAGGGTCGCTCATCTATTACGCCTCGCTTCTTGCGATGCTGGATATGTGCGACGCCGTGGAGTCCGGGGTTCCCTGTCATCCCAAGCAAACTCGCCGCAAAGTACTGGGATTGGATATCGATATTCGGGCTCACAACCGGCAGGCCATCGAGCAGCACCCCATGAGCAACTGGATTCACATGATTCAAGGATCCAGTATTGAACAGAATACCATTGAGCAAGTACACAACTTCGCAAAAGACTATACAGCGATATTGGTCAGTTTAGACTCCAGCCATACTCATGACCACGTGCTTGCCGAACTGAAGGCCTATGCACCGTTGGTCACGAGGGAAAGCTATTGTGTCGTGTTTGATACGATAGTCGAAGACATGCCCGCAGCTCTGGCGGCCGATCGGCCCTGGGGGCCTGGTAACAATCCAAAAACTGCGGTCTGGGAGTACCTCAAGACACATCCTGAGTTCACAATTGATGCCGGCATTCATCATAAGCTACTGATTACCGTGGCCCCTGATGGGTATCTGAAACGTATTCGGTGAAGAGATATGGCAAGCTGGTCGTGGTCGAACAAGAACCGGCTGTAGGTTGGATTTAAGGGGGATAGGACAGGAGTCGTTTTGGAGTCCATCATCCCTCACACGTCAGGATGTGTCTATTCGCTTCCCGTGCAACGCTTGCTGAATCGTATTACGGTGATAGTCCTCCACCTGAGAACACCATAGTGGATGTGGTGGGTCCCCGACGTCGTATCGGGGACACTGCTTTGAGGCGAACCCTCCTTTGGGGGATGATTCTTCCGCCCTGATCGGAAAAATCTGCCGGTCACTATCTTCACACTTTCCGAACACCGGATTTTGATGAGGGAAAGTTGTCCCTCCATTGGCACGTAGTTTGAATTCCCCTCTTGAGGGAGAGGGGGAAGGTGACAGTTGTCGTAGGGTCTTCCTCCTGCAGATAGATACGTCCCACAGCTGATGTGTGTGCGAGCGGTAGGGGGGATGGGTGAGAGAACATGTTGGAGTCAGGTGCAGTCCAAGTCTGTGCTGGGAGGTTGTGAGAGAGTCGTGCATCGGATTTCTTGCGGTGCTGGGATAGTTTGAAACCGGCGGTACATGTCTATCTGCCGCATGATGCGGAATGTGAGCACGAACCGCGAACTCAGACCGCCCGCCATCGGTGGTCAAGCAAAAGAGCCATGTCCAGCGCATCATCTCAGAGTGCGTGATTGAAGGAGGAGTTATGGCACGATTCATCGTTCTGGTTCCCACACTCAACGGCGCACAGACTCTGGACGATACGCTGGCGACATGTTGTGCACAAGACCATGAGGGTGTTCGAATCATCGTCAGCGACAATTGGAGCGAGGATACGACCGCCGATCTCGTGCGGGTATGGCAGGCTCGCGACCGACGGGTCGAGTATCTGCGTCCTGATCGGCGGTTGAGCATGTCATCGCATTGGGAATTCGCACTACGTGCGCTCATGCAGGATGACGCGTATGTGATCGTGCTGGGATGCGACGATGTCCTGATGCCGGGCGCGTTGCGGTACGCGAACGAATTGCTGGGCATGTTTCCGGAGTCGCAATGTCTGGCGTGGCATACCAATTATTATCACACGCCTGATCTGCAGGATCCGTCCGTTGCAGGCCGCATGTTGCTGCATCTCGGCGGGGATGTTGAAGTGCGTGAGGCCCGGGTCGGTCTCAGGCACGTCGCGTCGGGACGGACGCATTACCTGGGACTGCCGAACCTGTACCACGGATTGACTCATACGGCGCTCTTACGGGAATTGGCGCAGAGGCCCGGGCCGATGATTCGATCATTGAACCCAGACATATATTTGTCGATCGCCGTTAGTTGTCTTTTGCAGCGGTATCTCTTTGTCAGGGAACCGCTGTCGCTCAACGTGATTTCAAGACAAAGCAATGGCTTCTCTCACTCGAATGACCATGCCGACAAGGAAGTTGGCCGTCGGGTCATGCAGGACAACGATCGTCCGTATCATCCTGATCTTCCGTTCAGTGACGATCTCCATATCGCGCATGTTGAGTGCCTGCTGCAGGTGCAGGATGCAGGGCTGCTCCCGCATGACATCCCGATTGAATTCAAACTCATGTTCGGGCAGGCCGTACAGCACACGTATGGGTGCTATCAATCCCATACTCGCGAGAAGCGCCTTGAGCAATTGAAGGTAATTGCCAGAAAGTACTTTCTTCAGTCCTTCATGGAAGAGGTGGCGACCGCCTGTGGAAGCAATGATCTCGCTCGGCTCTCGTCCTTGGTCCCCACAGCTTGGACACACCCGCCATTTGATTACGATACTCAGATTGGGCGCCATCTGGGCTTGAGCCCCCAGGCTGCCGCCATTTTAGCTGGAGAGCTGATCCGTACGGATCGACTCGCACGCGGCCGGTGCCTGAACCAGGCAGGACGCTTCTTGGACATGGCTAGGGCTGAGCATGACCAATCCAAGATGGCGACACTGGCGGAACAGTATCAATACATGATTTCCTCCACAGTTGGTGAGTTATGGAGCCGACCGGAATTCATCAGATGTTACATCAGCCACATCAAGAGCCGACCCCTAACTTTCAACCCTGCTTCCTATTTGTGGGCGTTGACCGGTACGCAAGGGGAGGCGAAAGCACCAGCTAAGTCTCCCGAGCCGATGATCACGTATCGAGGAGAAGACGCCTGTGTCGATGCTTCAACCAACGAGAGTTCAGCGAGTAAACGTGCAGATGTGCGGATTGGGGGTGGATGCCAATCCGAAGAGCGGATGAGCCTCTCTATTTTTCTCACTGATGCCAATAGTGGAGATGTGCGACTGGGAATTCCCTACTTTTATGGTCAACGTCGGTATGGATGGAAGGGAATATTTGCCAGGCCTCAAATGGAGGAAGTCCAGGTGGGGGACGAAGCGATATGGCTGATCCAACGACTATCTTGGGTGTCCGACGATACGCTTGAACGGGCGCAGAGAAGCGGCACTCGCATTGTCCACGATCTCGATGACATGCTCTGGGAAATTCCGGCGGATAATCCTAATAAGGTATTCCTTACAGACTCCCGAATTGAATCGCTCTTGCGGCAGCTGAACAAAGCTGATCAAGTTACGGTGTCGACCGAGCCACTCGCCGAGGAGTTGTCGCGAAAAGGGATTCGATCCGTGGTCCTGCCGAATTGCGTGGCACCGGAGCGATGGACACAGTTACGTCCTGTGAGGCGTGCAGGGAAGCGTCCCAGGGTTGGCTGGGCTGGACAGCGCAGCGTCCACTTTTCTGATCTCGAGTTGCTGCGTGAAGTGATGGATGATCTGGGCGATGAGGTGGAGTGGGTTTTTCTTGGAGAGACTCCGGTGTTTGCCCGAGAGTCCGGACGGCAGGTTGAAAGCCTCTCCATGGTGCCGATTCAGCAGTATCCGGCCAAATTGGCGTCGTTGAATCTCGATCTGGCTTTAGCGCCGTTGTCGCTCAATCGCTTCAACGAGGCAAAGAGCGATATCCGATTATTGCATTATGGCGCACTGGGATATCCCGTCGTGGCAACCGATATTGCGCCACATCGCGAGGCTCCTGTGAAACGAGTTGCCAATCATGTCGGCGCATGGGTCACTGCTATTCGGGAACGGATTTACGACTTGGATGCGGCTGAACGAGAGGGCGAGGCCTTGCGTAAATGGGTGTATGAGAAAAGATCCATCGATGTGTGGATTGCGCGGTATGCATCAGTATGGTTGGGGCGTGTTCACGAGGAGAGAAACCATGCCAGTGCCGAGCCGAGACTGAGACAGAGGGGGAAGACCCAATCGTTCACATGCTCGATCGTTATCCCTGTTCTGAACAAGGTCGAGTTGACCAAACAATGTTTGGTGGCGCTTGCGGATGTGACACAGGGGGTTGACTATGAGGTGATCATTGTCGACAACGGCTCCTCCGATGGAACGCACGAGTTTCTTGGTAATTTGGGCGGAGATGTGCAGGTCATCCGCAACCCGGACAATTTTGGATTTGCGAAAGCCTGCAACCAAGGAGCACAAGCGGCGAGCGGTCAGTATCTGGTGTTTCTGAACAACGATACGATTCCCATGAAGGGTTGGCTGAATGCACTCGTGCAAGAGGTCGAAGCACACCAGGACGTCGGGGTGGTGGGCAGTAAGTTACTCTATGCCGATGGAACAGTTCAGCATGCGGGCGTCGTATTTTCTCGAGCGTGGCTTACTCCCTACCATCATCATCGGGGAGTGGCTGCTGATCTTCCCTTTGTGAATCGGCGCCATGAATTCCAGTCCGTGACCGCTGCCTGCATGTTGGTGAGGCGTGACCTATTTTCAGAGGTCGGCGGGTTCGACGAAGCCTACCGTAACGGATTTGAGGATGTTGATCTGTGTCTCAAGATTAAGCAGCAGGGGTGGCGGGTGATTTATCAACCGAGCAGTGTTCTCTATCATCTCGAGAGCCAGACGCCAGGACGAAAGGATCATGATGTGGAGAACCATCGTCTATTTACTGCCCGTTGGGGGGCATGTTGGTGGTTGACGGATGAAGACTTGGTGGCATTTCAGGATGGGTTCCGTATGGAATATCTCACTGCGAATTCGGCGCAATGGCGCCCGTTCGAAAACGCTGAGGAGCGCCGTCGCTGGCAACTCGTCGCAGAAACACAACAGGCAGCCGGTCAGCGCGATGATGGCACGGTCCTGAAGAAATTGGAGCGATGCACTGAGTGGCCTGCTGATCCTTCAGTCCTGCAATGGGCAGCGTCTGTAGCCGAAGCCATGAAACAACCGGCGTTTGCATCGGCCTTTATGCGGAGGGTAATGGCGTTGGACGATCCTGCGGCAGAAGAGCTCGGAGTTATTCGTGAGGCGCTGGCCAACGGCCAAGTCACGATCGCCTCCTCGCAGGTTGAAGCGCTGCTGACCTGCCATCCATCGCATGCCGAGGGGCTACTGCTTAAGGCCGTTCTCAACATGCAGCGTGAACAGTACGAGCAGGCCGAAACCGCTTTTGATATGGCCATGCAGCAAGGTGCCGATCGAAAAAAATGCCTGATGGGGATGGGCATGGCCGAAATGGGAAGAGCCTATACGGAAGGAGCTTGGGCACGGTTTCTAGAGGTGCTGACTGAGTATCCCGACGATGCAGAGGCGATCCATTGGCTGCTCCGTGCAGGGACAGCGCAGAATCGGTGGCAGGAGTTGGGTGAGCACTTGCAGCGGTATACGGCCGGTAACCCAGAGGACCTTGCGGCACGATTTGCCTTCACCAGTGTCTTGTTACGTGGAGAGCAGATCGAAGCTGCTCGCAGGGAATATGATGGCTTGTGCAAGATCGACCCACAGTATGACGGGCTGGTTCAGCTTGGCCAGGCCATTGTCGGAAGAGAAGCGGCGCTTGCCATGGAAGCTGCCTCGTCTTAGTCCGATGACACGGCGTGCGCTTCTCATCCAGCTTGCGAGGCTCGGTGATCTTGTTCAGACGATTCCGGCCATCATGGCGCTGAAAGAAGCTCATGCCGATTGGATTCTAGATCTTCTATGCCCGGGCCACTTGGAGGATCTCGGGCGGATACTTCCAGGAATTTCTACGGTCGGGAGGTGGGACGGAACTGTGTGGAATCGACGTGCGCGCCAGGCTGAGAAAGAATTCCGGCCTGAGTATGTCGTCGAAGCCGATACTGATATTCGCGCCATCACGCAAGAGCCTTATGACTATGCCTATGTGCTCAACCAACATCCTCGCGCCATTCTGGCCGGGGCACTCCTTGCGCAGGAGAGCATCGGCGCTATGACTGGTAGGCCGCTCGATTCAACCTTGTCACCTTGGGGGGCCTATGTGAGAGCGGTCGCCAGGGATCGACGGGCGAATCGTATTCACTTGGCGGATGCGTTTTGTGGGATGTGTGGAGTCCCTCCTCCCAAACATGTGATGCCGATACAGGTGAGCTCAGTTCAGCTACCGAATGATCTCGATCCGATCGGACAATCCTCTGGGCCTTGGGTCGGAGTACTGGTGGGTGCAGGTGCTCCGGAACGATTGGTTCCGGCCACGGCCTGGACGCGTTTGATCGCAGGCTGTCTGGAGCAGCTCCAGGGAAGTCGTGTCCTGTTATTGGGAAGTCGACAGGAACAAGAACGAGCCGGCTGGATTCTAACTTCACTTCCTTCGTCACTCGTAGGGCGTGTCTGGGATACGACCGGTCGACTTTCGCTGACGGAGTTGGCACAGGCACTCACCCGTTGCCAGGTCGTGATCGGAGCCGACACCGGCCCGCTTCACCTAGCAGCAGCGGTGGGGACTAAGGTGATCGGGTGGTACTTTGCGAGGGCGCGAGTTCATGAGACGGGACCGTACGGTCAGAGCCATTGTGTCTGGCAGGCAGAGGGCGTGAAACGTGAAACGGTACACGTGAAACTCGAACGAGAAGATCTGCGGCGGATGGAGTTCCTCGACACACTTCACGTATCACCCGTTCAGTGGCCAATCGAGGAGACGATCACCTTGTTGTCGAACGGATCAGCCGCTTCCGTCGACGGTTGGTCTCTGTGGACGAGTCATCGGGATCGGTGGGGAGCGTACTATGTTGAAGCGGGACAGGAACCGGTTGCCCCACTTCAACGAGAACACATCTGGAACGAGTTGCATCCGACTGCAGTGTGAGGGGGAGTGCCGTGGAACACCTGAACCAGAACCTAGAAAATCTTCGTCAGACTGTCCCTGATCTTGTCGCCGCGCTGTGGAACTCCTCCGGTGGGGTCCTTTCAATTGTTCCCTCGCGTGAGGGGTCCCCTTCGGCGAGGTTTCACGATCAATGGGTCCACAGTGCCTATGACCCCAAGAAAGAAGCCAGATCCTGGTCAGAACAGCAACTCAAGGAATGGAAACCTGGAGAGGTGGCGGTAGTTCTCGGGGTCGGTCTTCTGTATCACGTGGAGGCGCTTGCCCTTTCTTGCCCCGCCGATGCCCGAACGGCCATCGTGGTGCCGGATCTGTCCGTCTTAAAAGATGCAATGGGGGCAAGGCCACTTGGATCGTGGATCAACAGGATTCAGTGGGTGACGGGCACGCCGGAGGAAATGGCCACGCAATTGGCTGCGCTATCCTCTCCATTGCGGTTCTGTACCTATGGGCCGGCCGCACGTCTGCACGGTGACGTTCATGAGCGACTGCAGAGGAGTCTTCGCCGCATCATGGCTGCGAAAGCCGGAGGCCAACTGCATGTGGCGGTGGTCGGTCCGATCTATGGAGGGTCGCTTCCGATTGCTCGCTATGTCGTCTCGGCGTTGAATGAGTTGGGACATCGAGTCAGCTGGATTGACCACCACGTTCATCATGGGAGCTACGAGGCGTTCGGGTCCTATCGCGAAGAACGCCATCGCTTGATGCTTCAAAGCCGATTTGCCGACGTGCTTAGTCTGAGCACGATGGCGCATCTCGCGGAAGATCCCCCCGATCTGGTTCTGGCCATTGCTCAGGCGCCGTTGAGCTTGGCGGTCTTACAACACCTGCGCAAGAAGAAGTTTCTGACGGCCATGTGGTTCGTGGAGAACTATCGGCATTTGACCTACTGGCAACAGTTGGCGGCAGGATACGATTACTGGTTTGTGATCCAGCAAGGGGGCTGTTTCGACGCGTTGAAACGGGCCGGAGCGTCTCACGTGCACTACCTTCCCATGGCGGCGGATCCCACAGTGCATCGTCCGATGACGCTCACAGCGGCTGAACACCAGGAATATGGCGCCGACGTCTCGTTTGTCGGGGCTGGTTATGCTAACCGGAGGGCGCTCTTACCGCAGTGGCTCTCTCACGAGTGGACGATGAAACTGTGGGGGAATGAATGGGACGGTGCAACAAACCTTGCGCCGATTCTTCAGCGAAATGGCGCCCGGATCGATACGGACACCTGCATGAAGGTGTTCAACGCCACGGCCGTCAATTTGAATCTGCATTCGTGTTCCGGAACGGGAATGGATTCTCAGCCAGACTTCGTGAACCCCCGCACCTTTGAATTGGCTGCCTGTGGTGCATTTCAGCTTGTGGATGACAGGACACTCCTGCCTGATCTGTTTACGTCGGATGAGGTGGCGCCCTTTCGCCGTACAGAAGATGTCCCACAACTGATTCGGAGGTGGCTGCCAGATACGGAGGGTCGCCGTGCCCATGCTGAGGCGTCGCGTCGACGGGTGCTGCGTGACCATACCTATCGCCATCGTCTGCAAGAGCTGCTTTCCACGGTGGGTCTTTCTCAACCCGATCGCATCGGCTCGATCTTGCGAGGAGACCGGCTCACCACAGGTCTCAAGGAACGAGCCGCGTCGGTGCCGGAGCTGCTTCCCTTACTCAATCGCTTTCCGACGGGACAACGGATCGAGTTGAAGGATCTTGCGGATGATATTCGAGCACGAGCGTCTGGACGTCAACTGGCTCGAGAAGAGCTGTTGGTGCTCATGATCGACAGTTATCGAGCCGAAACAAAAGATCTGGTATGACGAAGAGTTCCAAGTTGCGGTTTCTCGTTTCACGTTGAAGCTGAAACCTGAAATGACGTTTTCTGCTGGAGTGCGAATGTGAAGCAAGTACTAATTTTGAACATTACCCGGATGGGTGATCTTGTTCAGATGGGCGCCTTGTTGGAGCGACTCCACGAGGAATGGCCGGCGGTTGCCGTAGATCTTGTCGTGGATCGCCGGTTTGCACCGGTCGCCTCGTTGCTCAAGGGATTGCGCGAGGTCATCGCTTTGGATTTTCACGCCCTGATCGATGAGAGCCGTGCGCTCGTGAAGGATGTGGTTACGCTGTATCAGGATGTGGCGGCCTGGGCAAAGCCGTTAGCGGAGCGTCGGTACGATCGGGTCATTAATCTGACGTTCAACAGGCCGAGCGCACTCTTGGCTGGATTCATTGGAGCACCTGATATTCGCGGAGCGCAAAGCGCATGGGACGGTGGCATGGTCGTTGAGAACCCCTGGATGGGGTATTTCTGCGATTTTCACCAGTTCCGACGGCTTAATCGATTCAATCTTGTCGATATTTATGCACTCGGTGGTAGTCGCGAAGGGACATTTTCTCCACTTCGGCTGTCTCTTACTCAAGAAGACCACAGGTGGGCGAGGGAAGCCCTCACCGGGGTCACTGAGTGGATTGCCGTACAGGCCGGGGCAAGCGATAGTATGAAGGCCTGGCGTCCGCATCTCTTTGGCCTGGTTCTGGCGAGGGTGAGCCAACGATGGAAAGGTGGAATGCTCTTCATCGGGAGTCGTGAAGAGGAAGCGACCATCGCGGAGGTCGTACAGGTCTATCGCGAAGCCGGAGGAAAGAGTCCGGTCAAGAATATGGCTGGCCGTACGACGTTGAACCAACTCGCAGGTTTGCTGGCGGAATGTCGATTACTGCTGACCAACGATACGGGTCCCATGCATATTGGGGTGGCGGCCGGCACCTCAGTGATCGACCTTTCTGTGGGACATGTGGATTTTCAGGAAACTGGTCCCTATGGGTCTGGCCATTGGGTGATTCAACCGGAGTTGGAATGTGCTCCCTGCGGGTTCGACCAAGTCTGTGCCCATCATGCCTGCAAGGACCGCATCTCCCCGGACCTGGTAGCTGATCTCATGGGCCATGTGTTGAAGATCGGGGCTATCCCTACGAGGGTATCAGGGGCACGTCTGTATGAGTCCGGAGTGGATGAGGATAGGCTCGGCACCTTTCATTTGAAGGTAGGAACGGAGTCTCCTGTCACGGCTTGGTATGCGGCGTTTTGGCGTCGTTATTGGTATGAAGCCCATACAGGATTGCAGAGTCGCCTTCCTCTTCCCGAGGGACCACCTCCCGATGCGGCGGAGGTGAGCGTACAGCTGCGGATCCTCATGCCGCTTTTGGAGACAGCTTGCCGAAGAGCCGATGAGATTGCACGACTGGCTCGTCGAGTATCAGTCGATCTTCCAGAGTTAAAACGGTTGCAACGCGAGCAACGAGCCGATCAGGAGCAGTTGCTTCGCATTGGTCTGACCACCGAGGCACTGGCCCCTCTCGCGGCAGCGTTCGGGCGTCACATGCGAAACGACAACGTCATCGGGTTGGACCGACTTGCAAAGCATCAGGCTGCTGCCTATCACACTTGGCTGAGACGTCTGGTAGAGGTCGGTCGGCGGCTGGGTGGCACACCGCCCAGCGATCGGTCTCTCACACCTGGTCATACGGGAAATCTGCTCGTGGCTGGATCGGAACGGCGAGCGGCATGAGCTGGATGCTTTATGAGGGAGACAACACATGAACATACAATTGGATAGTGAACAATGGCAAGCCGGAAGTACGACAACGCTTGGTGACATTCTTGCCGATCTGAGCGAACGGGCGCATGCTCGTTCTCGCATCGTGACGACTGTCATGCTCGATAGTCGTCGGATTACGGATCGAGACATCGACCCACACCTGCTCCAACAGGCTTCCGCAAACTACCGCCAATTAATCGCGACGTCAGCAACGCAACAGGAGATTCTTGAGTCTGCACATGGTGCGATCGAACGATATCGGAGTGTGGTTGTCGAAGAAGGTACATCGCTCGCCAACCAGTTTCGAATGGGGGTACAGGATCTCTCGTCATTCGACGCCTGGCTAGGGAAGGTCGCGGATGCGGTCGAGATCATCGAAAACGGGCAGAAACCGCTCGGAACACGGTCTCAGGGGCGCGCCATTGCAGGATGGATTGAAGAGCTTCTGGCCGCCAGACATATCCGTGATACCGTAAGAATGGCCGATTTGCTGGAATATGAAATTCTTCCAAGGATTGCGGCCTGAGCCCGTGATGTCCATTTGTTCTCGTTCTGGCGAGGTGACCCTCATCTCTGCGAATTTCTGTAGAAGCTCAAGTCCCTAGGAGATTGGCCGATAAGACAGGCACGCCGCGTACAGGCGTAGGGGAATACGGCTTCTACACGGATGTCGGAAGCACAGCAGCGGATGGTGTTCTAGTTTCAAGGAGGAAGGGCAATGGCACTAGTTATTAACAATAATCCCGCATCGATTGCGGCGCAGCGCAACCTCGATATTAACACCTTGAGCCTGAACCGTTCAGTGGAACGGTTGTCGTCAGGCCTTCGGGTGACGCGAGCTGCCGATGATGCCGCCGGTCTTGGACTGTCAGAGTCCTTGCGGGCGCAGATTCGCAGTATCAACCAGGCGACACGAAACGCGTCGGACGGGATCAGCTTGACGCAGATCGCCGACGGTGCGGCAGCCACCATCGGGTCGTTGCTGGCCAGGCTTCGTGAGCTGTCGTCGCAGTCAGCAAGCGGCACGGTGGGCAATACCGAGCGCTCCTACATTGATCAGGAGTTCATCGCGCTGCGGTCAGAAATCGACCGTATCGCTCAGGTAACCGAATTCAACGGACAAGCACTCACCAGCGGAAGCTCGATCAGTTTCTCAATCGCGATCGGATTCCGGAGCGGCAGCGGCAACACACTCAGTCTCAATCTGAACGATATCACCACGACGTCGTTGGGACTCTCCAGTGTGAACGTCTCGACATCCGCCAATGCCACCAGCGCCTTGGCAAACGTGGACAATGCCATCAGCGCGATTGCCACGGCACGAGCCGAATACGGTTCGATTCAGAACAGGTTTGAGGCGACCATTGCCAACCTGCAGGTCACGAGTGAAAACCTCACTGCTGCAGAGTCGCGTATCCGTGATGCGGATATTGCGCTTGAAACGTCCATCTTCACCAAGAATCAGATCTTGGTGCAGGCCGGTATCGCGACGTTGGCACAGGCCAACACGTTACCGCAACAAGCGTTGGCGTTACTCCGAGGATAATGGCGGCATTCCGTCCACCGCCCCTCTCCTAAACCGGAGAGGGGTTCGGTGAACGGAGTGATAAAGGGGGCATTATGATCACCAATGTAACATCGAAGGTTGATCTCCCGGCCGCTGCTAATAACAAAAGTCAAGCCAGTGTTCAACCCAGGACAACGCCTGTCGTTGAACACCAGCAGAGTGCTGACTTTTCGTTTGCTTCTCCCACGGATCGGGTAGCGCTTGAGCAAGCCGTGAGTAAAGTGAAGGAAGCGTTTCACCAATCGGGTTCGCAGTTGCAGATCGAAGTCGATCCTGACCTTGAACGAGTCATTGTGAAAATTCTCAAGGGGGATTCCGGCGAAGTGATACGACAGATCCCTCCGAAGGAAGTGATCGATCTCGCCAAGAATCTGGCGGGAACAAAAGGAGTGTTGTTCGAAGAACATGTCTAGCTTATCGCACAAGGATGTGGCATGCCGACGATAAGTTTCGGTGGACTTGGCAACGGGCTGGATTTCGGACAGGTTGTCGATCAACTGGTGAAAGTTGCCCAATTGCCGGTTGATCGACTGACCAAGAAAAAAGCCGATCTCAATACCAAGTTCACAGACTTGACTACCGTCAGCACGAAAGTGGCGGCGCTGCAAAGCGCTGCTCAGGCGTTACGGCTGTCTACCTCGTTTGATCGCACGACGGCATCCGTGACAGACACGTCGGTCTTGTCCGTATCGGCTTCCTCTTCATCAACTTCAGGAACCTACAGTGTCCGAGTTCTTCAGCTTGCCCAAGCTCATCAAGTTGTCAGTAAGGCCGCTAAGGCCGTGTCGTCAGAAACTACGGACATCGTGAGTGGTGCATCGGCGGCCTTCACCTTCAAGGTGGGGACCGGTGCGAATCAAACAGTGACACTCGGGGCGACGGGGACCTTGAGCGATCTGCGTGAGCAAATCAACAACTTGGGAGCCGGTGTCAATGCCTCGGTGATCAATACAGGTACAGAGGTGGCACCGTCCTATCGATTGGCACTGTCCTCGACCAATACCGGCAGTGCGAATGCGATCACCATCGTGGCGGATGAGACGGATTTGGATCTTCTGAACGGCAGCGGGACCGGCGGTATCGATACGCTTGCGGCGGCGCAAAATGCTCAAGTTCAGATCGGTGATCAAGCATTGAATCCTTTAACGGTTGAACGGAGTTCCAACACCGTGTCTGATGCGATTTCCGGTGTGACCTTGACGCTGACGAAGACCACGGGAACTGGGACGGTCCAAGTCAGCCTCTCGCAAGACGTGGATGCCGTGAAGACGAATATCAAGGCAGTGGCAACTGCCTACAATGAAGTTGTGAAGTTCATCAATGAGCGAAACACGTACGATGTGACGACGAAACAAGGCGGCATCTTCTTTAACGAAGCCGCAGCAAAAGCGACTTTGTCGCAGCTTCGAACTGCCTTATCGTCATCGGTGAGCGGATCCACGGTGTTTTCAAGCGTCGGGCAAATCGGGTTCAAGACTGAACGTGACGGCACGATTACGGTTGACGAGGGTCAATTATCCACGGCACTGAATACGAACTATAGCGGAGTCAAAGCGTTGTTCAGTAACCAGGGTGCGGTGACCGGTCTGGCTCAGACCATTGTGACCGCGGTGGATGCGCTCAACGACGTCACCGGAGGCGCGCTGACGCTTCGCAAGAATGGTCTTACCAGCGAGATCGATCGGGTTGGCAATGACATTACCAGGCAAGAGGATACAGTGAGCCGGTATGAGGAGCGGCTGCGTCGGCAGTTTGCCGCTCTAGACGGTCTATTGCGTCAGCTTGATGGGCAAAGCGGATTTCTCCAGGCCCAGTCGACGCAGCGGCAACAATAAGGACGAGGGACAGATCCCATGATGATGCAGTATGCGCGTCAGTACGAACAGACTCAGGTGGTGACATCGTCCGGTGTTCAGCTGGTCGTGCTGCTCTACGATGCGGCCATTCAGTCCATGGAGATGGCACGACGCGAAATTGAGGAGAGGAATGTTCGGGAGAAAGCGCGACACCTGGGACGTGCCATCGCCATCATCGGCGAACTCAATAGCGTGCTTGACCTTGAACAGGGGGGAGAGATCGCGCGGTCACTGCGACGGTTGTACGACTACATGCTGATGGAGTTGGTCGAGGCCAATGCCCGTAATAATGAACGAAAGTTAGAGGGTCCACTGCGTTGCCTGAACACGCTTCGTGAAGCATGGCGCGAGGTGGCTAACCAGCAACAGCCTCGTCTGGTCGGTACCAGATGAGTGCGCTGGAGAGCGGCCGTCAGGCTGAGATCGTGCGACTGACCAAGGCGGCAGGTGAGGCGGCTCAGCAGGGGCGATGGGATGAGGTCATTCAGTGTTACAGTGAACGAGGCCTGCTCCTGGCCTCCCTCTCTGACTCGACGCTCCCCACCGATGAGTTGCTGTGCATGGATGGCAAATTGCGTGACCGCATCCATACTGCTCAAGCTCTCTTAGAGCATCTGCTCGTCGAGGCCCAAATGACAAAGCGGCAGGTGCAAGGATTACGTCAGCGTCTCGCTGCCCAGCCATCAGGACCCGAAGCTGTCTCCATAGAGGCCTAACTCGTTTCTCGTGACGGGTGACGTGTCGTGGCCAACGGTCCCAAGTGTCCGGTCCCAAGGATGAGGGCGTAAGTTCTGCACAACGTGCAACTTCGAACGTGAAATCTTGAACTCTGCATCGAAGAGCGGACGAGAATCATGGCGTCATCCATCATGACTGCATCGACCACGTCACAGAGTGAGGACCCAGACGAACGCCGGGAATGGATCAGAATCGATGATCGGGTTCTGATGGAATATCGATTGGTGACCGAGGGGGGAACCAGTGTGCCGGTTGAACTGAACCGTGCAACACCGGAATCGATTGCCGCTGCAGTGAGCAAACCGACTTTGGATCTTCTGGCCCGCTCCAGCGAGATCGTGGTCGATTCGGCGGTCCTCCCATGGATCAGGAAGGTCGATTACCTGCTTGAAGTGATGCTGAATGCCCTTGCCATCAGTCAGCCGTTCAGCGTCACGATGGCACAACCTACGGATGTCAATCTGAGTGGGGGAGGGATCGGGTTCGTTTCGTTACAGGAATTCGCCGCCGATGATCAATTGGCGGTGAAGCTCATTCTCCCACCGTTCACAATGATCCGGGTGCACGTGAAAGTCATTCGTGCAGTGCCGGTCGCCGATGGCCAAGGTTTCACGATAGCCACCGAGTTTGTCGATCTGACGCCGGATGATCAGGAGCACTTGATCCGTCACATTCTACATGTGCAAGCCCAACGATTGCGCGCAGGCCGAGGTCAACCCAACTAGACGTCCCTCAGCGGGAAGTTCGTTGTTGAGCATTCACTTATGAGTCGATCCAGCATCAAGGAAATCATCACGAAAGTTGAGAAGCGGATCGATGCCTACCGAAGTGAAAATGCGAGAATCAGCAGCCAGATCACGATTCTCTCACTGAACGCCACCATCGAAGCGGCAAGAGCCGGTGAAGCAGGGCGAGGGTTCGGCGTCGTCGCCAACGAGGTGCGGACGCTTGCATCCCAGGCGGCCACTGCATCGGAAGATCTCGGAAGTCTGCGAAACGAGTTGCTGCAACAGTTCACAGAACGGGAATGGGACCGACTGTCTGATAGCGCGCAGACCCTGGTACAGTTGATCGTTCGAAATTTGTATGAACGTACCGCCGACGTGCGATGGTGGGCCACGGATGAGGCGTTGGTTCATGGCTTGGAATCGCTCGAGGGCCCAGCGCTTAGGCATGCGGAGGAGCGGCTCAGTCTCATCAACCGCTTTTACTCGGTCTATTTGAATCTCGTTCTGGTGGGGGCGAAGGGAGAGGTTCTCGCCTGCTCACGGCCGACACAATTTCCCAAGGTTGTGGGCTCGAATGTCTCGCGGTCTCTCTGGTTCAGGAATGCCATGGGCACGACGGCAGGTGATCAGTATGCCGTCGATGATATTGCGAATGATGCCGCCCACGATGGTCGATTGGTCGCGGTGTTCGCGACGGCCGTCCGGCAGGCTGCGAAAGTCGACGGCAAGAGCATCGGAGTCCTTGGAGTCGTATTCGACTGGGAAACTCAGGCCAGGACCATCGTCCGAAAAGAAGTGACGATGTCAGCCGAAACGTGGACGCGCAGCCGAGTGATGTTGCTCGACAACAATCTGCGGGTGATCGCATCGTCCGACGACAAGGGGCTGCTTCAACCATTTACGCTGGAGCATAAAGGACAGTCGAAGGGCTACTACATGAACGCCGATGGAGAGATTATCGCATTTGCCAAGACCATCGGATACCAGGAGTATGACGGGTTGGGCTGGTATGCCGTGATCGTACAGAGGCCGTAACAGGGGTTACGGATGGGGGACACCAATAGCCAGTGCAGGTTAAGCGGCTGAGGAAGTCGCTGTTGCCAGCGTTGTCAACAAGGCGTCGGCGATGCGTCCCAGGGCAAGTGCGGAAGGGGAGGATGGACTATGCTGGATGACTGGGACGTACGCCCGTACGGACTGTTCCATCGCAACATCCTCAGGAACTTCCCCAAGCAAGCTTAAATCCCCCCCGACATATTCTTTGAGGAGTTTCTTGAGCTGCGGTACATTCACGCGGGCACGTCCTGAGGTGCGGTTAAGGATGAGCGCCGGGTGAAACGCCTGCAACGTGGTTTCAGCAATCCTGCGACCGGATTCATCGGTTTTCCCCGCGACGTCCAGCACTTCTTCCACGCTACTGTAGTCCCGGTTCGCGAGGCCTTCTGCCGTCACGTCTCGCATCAAAAACATCGAGAGAACGCGGCGAATAGCCGCGAGCTTAATGAAGCGATAGAGGTCCAAGACCGATGTCGGGTCGGGAGTGGCAACAGCGATGTGGTGGTCGGCCATCAGGAAAAAGTCGAGGGCATGATAGCTCGTGCCGGCCCCGATATCGACAAGAATCATGTCCGCCTGGATGTCTTGAAAATGCCGGATCAAACGCTTTTTCTGTGAATAGGGCATGTTCGCGGTTGCCAAGGTATCGCCGGTGCCGGGGATGATCCGTAAGTTGGGATGAAGCGGGAGCCGTTGAGCCAGGGCATCCAGCTGCTCAACGCGGTGGGTGAGAAAATCGGTCAAGGTCATGGCAGGGTTGAGAAGGCCGAGTAGGATATGAGCATCAGCCCCGCCGACGTCCAGGTCTGCGAGCACCACCTGCTTGCCTTTTCTGGCGAGGAGCAAGGCCAGATTGGTTGCGACGACACTCTTGCCGACCCCACCTTTTCCTGACGCGACGGAAATGATCTGTGCCATTGCGATCCATTTCTGTTGGTTTGGGAACACTGTCACAGTCTTTGTCGGTCGGTATTCATAAAATCTGAACAGATACTACTCGATCGGCACACAGTGGATAGAAATGACCGTAGATGATCGAGAGATGGGCAAAACAGCAGCTTAAGTTTCCCAGCTGATACGCCGATACGTCACTCGTTATGAATAGTGATGTATCTGCTGAAACGGCGACTCAGTCTGAAACGGATACCACTCGGGATGGGGAAATCCTCACCGTCATGGAGGTGGCGCGGTTTCTTCGCGTGCCCAAGTCTACTGTCTATAAGCTGGCACGAGGCGGTGAATTGCCGGCAACAAAGATCGGCAAGCATTGGCGCTTTCTCCGACGCGATATTCATGAGTGGATGCACAGCCGGTCCAAGCACGCCGCGTGAGGAGCCGGACATCGAAAAGCAGTCGGAGCAGAGCCGTTCTTGATCGCGATGCATGCCAGATGAGGATGTGGGCATGATCGGTGGGGGTGGGGCGCGTGGTGTGTTCATGCGAGTGAGTCGTTCTTCACATGCCCCCGTGAGCTTCTTTCCGCTCGGCGAGCGTCACGAGTGGTCGTCCCTCAGAATCAGGTCGTTCAACAATCTATTCCGATCGATGGTGAAGGAGTACGCCATTCTCAACCGAGCATCCACAGCGGTTGGAGCGTTGGCCGTGAGCTGAGAAAAGGAGGCAATATGCCAGCCGATCCAAGCATGAAAATTCTCATCGTGGATGACATGGTCACGATGCGAAGAATTGTCAAGAACGTGCTCAAGCAACTTGGCTTCTCTAATATCGACGAAGCCGAGAACGGTCAGGATGGTCTGCAGAAGCTCAAGTCAAGTAAGTATGATTTCGTCGTCTCGGATTGGAACATGCCGGTGATGACGGGAATCGACATGCTCCGAGCGATCCGAGCGGACGAACAGTTGAAAGCCATACCGGTCCTCATGGTGACGGCTGAGGCACAACAAAAAAACTTAGTAGAGGCCGTACAAGCAGGAGTCAGTAATTACATCGTGAAACCGTTCACGGCTGAGACCATGCAGGAAAAACTCGCCAAGATATTCAAGTAACGCGGAAGGCGCGAGGCATTGGGTATGAGCGGACTCGAGGGAGGTACGCGTGAAAAAACGAGGACATAAACTCTACGAAGAGCTCGGCGACTTGGCACGGTTCGTGGAAAACGCGATGAAAGCCATTTCCAGCGCCGGTCCACAGCTTGTCTCCAGCAGCCAACAGTTGCCCACGGCATCCACGCATCTGAGTGATCTCAATAAAATGACGGAAGAAGGGACGCTCGAGGTGATGCGATTGACGGAATTGATCCAGGATGAGCACGGCCAAATCGGGAAAGAGCTGAGGGCGATCATCGAGGTCTTACAGACTATGGACTGTACCAAGTTGGCTGAGCGACTGGCCAACGTCAATACCCTGGTGAGCCAGGAGGGGAAATATTTAACCGAAATCATGACGGCCTTGTCCTTCCAAGATTTGGTCGCACAACGGGTCAAGAAACTCGTCTCGATTCTCGATGAAGTGCAACATAAGTTGATGGAACTCGTGGTGGTGTTTGGTTTGCAAGAGAACGGACAGAAGATGGTGATGGAAGGTACGGCAGGGCATCTGCTGAAACAACTCGAGGAGTCAAAGACCACCGCCATGAAGCAGAAAGTGGCCGACGATATCCTGGCACAATTCGGATTCAAATAAGCCGACGGGGAACAGGTTTCGCGTTTCTGGTTTCACGTTTCGAGTTGTCCCGTGCCACGAAGCTCGATACATCCACGCGGAAGCGTTCCACCTGATCGGGTGCATGCATGAGGGCGATGGCGAATGGATATCGCAACAATCCTCGGGATCGTGATCGCGTTGGGCTCCATCATTGGAGGCCAAATTCTCGAAGGTGGGCACGTGGGCTCGATCATGCAGCTCACGGCCTTCATTATCGTGATCGGCGGTACGTTTGGTGCGATCTGCATTCAGAATCCATTGCCGGTGGTGATCAAAGCATTCGGCGCGCTAAGCATCGCTATCTCAGGACCCCACATCGACAATAAAGGGACGATCAAACTCATCCTGGAGCTTGCCAATATCTCGCGAAAACAAGGGTTGCTGGCGTTGGAGGGAAAGCTCAAAACTATCACGGATCCGTTCATGAAAAAGGGTGTCCAGCTGATTGTCGACGGGACGGAGCCTAAAGCGGTGATCGAGATCCTTGAAATTGAGGTGGAGCACCATGAGGAGCAAGGGGTGATCGCGGCGAAGGTCTGGGAAGCAGCCGGGGGTTATGCTCCAACTGTCGGCATCATCGGAGCCGTGCTCGGTCTTATTCACGTGATGGAAAATCTGGCCGATCCATCAAAGTTGGGCGGCGGAATCGCGGTGGCGTTCGTGGCGACAGTGTATGGAGTAGGCGCAGCTAACCTCTTCTTCTTGCCCTTGGCCAATAAGATCAAATTGAAGTTGAAGGAGGAAGCCGGCTCCAGAAACTTGATGATTATGGGGCTGGCGGGGCTTGCTCAGGGGGAAAATCCACGACTCTTGCAGGAGAAGTTGGAAGGTGTACTGCCGCCCAGCGAGCGGACGAAGGAGACGAAGAAGTAAAACGTGAAAGGTGAAACGTGAAACGTAAGGCGTCAAAGATCTTTCACGCCTCACGCCTCACGCCTCACGCACTCTATGGCGAAACACAAACATGAGGAGCATGAAAATCACGAGCGGTGGCTCGTCTCGTATGCCGACTTTATTACCTTGCTGTTTGCCTTTTTTGTCGTGATGTACTCGATCTCTTCCGTCAATGTCGGAAAGTACCGAACCGTCAGCGAGTCGATCAAGGCTGCGCTGAATCCCATCGTCAGCCCCCCGTCCTCCCCAACCCCGTTGGCGTTGAGTGCCAGCAAACAGGCCGTGACGGCACCCGATAGTCCGGGGAGCAAGGATGTCGCGATCCGCAAACTGCGAAATCTCGTGAAAGGGATTAAAGCTTCGCCCCAGCTGTCACTGGTCCGGATCACGGAACGGGTCAACGGAGATATCGTGATTACGATTCCGGATCAATTGCTCTTCAATAGCGGCGAAGCAGCCATGCGTAGCGAAGCGCTGCCATTTCTGGAAGGCCTGAGCGCGGCCATTGTGGAACTCAATCGGTACACCAGGGTCGAGGGGCACACGGACAACGTTCCCATACGCACGGCACAATTCCCTTCAAATTGGGAACTCTCTGCCGCCCGTGCGGTGATGGTCGTCAGAGTCTTGTCGGAGTTATTCGCCGTGCCGTCGGAGCGGCTGTCGGCTGTGGGGCACGCCGATACGCGTCCTGTGACTGCCAACCTGGATGTGGAACAACGGGCCAAGAATCGACGAGTCGAGGTGGTGATTCTCGAGCAGGCGCCTCCGGCGCCTCAGTATGATGCCGGGAATACTGCTGGTTCAGAGGAGCCACCGGTGGAGGAGGGGGCATCGAGTCCGTTGCCGTAAGAGTTGAACGATCCACCAGTGGGCCTGTCAGGGTCGTCAGAAAGAATAGTCGAAGGCAGGCGCTCAAGTCTCAACAGAAAACAGCCGACACAACACCTTAGTGCATCAAACGAAAAGGTCTCACAAGCAATGATGACTGACGCATCTGGAACCGATACGCCTCAGGCTGAAGCAGCAAATCCGAGACATCTTGCTCCAACGGGTGACCTCTCCATTTTTGAAGCAGGAGAATTCAAGGAAGCATTGGTGAAGTTGATGGCCAACGAAGGGTTGGTCTCCTTGG
>CABVSA010000030.1:5609-38082 GCA_902500805.1 uncultured Nitrospira sp. | reverse complement strand
CCATCGACATGGAAGACCTCCTGCACGCGTTGAGCAGAGCGACGCAGCTGCTGACCTTGCAGCGCCAGGTTCATGTGCAGAGCGGGCAAGATGCTGACCGTTACGCCTTTGACCGGGTCATCGCCAAGAGCCCCGCCACTCAGGACTTCATGACCCAGGTCCGAGAACTCGCCAAGAATGATCGGGTCACCGTCCTACTCCAAGGTGAGACGGGAACCGGAAAACAGTACATCGCTCGTGTCATCCACTATAACGGCGCGAGGGCTCACAAAACTTGTATCGAAGTCGACTGTCCATCAATTCCACGAGAACTGTTTGAAAGCGAGCTCTTCGGCCACGAGAAAGGCTCATTTACAGGGGCTGCGGGCCGCAAGACCGGCTTGATCGAACTGGCAGAGGGAGGCACCCTCCTGTTCGACGAGATCGGCGACCTCCCCCTCCCGTTACAAGCCAAGCTCTTGCGGGTCATCGAAGAACGGATGTTCCGTCGTGTCGGAGGATCGGCCACCATCCCTGTGGATGTGCGCTTCATGGCGGCCACAAATCGAAATCTGAAGGACGCAGTGGCGAAAGGCGAGTTTCGCGAAGATCTCTATTTCCGGCTGAACGTCGTGACCCTCACTATTCCCCCGCTGCGGGAGCGACCGGAAGACATCATTCCCTTAGCGACGCAGTTTCTAGTCCGCTCGGCGCTTTCACTTCGGAAACCGGTCCGGGTCTTGGGGGTAAGCGCGGAGACTCTCTTACAGCGGTACCATTTCCCGGGCAATGTGCGGGAACTGAGCAATCTCATGGAACGGGCGGTACTCTTCTGTCCCGGTGAAACGCTTGAAGCGGGGCATTTCCCCTCTGATGTGCGAGAAATTCCCGCACAATCAGGTCCCAGCACTCCGGACTCTCCGTCGCCATTTTCAGGCACATTGGATCCTACCCAGATCCATTTGACGTTCCGTCTCGGTGAATCGTTGTCTGATCTTGAGGACCGCATCATCAATGAAGTATTACAGCGGTCCGCTGGAAACAAATCTCTGGCTGCTAAGCATCTTGGTATCACCCGCTGGATGCTGGACCGGCGTCGAAAACCCGCTGCAGAGTGAGCATAGACGCACATCCGCACAGTAGCTTGTGCATTGACACACAGCTTGCCTCAGACTCCACACAAACATCTCTGCAAGTACCTGCCCATTTCTTCCTGTTTCTGATGACATTCGAACAACTGTTCCCCTCTCGCCATCTTCTGTAAAACTTGGGACTGGCGATTGCATCGACTCATGACGCCGCCATAACCATAATGAGAATCACCGCGCCGGTGACTTCTTACTGTTTTGGAGTATGAACCATGTTATTACGCCCCATTCGACTTGTCATTCTCCTCGTCGGCATATTCCTGGTCGCCTATCCGGCATTGAACAACGCCGCACCCTCTCAACTGAAGCCTGGCGAGGATGCGAGCCGCTTTGTCCTCCACTACGTCGAGGCATTGTCTCACTCCCAGATCGAGAGATGGGCTTCCGCCGACTTAGGCTGCCTGAGCCGCGCGCGGGAAACCACGACCAAATCATCATCTCAATTGGCTCCCGAAATCGCGCGACGTTGCTGGGACGACACTCTGCACGGCCATATTCAAATGGTGACCCAACAAGCAGAATCCGGCGTCTTCAACGCGACTGGTCGCGGAATCGGACTTGGACTCTTGGCTGATCGACACCGCGCCACGGAGAATTGGAAAGACTACCCACCGGCAGTCTTCGTCTCTCCACCGATCATTTTGAATGGCCACGCGCCGACTCCTCAGACAACGGTCAAGAGAACCGGTCCTGTGCAATCATTTGCCCTGTCGAATATCAAGAAAGATTCGCTGGTCTCCGTATCCGGTCAGGCCGTCGATATTCAGATTGCCTACCTTGACCCATTTACCGCCCCGCTCGCCCTCAGACCGGAAGAGATCTGGTGGGTGAATGGATCCCAACGTCAATTTGGACCAGTGCGCGAGGTCACTGCTCGCTTTATCGTCGTGACCGGCTTGCGCAAGTTTGGTTTTGGTACAGACCGAGCCGTGATGAATGAGGTGCTGCCTGGCACTCCATTGATTGCAACAACCCACTATGGCCTCCGCCCGGATAACGGGCGGAAGTTTGACAGAGTGAATCCCGCCCAGCCTTTTGCGAAAGGAGAGCTTGTCCCAGGATCACCCCAATGGTGGAAACGGGCTGAGGCTGAACCGATCATACAGGCAGCCCTCAGTCGAGCACCGCATCTTTCAGCGACCGAACGGGCGGAGTTACTGACACGACTCCTCTTGATTGATCCGAACCATACAGACGCCCACCGTCTGCGTGGTGAGGACTCGTATCAAGCCTTCCTCAAGCAAGGTGTTGTAAAAGGCGACTTAGCAGCCAATGACAGGGGAGCGCTCCAGCGAATCGCTGAACTCTACTGGACCATCCAAGCCCAAACTTGGCGACAGGAATTAACCGCGGTGGCAGAAGGGTATGAACCAGCGGCAGACGCCCTCTATCGATCCCTTGCCTCATATGAGGTCTTGGGACAACTCCAACAAGCCACATCGGAACAGCGTCGACGCCTCGGCGCGTTGACCCGCTGGAACAATGATCCAACCGGTGCCCTTGGTATCCATGAGGCGTTGCTTCGCGACACTGTCCCCGATACTGCCGAGTACGCGAAGATCTTGACGGAGATCGCCTGGGATCGCATCCAGTTTGTGTCGTGGAACCGACGCTACGACCACCCTTGGCTGCAACAAGCCCAGAACGAAGCAGGAAAAGCGGCTGAACTGTTCACTCAGCCCTACGATACGCTCCATGCGCACTATGCGCTGGTGGCAGTGGAGTCACTCTCGGTGCCACGCAATCTGGATCGGTTTCAGCAGCGGATGCGTCAGATCAAACAGGATTTGGATCAAATTCCCGGAGTAAAAGGCCTGCAAGGACAACTGGTCGCGAACGATCTCGTCAAGTCGCTGACTCCGGAGGCTGTCGCGATCGTCCTGCCAAGCCCACCACGTTCGCGTGAGGTCCTCGATGTGGCCGTCCATGCCAACCCACCCAAGCAGAACATCATCTGGCAATGGAATTTTGATCAAGAGCAACTGGGACAGCCTCCTACCGGATTCGCCATTCTTGGCCGACAGAGCGAACGAGCTGACAGATGGCAAGTACAAGTCGATCAGACCATAGCAAATGGATCACAACGGTTTGTCCGCACCGCCCCCTGCCTGGTACAGGACTGTACCCGGCTCCTTATTGCCACGGACGTCAGAACCACGTACCCAGATGTGACTGTTCAGGTACGCACCCCTAGTTCCACTGATCAAGGTGAGCTTGGGCTCGCGCTCGCCGTCACAGACCAGGCCAATTATTACGCCATCACGCTTCAGCCTGGAACCGGCCAGGTCACCACCAGACATGTTGTGGACGGCACAATGACTATCCTAGGACAGGTCACCGCAAAGCTTGCACCAAAATCCTGGCATACGATACGAGTGCAACGAATTAATTTCCTGCATCTCGATAAGGGGAGACTCGCGGTCTACATCGATGGCGCCCAAGTCGCCGCTGTCGACGATGCCGTGCTGCCTCAGGACGGGCAGGTAGGATTCATTGCCTTGGGCCAGGGTGAGGCACAGTTTGACGGACTCCACGTATTGGATCTGGTCTCCAACCGTACCTTCTCCAAACCAGCAGCGTATTAGGATGCGCAAATTCGCGATGGTCATCGAGAGCCTATCAGTATTGCTAAGGAGATCCTCAGAAAAACATAAGATCATCTTAGTTTGGACGACGTTGTTTTAGCTCTGGGCTGAGTAGCGGCGAAGTGTGCCGTCAGCCGCACCAGGAAATTTTTACGAGCGGGTTCGGCATGGAATCAACGTCCAGGTGCACGAAGACAGGATATCCTCCTGTCGAGAAATGAAGCACTCCCTGTATCACACCTACGCACACATCTTTTTTATGATTACCATCCATGGATAAACTGCGTCTCAGGCACCTCTTTGAGCGAGTGTGCACCGGAGCCTTGAGCTTCGACGAGGCTTTGCATGAGTTGAACGATCTTCCATTCGCTGATCTCGGCTATGCCATGGTGGACCACCATCGCGCCCTACGACAGGGTGCACCCGAGGTCATTTTTGGATTGGGCAAGACTCCAGAACAAATTGTGGGCATTGCGCATGAACTCGCACGGACCGGCCAGAATGTGCTGATCACCAGACTCGATGCAGAAAAAGCTCGCACTATAAGAGAAGCCTTGCCAGCATTGAATTATCATGACCTTGCACGCACGGCAACCTTGGAACAGGTACCAATCGAGCCGCTCGGCAAGCTTCCTATTGCCCTCGTCTGCGCCGGCACAGGCGATATCCCCGTCGCGGAAGAGTGCGCCGAAACGCTGCGCTTGTTGGGAGTTCGGATCGAACGCCTGTACGACGTCGGTGTCGCGGGTATTCATCGGCTCTTGAGCCGCCGCGAGTTATTTGAACGGACCGCCTTAGCAATTGTCGTGGCAGGAATGGAAGGAGCATTGCCCAGTGTCGTTGGTGGCCTGGTATCAATTCCGGTCATCGCAGTCCCAACATCCGTGGGGTACGGAGCCGCGTTCGAAGGAATGACGGCACTGGCCTGCATGCTGACGAGTTGTGCCTCTGGAATCACGGTGTGTAACATCGACAACGGATTTGGTGCCGCTTTCGCCGCAGCACGCATCTTCCATGCTGCCCAGCGGTGTGACATCCCCGCATCCACAGGCGGTACAACAAAGGCTCCACAGTTCAATATCACCCAGACCACCCACTACCGTGACACTGCTGACTTCTTGTCAGGCCCTCAACTGGTGCACAGATGCACTGCACGCACTGAATCTGGTGCATACGCACACAGGATGTTCTAGAAGGATGCTTCGAGACTGGCATTGTTCGCTGACTTCGATGTGAATTGAGGCTCTTTCCTCTTAGAAACAAGTTGCTTTTCATTCCCCGCCGCAAATTCCATAGAAATCCTGATATCGGGAATTAACTTTGCATCGTTTTTTGTACGGCAATGATTTCTGCACAGTGAACGATTTCACCGAAACGGACCACCCTTTGTTCTCTGCATGCACCAAGTTCTTCCGACAAGTGGTCCTGCTGACCTGCTGGATTCCTGTCATTGCTTCTGCCGGCCCAGCACATGCCGGGCAGGGCACGGCGGCTCCGATGAAGCCACCTGCTGTATCGACTCAGACACAATCGGTGATCCTATTTATCTTGGAAGGAATCGACCGACATTCGCTGAAGATTGGACCAATGCCCACACTCAACCGGCTCGCTATAGAAGGAGCGACGACATGGTCCGCTCACACGGTCGCCCCTCCTCTCCGACTGCCGGCCATGGCCTCACTACTCACCGGGCTGCCGATTGATCAACACGGGATCTGCTGGAATACGTTCGAGTTCAGTCGTGGGTATCCACGGCCTCCGACGTTGTTCGATTATCTCGATTTGGGCGGCGGACTTGATAGTGCCATCTTCTTTATGGACGAATCGCTCTACCAGCTCGCAAAACCGGCGCCCTACACTGATTATCAAGTCTGTGGTCTTCTGCGACCCGAGTGCAGCCCGGATCGCCTGGTGGCCTACATCCGGCAATACCTGAAGAAAGCCTCAAGCGGCCATGGTTATGGCCATGCCGTTCTTGCCCTGCCGCACCTCCTGGTCGTGCACTTGCCTGCCCCTGAACGAGCTGGTACCGCTCATGGCTGGAGCTCTAAAGAATACCGCGATGCGCTTCGGTCCGTGGACCATGCCATGAAGGCAACCCTAGATCTCTTCAAGGAGCATGGGCTGCTTGCCCACACGACGATCTTCGTAACCGCGCTGAACGGAACTGGGGTGGGACAAGCACCGACAGCAGGGGAAAAACCGCCAACCACGACGGATTCGCCGCTGGTCCCGTGGATCGTGTCGGGAGCTGGAATTAAAGGTGGCCATACGATTCAACAGCCCGTTTCCATCCTCGACACTGGGGCAACAGTCATGCGAACGCTGGCAGTTGATACCCATACGGAGTGGGAGAGCCGAGTCGTCGAAGAAGTGTTTCAGAATCCCCCTGCAGTGGCATCTGCGTTATCAACCAGTCGATGAGTCCTATGATCTCTAACAAAGCCAGCACACAGGTCACCTCCCCAACCCGGTACGTGATACTTATCGCCTGGTGTGCCGCGTTGAGCACCCTGCTCGGCTTCATCCCGGTGACTGAGTCACGTGAAACGACGTCGATAACCTATGCTGTCACGATTGATTCGACCTCCATCGTTCCTGAGAGTTGGTGGACCGTACCAGGCATCACCCCGTCGATTTGGGGATCCGATCCGGAATCATCCGATGCCTATCGAACCTCGAAACCTCGCGTGCTGCAATTGCCGCCCGGGCGATACAAGTTCATCAGCTTCACCTTCGACTTTCCCTTTGAGATCACGCAGGAGGGAACAGTGGAGTTCGCCCCTTCGCTCGACCAGTGCGTATCGGGCCGTGGTAGCAAGGCCTTGATCGTGAGATGTAAGCGGACTTATCCACACGGAGGACAACCGGATTATTCATTCACGCCCTAACGAGATAGCGGAGACGACGGATGTGCCGTCAGCTCGGCAAAACCAGTCGTCGTTAGACGTCTGACGAACAGCCTCTTGAAGAGGGGACAGACCATGAAGCACTTACGCGCTCTTGAAGATCAAAGCGTCTACATTCTTCGTGAAGCCTACAAGCACTTCGACGACTTGGCGATGCTGTGGTCCATGGGGAAGGACTCGACTGTACTGCTATGGCTTGCACGCAAGGCCTTCTTTGGACATGTGCCATTCCCACTGGTACACATCGATACCGGGTATGAAATGCCGGAGTTGATCGAGTATCGAGATCGGCTGTGTCGCGAATGGCACCTCGATCTGGTCGTCGGCCAGAATACGGAGGCACTGGCAGCCGGCATGGGGCCAGAGCAAGGACGCGTGACCTGCTGCACGGCGATGAAGATCGAAGCCCTCAAACAAACTATCGCCAGACACAAATGGACCGCAGTCATTCTCGGCATTCGCGCCGACGAAGAAGGGACCCGCGCCAAAGAGCGGTACTTTTCCCTGCGCGATAAACATGGCGAATGGGATTTCCGAGACCAGCCACCCGAGCTGTGGGACCAATTCAACACGACGTTCCCTGCGGGATCCCATATCCGGGTCCATCCTCTCTTGGATTGGACGGAGCTGAATATCTGGGAATATCTGGAACTTGAACGAGTTCCTCTCCCCACTCTCTACTTCGATCAAGGTAATGGGCTTCGATATCGGAGTCTGGGGTGTGTGCCTTGCACCGGCACGGTTACATCATGCGCCTCAACCATTCCGCAGATCATTTCGGAGCTCCGCGTGACGACAATCGCAGAACGGAGCGGGCGAGCGCAGGACGAAGGCCGAGGCATGGAAACCCTACGCAAGCTTGGCCATATGTAATCCGTTGCATCGCACCTCAGCCTACTAATGGGGTGAACTATGCATGATCGCACCAGTTTGATCAGCAGCGAGCCCTGTGGCCAGTAAACCGTCTGGCATCCTCAACGAGAACGGAGTGACTCGATGAATTCCCTCAACCCTTTGCCGTGTAAACCCACTCTGACTTTCCTTCTATCCTTGCTCGTGTTTTCCGGTAGTAGCTTCGGACCCATGATATCGGCACAGGCGTCGAGTGTGGCCCCAGACCACGCACCACCGGGGGCCATGGTGGTCATCACCGGAGGGCCATTCGGCACCTCCCATTCTCCCCAGACCAACCGAGTGCTGGTCAATGGCACGCCGGCGCTGGTCCAACGATGGGACTCCACTCGGATCGAAGCCCGTGTGCCCAGCCGAGCAACCAGTGGCCCCGTGCAGGTCCGGTCCGGCAAAAAGTTGGTCACCGCAGGGGTTCTGACCATCACGCACCCGACCATCAAATTGCTGGAACCTGCAGAGGCCGAAGCAGGGGAAACGGTCAGAATTTTTGGGAACGGGTTTGGAGCAACTGGAGGATCGAACGACCCCAATATCATGTTCGGCGTCAATGACGTGCTGATCGGAGGAGTGTCGGTTCGCGCACATCAATGGGGAAACGAGAGTATTGAACTGAAGCTACCGGCTAATGCCACCTCCGGCCCTGTGAGTGTGCGCCTTGCTTCCTTCGATCCTCTCCCGGACGGCTCCTGTTGCACCCCGGTCCAATATCTGGTGAGCAATAGCGTTCCGTTATCACTGTTCCCATCAATACGAGTCGACCCTCTGGCAGGTCCGGTCGGCACAAAGGTCGTGCTCTTTGGTCAAGGGTTTGGTGCAAGTAACGGGGGCAGTGACGCCGTGCTGATCAGTGGACAACCGGCAACGATCGCTCGATGGGAAGACAATATGATAGTGGCTCATGTGCCGCTGGGAGCAGAATCAGGCCCAATGGTGCTCAAGAGTCACGGACGCCAACGGACCGTGGCAACTTTCACGGTTCACACGCCGAAACCGACGGGGATCACTCCGTCCAGCGCGCCCATCGGCACCTTGCTGACGATCCGCGGCGAACACTTCGGATTCTATTCCGAGAGCGGGTCGACACCCTATAACTTCATGGATTTCAATACTGGAGAGAACCGTGTCGAAATCGGTGGAATCCGGGCTGTTGTCTACCGCTGGAACAACGATCGCATCGACGTGTGGGTCCCCTTCAGTGCGAAGAGCGGCAAAGTGATCATCTACCGTACGGCGACACAACCGCATCCGGACGGCTCCTGCTGCGCTACACGCGATGTCGTAGGAATTGAGGCAGGCGAATTCACTCTGGTGACACCCATGATCGAGTCGTATGATCCAAAGACCGCCGGTTTGGATGCATCGGTGACGATCAAGGGAACCGGGTTTGGTACGTTTCTCAAGACAGCTGAGCATGCTCATCTTGGAATCAATCAAAAGGCCTACAAACGCCGTGAGGATGTGGAAATCAACGACCCACAAGCGGAAGGAACGGTCCTCTCAAACGTCTCGCGGACGGAGGTGCTGTTCAACGGAGCAGCCGCAGTCGTCGAATCCTGGAATGATACGGAGATCGTAGTGAAAGTTCCCCGTCGTAATCTCTATGGAATAGGAAAGCGAGGTGAGTTTTTTGACAACTTGGCCACCGGACCGCTCATGGTCCGGCGCGGTTCTTGGGATGTTCTTCCGGATGGTACCTGCTGTACCCCGAAACAATGGCTGACGGTGGAAGCCGGACCCTTTACAATTGAATCCACGGGACTTCCCGATACCAGTTACTGGATGAACAATCGGCCCGATGCCAATACCAGCCAATAAACTCTAGCCTCGATCATGCACGCCTACTCGTTTCCGATCTCAACAGCCGTTCGACGACCACACGCGCAGGATCATTACTGCGAAACACGTAGCGAGTCACACCCCGCAATCACAGAGTCCCCCCCTTGGTTCATTGCTTCAGATGTGCCGGTGCCTGGAGATCTTCTGCAGCGCTTGGCACAATGCCCTCTGGTGAGAGCGCTATCCCATGCTCTTCACGGTTCCGCTGGTCGTTTTGAACTCCACATGATCACAGCAGAATGGAACCGACGTTCAGAATGAGAGGCGCTGAATGAAGATACTCCAAAAACTCGACCGTGTGTGAGCCGTTTGCCTCGAGCACCGACGCACATCGCATCACCTTAATGTGCATCTCAGCACGATAGCAAACTCGCCATCTTGATCGATCTTTCGTAAGCATTTTCAACTCCTTGATTTGTTGAGCCGCACAGTGAACCTCTTAATGGCATCACCGTTGCATTGCTTATTGCATATAGTCTCCTGCTACCTGACTCGCAGCAATGTACCAGTTTTCCCTATTCGTTAGCCTCTGATCTCCATGCAAGCCACCTTCGAGCAGATGTGCTCAGTACGACGACTGAATTGCTCTCCTCCTTAGTGAGGACGCGCAGTGAGGCTATCGGGTTTCTAGAGAGGCAATTCACCTTGGCGAATTGGATGAGGTCACACCATGAATAACATCTTCTCCTTCTGGTCCGGCAAAACAGTCTTGGTAACGGGTGCCACCGGTTTTCTGGGAGGCTGGTTGATACGCCAACTCCTCGAGTGCGGCGCACAGGTCGTGGCGCTCGTCCGTTCCCACAAGCCGAACTCCCAGTTTTTTCTGGAATCGTTTGATGACTCCCCATCCGTCACGGTCTACTGGGGCGATGTGTCCGACCAAGCGTTGATTGAACAAATCTTCGACGAGCACCCGATTGAAGTCTTGTTCCATACGGCGTATGGCGCGGATGTGCATCGCGTGCTCGAGGAACCCTTGGAGTGCTTCCGGTCCTCGGCCATCAGTACATGGCAGATTCTAGATTTTCTCAGAACGCATCATCCGAGCTGCATCTCGGTCATCAGTTCAACCGACAAGGTGTACGGCCGTCAGCCGACACCCTACCGTGAGGGTGCCCCGCTTCAGCCGCTGCACCCGTACGAAGTCGCCAAGGCCTCCCAAGATCACGCCGCCCAGAGCTATGGGAAGGTGTTCAAGTTACCGGTAGCCGTCACCCGCTGTGGGAATTATTTCGGCGGATACGACTTCAATTTCACTCGTCTTATTCCGGGAGTTGTCCACAGCATTATGCAGGGTGACACTCCAACTCTTCGGTCGAATGGCCGGTTCACGCGAGATTTCCTGTACATCGAGGATGCCGTAGAGGCGCAGCTCCTGTTGGCCCAGCGGCTTTCAGAGGACGAGACGCTGTACGGAGAAGCGTTTAATTTCTCGTACGGCGAACACATTGAAGTCCTCGATATTGTGAAACAGATTTGCCGTCTTCTCGACGTGCCAGCTGAGGTTGTCGTGAATCAGAATAGTGCCACGGAAATACCGAACATGGAACTCTCCTGCGAAAAGGCACGGCAGTACCTGGAGTGGAATCCTTCACACGATTTCACAAGTGGCCTTTATCGTACTGTGTCCTGGTATCGCGAACACTTCTCCAAGTCATCAGGAATGAACTATGACTGGCTTCGAAGAACTGTCGTTTAGCGGTTACAACTCTTAAGCGATAAGAGCAAGGAAGTGAGTACCGGGCCGACATAAGATAACACGTACGGTTTGAGTCCTTGGTTAGTCGGTTCGATGAACGAACGTCTTGAGCATGGTCGGCGTCGTCTTTGTACAGATCTGCATGACGGTATTGTTAAGACACGTGCAAATTGAATTTTGAAGACCCGACCTGGTGGATATGATTACGCCAGTCTCCTCCAAAACCAAGAGCCTGAGGTTTCCCCTACTCCTTCGCGGAACGGAGCTGCCGTACTCAGGATGAAGGACGAGGGATGGAAACATCGCGTAAGCTCGGACATATGTAAAGGTGTCGTTCGGGTGGCGCCGAACTGACTCTGCGCTGGAGGATCGACGATGTCAGCATCACTAGAATTCCAACCCTCATCAAGACCCTCTCGAACAGTGCGCGGACGCACAGGCTTGTGCATCAGCACACTATCTCTTAACTGTCTGCCCTATCATGGGGGCACTCCGACCTCGTGCCACTCACCATGTTCCCTTTAATCACAGCGTTTTAACTGACAGATCCACGAGTAGGATACGCGGCTCTCTTCTTGCTGTGTGCAGGAACGAGATACCTTCGTCGCATACGAGGATATGGGGAGACGGAGAATCGATACTACGACAACGACAAATCCTCAGGCCGAATTGAGAGATTGCTGATGACAACTTACGAAGCTGAAACCGATATACGGTCACATGAGCCGGAACCAAGTACGACGGACAGTGACCAACCTGCCGTCACAGAGCCGAGTACTCCACCTGGATCAGCCGCATTCCAAGCCCAATATGCAGGACGTGATATGGCCGCCGGACTGATCGCGGGGTCGATGGCGATCCCATTGACGGTCGGTATCGCCATGATGTCTGAGTATCCCATTAAGGTTGGACTGGCCACCGTCGCATTTGCCTGTTTGGTCGGCTGGATCAACGCCTGGTTCAGGCCAGGCAACTATATCGGTTGCCCAGGAATTGCGGCGGGCTTGGCCCCGGTGTTGGCCGTCGGTGTGGCCACCTTCGGGTTAGAGAATATGGCCTTCGCGATTTTCCTCACAGCAACGATTCAAGCCATCATCTGGCGATTCAACTGGCAGCGCTATATTCTGGTCGCGGTGCCGATATATTTGGTGGAAGGGCTGTTGGCGGGCGTTGGACTGAAGATCGCCTTGAAGTTCTTGGTGTTCACCTATGAGCTCCCCCCTGGCATGGAAGCCGACGATTCGTTCATGAACGGTGCTCGCATTCAGATGATCTGCATTTCCATGGTGGGATATGGCCTCTTTGTCTATCTCTTTTTGAAGTTCAAGAATACGCAGCCTGCTGTTCCATATTTTGTCATCATCGCCGCAGGAACCATCCTGGCCCAGTTCGTCTCGGTCCCCATGTTGTCCATGGAAGATACGGAACTCAAGCTCGCCCTGCCAATCCCGCACTTTACTAGCCCTCTGACCATTCTCTATATGTTCGGATTTGCGGTGATGCTGGCCATGATTGATGTCATCGAACAGGTCATGAGCAATGCGGCGATCGAGAAAATTGATCCCCTCAAGCGCAAGTGCAACAGCAACAACAGCCTGCTGGCCATCTGGATCGCCAATATGGGCTCCAGCTTCTTCGGCGGGATGACGAATCTGGACGGCCTGGCCAAGAGCACCACCAATCGCTTGGCCGGAGCCTATACTAAGTTTTCCGTTCTCATCATCGGCTGTGTCGTGACCTTCTTTACCTTCAACACCCATGCACTGGAATATCTCCCGAAGTTCGCATTGGCCGTGATTATGATTTTCACCGGCTGGAAGATGATCGAGGGGCTTGTGCATGTGACCCACCACGGCCCCTATGCCATGATCCTTGCCATTTTATGCGGCGTGCTGGTCTTTAAAGTTGGGATTTTTGAGGGATTATTGATTGCGATGGCCGTTCACGGGATCGTACACTACATGGTGTACGTCAATATAGAAAAAATGCCAGGGAGTGTGATCATCAAACGATACATTGATGACCTCAAAAGGCATGGGAGTGACGTAAGCTAAAAGCTTCACTCCACATCAGTCACAGGGTCAAGAGCTACGAGAACGGGGAGACGACTATTTGCCTCCTTCACTCACCCATCACAGACCAAGAGGGGGCGGATCTCGATGTTCATCAAAATTCTGGCAGCGATCGACGGCAAAGATACTTCCATGAAAGCCTTGATGGAAGCGAAGCACATAGCTATCTCCAACCATGGGACGCTCCGCATTGTCTATGTTGCCACGGAGGAGACCGACCCCAAAGCCGGTCTCAAGTTGTTAACACAGGCCAAGTCCACCATTGGCGACGGAGTGACCCTGGACACCCGCGTCTTATACACCGAGGCCATGTACGGCGTAACCGGAATCGTCGACGCCCTCGCCAACGGTGCACGAGAATGGGGGGCTGATCTTGTGGTATTGGGGAGCTCACATCGCCAAGCGCTGGAACGGTGGGTCATCGGTTCAGTCGCGGAGCAATTGCTTTCCAAGATTGATGCCTCTGTACTCGTGGTTCGTTCACAGTAGACAGTCACCCATCCAGGCCTCCTCCACTTCAGACTTCGACATCGCTCTTCCGGCCATCTCTCTAGTTGCGTGCTCCTCCGCTGAGCATCGATGCACAGGCACCGTGCAAGTCGTGCATCGATGCACGAGCCATGCGCCTCCTCGAAAACCCTACCCCATTTTATGAATCGGCGAGTCGTGATTTTCCAGTACTTAATGAACGTTTCGAGCTGCATCCTTGTCGCACGGGCTTAAAACAGCCTGGACTCCAACTTGCATTTACCAGCAATTAAAGGGAACGGATGGTCCGATTACCCTTGCTGCTTAAGGGAGGTTTTGCAATGGGGAAACAGCATGTTGTCACGATGTTACCGGGAGAAGGCACCGGCCCGGAAATTTGCGAGGCGGTGCGCCTCGTCATCGATGCGAGCGGGGTTGACATCAAGTGGGAGTACGAAGACATCGGTTTGGACTGTCTTGAAAAGTACGGCACCCTCCTACCCGACAAGACTATTCAAAACATCGCGAAGAACAAGGTCGCCCTCAAAGGGCCCACGACCACACCCATCGGTACGGGACACAAGAGCGCCAATGTGACCCTCCGTAAGGTCTTTGATCTCTACGCGAATGTGCGGCCGGCGAAACTCATCCCCGTGCTCAAGCGACCCTGGGACAAGATCGACATCATCAATTTCCGCGAGAACACTGAAGACTGTTATGCCGCCATCGAACACATGGTATCGGATGAAGTCGCGCAATGCTTGAAAGTCATTACCTGGCCGGGCTCCTATCGGATCGCCGATTTCGCTTTCAAGTGGGCCAAGGCCAACGGACGTAAGAAGATCTTCTGCGTCCACAAGGCCAACATCATGAAGATGACAGACGGACTCTTTCTGGATGCATTCCGGGAGGTCGCTAAAAAGTATCCGGACATCGAGTCAGGTGACATTATCGTGGATAACTGCTGCATGCAGTTGGTACGAAATCCGGCCCAGTTCGACTGCCTGGTATTGCCCAACCTCTACGGCGACATCCTGACTGATCTCTGCGCTGGACTGGTTGGCGGTTTGGGATTTGCGCCCGGCGCCAATGTCGGCGACGGCTGCGCGATCTTCGAAGCTGTGCACGGCTCGGCCCCGAAATATGCCGGCATGAAGAAGGTCAATCCTTCGGCCGTCTTGGTCTCCGGGATCATGATGCTTCGTTGGCTCAACGAAGAAGCTGCTGCCGCTCGTATTGAAAAGGCCATGTTCGCCGTGCTCGACGAGCGAAAGCATGTGACCTACGACGTCGGCGGCACCGCCAAGACCGACGAGTACGCGCAAGCGATCGTGGACAAAATGCACGCGAAGGCCTAAGCCCGAGCGCACAGACTCAACAAGGAGATATCTCATGCCAACATTTACCGAAACCGCCAAGGCGACAAAGAAGAAGAAAGAGATCAAGCTCGTCGGCATCGATATGTACATCATCACGGACAAAGGTATCCCGAAATTCGACGATATCGGACCGTTCAAATGTGAATTCATCTCAAACAGAGGCACGAAGGTCTGGCCTGGCTTCGTGAGTCCCGATCTCCTTCAAGTGAACTGGTACCGGTGCCGGTTCATGGCCACCAAGGATGTGCAGGATGCGGATGTGAATACCTTCCTGGACGCCTTGACCAAGAAGGGCTGGTGGTGGTCCGCCGCGCAAAAGCTGTGGAACTACGACGGCGAAGCCGGATTCAGCAAAGCCTACTGAGGCGCGCATCGAGGCGATGGCGCTCATTCGAGCGTCCATCGCCTCCCTCATAGATCGGCCCGCATCTCACCGGAGGCGAAGCATGAAAGTCTTGACGGCTGAAGATCTAGGCATTGCCGCCTGGGAAGGCCTAGAGGTTCCTGTGTCGAAGTTGGAACTCTCATCTCTTTGTCATCATATCGGCCCACCAATACTCACCGAGCGACAAGAAACCTTTCTCCGAGATCGCTTCAGCACAAAACTCGAAGACCCTGAAACTGGAGAGTGGATTCGCTCTTGGCGCACGGATGGGGAATAGATAATGGCTGGAGTGGTCACCAATAAAGCTGAGATTGAATATGCGGTCATGCTCGCAGTCTTAGATTTTCAAACAGAGTTCATGAAGTCCAACTATTCGCACATACAAGCCCACGTGTATGACGAGCTGATCTACGTCACATCAGCCCGAAGCAGGTCCATTCCAGCAGAGACGGAACTGGCCAGGTCACCTGAAGGTCACGAGCTGCTCCGTCGATTTCATCGTGCCCTGCTTGACTCTTGTCAGCATGTATTACAGGGACGCATTGAGCAGGCCATTGGTGTAAAGATTCAAAACATTCTCACTGACCTCGATCCTGAGGTCGGGTGTAGTACGCTCATTATCAAATTACATGAGCCGCTCGTTAAATCGACAATACGCTGATTCGTGATACCAGGGCCGCTGCCGTCCGGATAGAAAAGGACTGGCAGAAAGTACTACGGCTGGGAGGAGATCATGTGTTGAGGTACCGCCTGAATGCATCCTACGGCTTCTACTCGCCTGTCACGGTGCACGGATTCAATTCCTACGGTGGAGGATTCGACACTACGGGTCGTGTTGAGCCCGGATCCGTGACCACCTTCACCCTTGCGGGGGAATATACGCTGACACGGCATATCGTTCTCGCGCTCGATATCGGATTCCAGACGATCAATGCCACGCACTTCTCTGGAACCGCAGGCCTCGGCGCACAGGGTGAGTCGGCGATGGTGGGCAAAGGATACAGCAATCTTCTCTCCATCGCGCCGGCCGTGGAATACCACTTCACGCAACACGTCGGTCTGATTGCCGGGCCATGGTTCAGTCTCAGAGGGAAGAACACTTCCGAATTCTTTGGTGTTGTAGCTGCGCTGTACTTGTTGCTGTAAGGCCTGTCACACTCCTTAGGCTGCTACAATTGTTTACCTGCCGTTTACATGACGTTTACACGTTCGACATGTGAACGGGGTATAGGTCACATTAGATCACCTGCATTGTCTTGAGGGCCTAGGATCACTACCTCTGCTGCAGGATAAAAAAGACGTCCATCTAACCTTACGATAAGGAAGGAGTTGCCATGAATACACTGCATCGCTCCGTTGCACTGCTGGTCTTCACCATCATCGGCCTAGGGGGTTGCGCACATGAAGGAAGTTCCCTCTCTGACCCACATCCGGTCACCGTGGCCGACCTACAGGCCGTGTTACGTGATGAGTGGTCTCGACACGTGTTTTGGATTCGCCATGTCGTGATGGATAACGCGAAAGGTGATCGGAGATCTCGAGATTTTGCAGAGAAGGCTGTGGCGGCCAACGCAAGAGATATGGCAAAGACATTGGCTCCGTTCTACGGGGATTCAACGGCGGGGCGGTTTCGTACCCTCCTCACAAAACACGATGATATGATTCAGACCTACTCCGATGCCACGGTTTCTGGAGATAAGCGCCGTCAGGAGGCGGCCATAGCCACAGGCGCCTCGATCGCCGACGAGATCGCCAACCTTTTCAGTCAGATCAATCCGCACCTCCCTAAAGACACGGTCCGCAGCCTGTTCACCACGAATATTGGCCATCACGTGCTTCAAATCAATAAATTTCAGGACAAAGATTACCAGGGTGAGGACGAGACCTGGACGGCGATGGAGCATCATGTCTATGTGATTGCCGATACATTGACGAATGCCATCGCGAAACAGTTTCCGGCGAAATTCGGCAGCTGACGAAGGGCGTGATCACAGGGCGAGATGGTCGGGACGGGCTACCGGTAAAGGGATGGGGTCCGTTCCCCTTCACCCTGGGTTTTGCCTAGGCTGAAGGAGGCGAGATGCAGTCTCCAACGAGGGATCCCGTTGCGCCTAAGCGACGGCGAAATAGAGTACCCGCGTCTGCTCGACCACATCCAGAATGACCGTCCTCCCGTCTTGCGTCACTCCCTCCTGCGGCAACAGGGTCCACCCGATCGGCACTTCGATTGCCACACCGGAGATTCGTCGTGGTGCATTGATGGATACCATTCTTCGATCGGCTTTGTCGGCCACGTCTACGTGCAGCACGTTGCGAGCTGACCACCAGTCCCCAAATTCACGCATGGATCCGAACCAGGCCCAGTCTTTGACCGCTTCGTAAAATTGCTTCTCGAACTCCAATTTGTGACCGAGTATGTTCGGGTGAATCAGCACCACGACCGTGCCGCCATATCGAGCAATCTGCTTCGCCAACACCAGAGCTTGCGGGATACGTTCTCCCATCGGCGGCAATTCCTCGTCTTCAATGGTGACGGGAAATTCAAAGATGTCGACTTCTGACTCCGACAACCGGTCATAGGTCATCTGGTACGGCAAGTGCGTCAATGAATTGTTCGCCGTCGCCGCGGAACTATAGCGAAACCCGGTTGCCACCAAAGCTTGTGGCAGGCTGAACGGATTCGAGAGCTCACCGGGCCGGAATGACACCATCGCAGGGCCGCCGCCCAGCCGATCGATGAGAAATTTGCTCACGCGCAGTTCCCCGAGAATCGTTGCGCCGAATGCCTTCGCACGGGTTTTCACAAACGGACGGTAACTGGGGTACTGTTCTTCTCCCGTCCCCAGGAGAAACGTGTTGAATGAGGCAGAGTGCGCAACGGTATGACTCCCCAATTCCATGCCAAGTTCTGCCAATCTGGCCAGATGTCGCACTCCTTGCTCGTCGAAAAAAATGTCGTCGTTATAATCCCGAATGTATTTCGTCTGGACAAAATAGGTTCCTGTCAGTCCCTTGCTTCGTTCAAACTCCGCATAGGCAACTGAATTCGCCATGGACTCCGTAAAATCGACATCATGTGTAAACATGACGGAGAGCGACTTTCCGAACGGCACCGTGCCGATCGTCACCGCATTCGGCTCTCCCGTTTGATATATCCTTTTCAGCAGGCGTAGCCAGACATCTAGCGTGGGATCGAATCGATTATCAAAACTGGTTGTGAATCCATCAGTGCGGTTGTTATAGCCTTTCAACAACAGCGCACCGAGATCGATGCCGATGGCATAGGCATGCCCCCTGTCATAGTCCTTTGCCGTCACAGCCACCGACCCGTCAGGATAACTGCCGAGCGCTCCCCTGGCCTGCCCATAGCTGTAGGTCCCGACGGAATTTTCCTGCTTGCCGTTTAGTTTGGTCACCCATTCAGCTGGGTCAGTCATCCGTTCCATGAGGGGATGAGATCGATTCCAGCGGATTTCCTGATGACGCGATGTCGCCGCCACGTCTGAATACCCAAAGACTTCTTCGAGTCCCCCACCCAATACCTGGGTAGCAATCAAGGTGCCGCCATGACGCGGAACGGCGGCCAATGCGCGAATGGCCTCACGCGAAAATGATGTTCCTGTAATCGTTGGATAGGCCAGAATGACCCGATGCTTGAGTGCCTCCCGATAGTCTCGTGTCACGACGAACGGTACACCGATAGACTTCAGCCCATGCGCCAATCCCAACCAGTTTGATCGCTCCTCTGTCAGTAACAGGGCTAATCGACGCGGACCACCGATGGCATAGGCCTGAGGAGATGAGAGACTAGAGGACGCGACAACCGTCTTCTCCGTCGGTCCCGTGAGACCTTGGAAGACAAACACGTCTTTTGAATCCAGTGTCGGTGGCTCCACCTCAGTGAACTGGACGTGAAACCATCCCACGAGACCCAAGAGGGAGCAGGTAATCGCTCCAAACACCATTGGGCCATAGAGTGGCTTTGTCATTGGTTCGATCAAGAAGGGATACGGATAGATGATCAGCCAAGGCATGTCCTTGGTCGCATTGTCCATCCGGCCATACGAATCACGGACGGATCCTCTGTCTATTTCGGCACGACCAGGGGAATCTTGAGCTGGAGTTCGTCAGGAACGGACGGGCACAGATCACGGAACGTCAGTGCGATGGCAATGAGATGGAGAAACACCACTCATGGAGAAAACAGCGCCGACTGAACAGGCCTCTCACACCCGACTGACCCTGCAACTTACAACATCTCCACGAGCGCTTGAATGGTTTTCGGTGCATTGCCCTCACTCCGATTGTTCACTAGGACATAGGCCGGTTTGGCTTGGCTGGTCGATTGCTGAATAAGCGCCACCGTGTCTCTACGCATCTCCGGGAGTTCCGCGACAATTTTGGTATAGGGCGCTGCCCGTTTCTTGGCATCCGCATAACTCATTTTGAGCGGCGTGAGCAGGCGGAGAACGGTGAATGGCGCTGTGAACGTCCTCTGCATCCGTTTGTGCTGTTCCGCTAATGCAGGCATGTAGGACCAATGGTTGTACACATGCGCCACGCCGTGCGCTTCCAGCACCTTCCGATACTCAGGTCCAAGGAGACCGGCGTTACGGATTTCGACCGCGTATTTGAACTCGGTCGGAAGCTGGCTAAAGAACGTGTCGAGTCGAGAGGTAAACTCTCCCACAGATAGATCGTGACGTTGAAACTCAAATAGAAACGGGCCGGCGCCGTCCTGGAACTGGGCTTCTCGAAAGGGAACCAGCACCAGGTCGTTGAAGAGCTGTGCATCGAGGAAACGAGGATTCGGCTTGCCTGCCTTCACTCCATACCGTGGATGCTGGGCGAACACCGGCACCGTGATCTCCTCCCAGACCTTGAAGCACATCTCCCCGTGCTCAGGCATCTGATCGCGGTAGGCACGAAGCTGCTGGCTCGTCGGTGGCCGGTAGAACGTGGAATCATTGCCGACGGTACGGAAAAGCGGTGAGCCGTTGTGCAGAAACTGCCAGTACTCGGTCAAACAGTGCTTGGTAAACGTCCCCTTGGGGTAGTCCTTGAGATAGACCTGGCCTTTCCACCCCTCGTAGGTCCAAGTCGAGGTACCGAATCTGACGAGTGGGGGAACCATGACTGGAAGGCAGTGTAGTGCCGGAAGGTTGCATGATCAAGTTAAGCCACAGTAGGCGAGCCTCCGATCGACCGTCATCGATACTTCGCCCTACCACCGACAGAAACCAAATTGAAGACTTGACAGCACGATGTCCAAACAGTTGTACTAGGCCCTTTCACTCTGGTCGTGTACTGCCCCTTTTACGTATGGCCGGGCTCATGATTGACGAAAAGGACAGACTCATCCAGCGGCGTACATAATACATCAGCTCCTAACCATCGCAGTTGACCCATTAGGACAGCGTGACTGTCATCGCATCTGCCATGATGATCAGAATAAAAAAAGGGCTGGATTTGCCGATCAGTGGGAAGCCGGAGCAGCTGGTCCATCTTGCCACACCCGTCCGCCATGTCGGCGTGTTCGGCGTAGATCATGTCGATCTCAAGCCCGCGATGTTGGTCGCTGAGGGGAACAAGGTCAAGCTCGGTCAAGCGCTGTTCGAACACAAGAAGTTACCCGGTGTACGCATCACGGCCCCGGGTGCCGGTACGGTGCGTGCGATCCATCGTGGAGCGCAACGCCTCCTTCAGTCAGTCGTCATCCGGCTTGACGACACCGAAGACGAGCAGACCTTTGCATCCTACCCTGCCGACCAGCTGGCCGGCTTGACCGACACGCAGGTGGTGGAGAATCTCTTGGCATCAGGCCTGTGGGTAGCGTTACGCACGCGTCCCTACAGCAAGATCGCCGACCCGACTACTCGTCCGGCGGCCATCTTCGTGACCGCAATGGACAGTAACCCGCTAGCCGCTGATCCCGTGCCAATTATTACTGCAGAGGCTGAGGCATTCGGCCACGGCCTGACGGTGCTGTCGTGCCTTGGCACCATGCCGCTGTGGGTATGCAAATCACCCGCAGCCGAACTGCCGGTGCCACAAGGTCTCACCCGCGTACGTCAGGCGAGTTTCGAAGGCCCGCACCCAGCCGGTCTACCGGGGACCCACATCCATTTTCTCGAACCCGTAGACGTCAATAAGGTTGTCTGGCACCTCAACTACCAAGAGGTGATCGCGATCGGCAAACTGTTTACCAGCGGGCGCATATCGACTCGCCGCATCGTTGCGCTAGGCGGGCCGCAAGTCACACAGCCACGTCTGTTGCAGACCAGGCTCGGCGCCTGTATCGAAGAGTTGATCGAGGATGAGCTTCATGCTGGTGAGAACCGTGTTATTTCCGGCTCCATCTTGTCGGGGCGTCACGCAGCCGGCTGGTCGTCCTATCTGGGGCGCCATCACCTTCAGATATCCGTGATTCCGGAGAGGGTCGAACGAACGTTCATGGGTTGGTTCACGCCCGGGCGGAACACCTTCTCCCAGAGCAACGTCATGCTGTCGAGCCTCTTTCGTTACCGCAAGGAAGAGTTTGGGATGACCACCGGGCTGAACGGAGGTCATCGCGCCATGGTGCCCTTCGGAAACTTCGAAGATGTCATGCCGCTGGACATCCTCCCGACGCAATTACTGCGCTACCTGATGGTGGGCGACACCGACATGGCGCAACAACTGGGCTGCATGGAATTGGACGAAGAAGACCTCGCCCTCTGCTCCTTCGTGTGCGTCGGCAAGAACGACTACGGCCCGGTGTTGCGGAACGTGTTGAGCCAGATTGAGAGAGAAGGCTGATGGCAGGTATGAAACGCTATCTCGATCGTCTCAGGCCCCTGTTTGCCAAGGGCGGCCGGTATGAGAAGTACTACCCCGTGTTCGAGATGGTCGATGGGTTTTTCTATTCCTCTCCCGAGACCACGCACCACGCACCGCATGTGCGGGACGGCATCGATCTGAAACGATTGATGGTGTACGTGGTGGTGGCGCTGATTCCCTGCATCCTGTGGAGCTGGTTCAACACCGGCTATCAGGCCAATCTGGCACTCGCAAAAATGGGGGTGGCCAAGACCGGCTGGCGGTACGATCTCCTGGCGGCTCTCCATATCGGGTTTGATGCCGGCAGTATTCTGGCCAATACGGTCCATGGCTTCTTGTATTTTCTGCCGATCTATCTGGTGACCCTAATCGTCGGTGGCGTTTGGGAAACGGTCTTCTCCACGGTGCGTCAGAAAGAGATCAATGAAGGCTTTCTGGTCACCTCCATGCTCTTCACGCTGACGCTGCCCCCCGATATGCCGCTCTGGATGGTGGCCATCGGAATTACCTTTGGTGTGGTCCTGGGCAAAGAGATTTTCGGCGGGACCGGCAAGAATTTTCTCAATCCCGCCCTGACCGCGCGAGCATTTCTGTTTTTCGCCTATCCCGCCGAAATGTCCGGTGACCGGGTGTGGGTGGCGGTGGATGGCTATTCGGGCGCAACCGCGCTCAGCCTTGGGAAAGTCGGCGGTGTCGAGGAGATCATGCGTGGGGGCCTCACTTGGTGGGATGCCTTTATCGGCCTGATGCCCGGCTCTATGGGGGAAACCTCCACTCTGGCCTGTCTACTCGGGGCGGCATTCCTGATCTATACAGGGGTCGCTTCCTGGCGCATTATCGTCGGGTGCTTTGTCGGGATGGTCGGGGCGTCGCTCCTGTTCAATATGATCGGCAGCGAGACCAATCCGATGGTGGCGATGCCCTGGTACTGGCACCTGGTGCTGGGCGGGTTTGCCTTCGGCGCGGTCTTCATGGCCACTGACCCCGTGTCGGCCGCCATGACGAGTGCCGGGCGCTGGGCCTTCGGTATTCTGATCGGGGCCATGACCGTGCTGATCCGCGTGGCCAACCCGGCTTTTCCGGAAGGCGTGATGCTTACGATTTTGTTCGCCAATGTGTTCGCACCCCTGATCGACTACGCGGTCGTCCAGTTCAACATCCGACGGAGGCTTCGCCGCCATGTCCGCGTCTGAATCCGATTCCGCCGTCTCCGCTGCGCCGGTTGAGAGTGCAAGCAGGACCCTGCTGGTGACGTTTGTCGTCTGTCTGGTCTGCTCGGTGGTGGTCGCCGGCGCGGCAGTGCTCCTTCGACCGATTCAGGAATCGAACAAGAAGGCCGATCTCATACGGAATGTGATTGCGGTCTCCGGCCTCCTTAAAGAGGGACTGACGGAAGAACAAGCGCTGAAACGGATTGACGCTCGTATGGTCGAACTGGCAACCGGCGACGAGGTGAAGGGGATCGATCCTGACACCTTTAATATCGTCAAGGCCGGAAAGGATCCCGCGATCTCTATCGAACTCACCCGCCGAGAAGACCTGGCGGGGATCAGACGCGAACCGCGCTATCTGCCGGTCTATCGAATTGTCGGTGAGAACGGCGACTTGAAGAAACTGATCCTGCCGGTGTACGGCTACGGGCTCTGGTCCACGATGTACGGATTTCTTGCGCTTGAGGAAGATCTACGAACGGTGCAGGGCCTTCGCTTCTATCAGCATGCCGAGACCCCTGGGCTCGGCGGTGAAGTCGACAATCCAAAGTGGCGGGCGCAATGGACGGGCAAAGTCCTCTTCGACGAGAACTGGAAGGTGCAGGTTGAAGTGACGAAGGTCGCGGTTGACAGTTCCACCCCGGAGTCTCACCATCAGGTTGACGCACTTGCCGGCGCCACCATCACCTCCCGAGGGGTGGAGAATTTGCTGAAGTTCTGGTTGAGCGACAAGGGGTACGGGCCGTACCTGTCCCGTTTGCGTCGCGAAAGGAGCTAACGCGCATGTCGTACCAACACAAGAAAATCATGTTCGACCCGATCGTCGACAATAACCCCGTCATCCTCCAAGTCCTGGGGATTTGCTCGGCACTGGCCGTAACCTCGAAACTCTCGACCACGATCACGATGTGCATCGCGCTGACCGTGGTCACGGCCTTCTCCAATGCCGCCATCAGTCTGGTCCGCAATCATATCCCGAGCAGCATTCGCATCATCGTGCAGATGACCATTATTTCGTCGCTGGTCATCGTCACTGATCAATTCATCAAAGCCTACGCATTCAGTATCAGCAAGGACCTGTCGGTCTTCGTCGGGTTGATTATCACCAACTGTATCGTCATGGGACGCGCTGAAGCCTATGCGATGAAACATCCCCCGCTCCCCAGTTTCCTTGATGGGCTCGGCAACGGCCTCGGCTATAGCGCCCTGCTGCTGGTCGTCGGGATCATTCGTGAGCTGTTGGGGTCCGGTTCCCTGTTCGGGTATCCGATCCTCCCGCTTGATCGAGATGGCGGGTGGTATGTGCCGAACGGCTTATTACTTCTGCCTCCGAGTGCATTTTTCCTGATCGGCATGATCATTTGGGTGGTGCGCTCCTGGAAACCGGCACAAGTCGAGCAACCTGAATTCAAGATCTATCACGCCCCTCGTCCCGAGGTGGTCTCATGACGGACCTGATCAATCTATTTATCAAAGCGGTCTTCGTTGAAAATCTGGCACTGACATTTTTTCTCGGCATGTGCACCTTTCTGGCCGTCTCGAAAAAAATCGGTACCGCGCTCGGACTCGGTATTGCAGTGGTCGTCGTCCAAAGCCTGACCATCCCGATCAATAATCTGATCTACCGGTTTCTGATCCGTGACGGCGCGCTGTCCTGGGCGGGGCTCTCCGAGATGAGTCTGGATTTCTTGGGACTCATCAGCTACATCAGCGTCATTGCAGCGGTCGTTCAGGTGCTGGAAATGTTTCTCGACCGATACGTCCCGGCACTGTACAACTCGTTGGGAATCTTCTTGCCGCTGATTACCGTGAACTGCGCCATTCTTGGAGGCTGTCTGTTTATGGTCGAACGAGACTATAACTTCAGTGAGAGCGTCACCTATGGTGTGGGGTCCGGTGTCGGATGGGCGCTCGCGATTGTGGCGATGGCAGGGGTGCGTGAGAAGCTCAAGTATTCCGACATCCCCGCTGGATTGCAGGGACTGGGGGTCGCCTTCATCACTGCAGGGTTGATGGCGCTTGGGTTTATGGCCTTTTCCGGAATTCAACTCTAGATAGGTTGTGGAAACGCTCCTTTTACCAGGTAGTACTACGCGATGACCGAGTGTCTTACCCTGATTCAAGAATATCCGCAGGATGCTCAAAAAGGTCGACGGCAAGGCCGCAGCGAGCGCAGGGGCGAGGCATACTCTGCGCCGTATGTTGAAGCCCCTGAGCGATGCGAGAACGACGGCGGCGGCTTTTTCCAGCATCCTGCTGAGTTTGAGATGAGAGACCACGTATGATTGAGATCCTACTGGGTGTGGGTTTTTTCACCGGGATTGTCCTCATTCTGGCCGTCCTCATCCTGAGTGCGCGATCGAAGCTGGTGGCCAGCGGCAACGTCACAATTACGATCAACGACAAGAAATCCATTGAGACGCCGATCGGAGGCAAACTGCTCGGTGCGCTGGGCGACGCCAAGATTTTTATCAGTTCGGCGTGTGGTGGCGGCGGGACGTGTGGCGTATGCCGGGTCAAGGTCTTCGAAGGAGGTGGGGTCATTCTGCCGACTGAAACCTCGCATATCAACAAGCGTGAAGCGCGCGAGGGCTACCGTCTCTCCTGTCAGGTGGCGGTCAAGCAGAACATGAAGATCGAGATTCCAGATGAGGTGTTCGGGGTCAAGAAATGGGAATGTACCGTCCGCTCCAACCACAATGTGGCCACCTTCATCAAAGAACTGGTCCTGGAACTTCCTCAGGATGAATATGTCGATTTCCGTGCCGGAGGGTACATCCAGATTTTTTGCCCTCCGTATAAGCACTCGTTTAAAGATTTCGACATCGAAGAACGATTTCGCAGCGACTGGGACCGGCTGAATCTCTGGGACCTTGTGTCCAAGGTCAATGAGCCCCTCGAGCGCGCCTACTCCATGGCCAATTACCCGGAAGAACGTGGCATTATTATGCTCAATATTCGCATTGCCACGCCCCCTCCGCGCACGCAAAACCTGCCTCCGGGTAAAATGTCGTCCTACCTGTTTGGACTGAAACCGGGTGACAAGGTCACCATCTCCGGGCCGTTCGGCGAGTTCTTTGCGCGTGACACCGACAACGAGATGGTGTTCATCGGCGGTGGGGCAGGGATGGCGCCCATGCGCTCGCACATTTTTGATCAGCTGGGTCGCCTCAAGACCACACGCAAGATGTCCTTCTGGTACGGGGCTCGATCGAAGCGCGAGATGTTCTATGTCGACGATTTCGACAAGCTGGCTGCAGCGCACGACAACTTTGAGTGGCATGTCGCCCTGTCCGACCCGATCCCAGAGGACGAGTGGAGCGGCTATACCGGTTTCATCCATAGCGTACTCTATAATGAGTATCTGAAAACCCATCCGGCGCCCGAGGACTGTGAGTACTACCTCTGCGGACCGCCGATGATGAATGCCGCCGTGATCAAGATGCTGTTGGATCTGGGTGTCGAGCGGGACAACATCATGCTCGATGACTTCGGAGGATGAGCATCCATGCCTCCCGCCATTGCGCGACCCCGTGCGTTGGTTGCCTTGATCGTTCTGCTGGCGGCCGGGACCGGCTTCGGCCTGTTGCGCCCTGAGCCGCCTGTCGCAGAACTGCAGATGAGTGGTCGGACCATGGGAACCACGTATAACGTGAAATACCGTCCCACTCCGAATACTCTGACAGTGAAGGACCTCCAGATCGAAGTGGACACCTTGCTGGCCGAGATCAATCACACCATGTCCACCTATGACCAGGAGTCGGAACTGTCGCGCTTTAACCGTCTGCGCACCACCGATTGGGTACCCGCATCGTCTTCGCTCCGCGCGGTGCTCAAAGCCGCACTCGAGATCGGCGCTCAGAGTGAAGGAGCGTTCGACGTCACGGTCGGTCCCCTGGTCAATCTCTGGGGCTTTGGCCCGGAGGTTCATTCGGACCGCATTCCGCTTGACCGCGACATCGCCGCCGCCCGCGCGCGTAGCGGACTTGATAAAATTACACTCAGTGAGACTCAACCAGCTATACGCAAGCACCGCCCTGATGTCTTCCTGGATCTGTCCGGAATCGCCAAGGGCTACGGGGTGGACCGGGTGGCTGAACTCATGACCGCGCACGGCATTGAACATTATATGGTAGAGATTGGTGGTGAGATCAGAGTACGGGGACTCAAGGAGCGTGATACACCCTGGCGGATCGCGATTGAGAAACCGTTGTCGGGTGAACGCTCGGTGCGCACGATGCTGGCGCTCAGCGACATCGCCCTCGCTACCTCTGGAAATTATCGAAACTTTTTTGAAATCGCCGGGCGGCGCTATTCCCATACCATCGATCCGACAACCGGCTGGCCGGTTGATCATCATCTGGTGTCCGTGACAGTGCTGGCGGAGACCAGCATGCGAGCCGATGCCTGGGCTACCGCATTTCAGGTGTTAGGGCCTGAGCGTGGCATGGCCATCGCTGAGCGACTCCATCTTCCCGTCCTTTTCGTCATCGAACAGAATGGACAATTTGAAGAACGCGTCTGCTGTGCCTTCCAGCGATACCGGAAACAGGAGCTGTCATGACAATTTTCCTGGTGACCTTTCTTGTCATGGTGATTGCAATCCTGGCGATGGCAGTGGGTGTCCTGCTTGGTCGCCGTCCGATCGGCGGCAGTTGCGGTGGTCTTGAACGTCTTGGTCTGGAGTGCGATGCCGGCTGTGACAAGCCCTGCCCGGAACGACTTGCCCGGATGCAGTCTCAGAGAAACGAGCTGCTGTAAGAGAGCCTGTACTCGTGACAGGGCTCGCATCGTCAGAGATCGTGCCTACCCTGGTTCGTTGTTCTGCTATGACAGTCATGCCCCGCGGAAAGTTTGCCTTGATTTTCATTCATCTGCCTGTGTAACTTCTGGTTTTGTTGGGATTTCCGGTGTATCTGAATTGTCCGGTCGGCGACCTCTGGGTCTACCACTCGTCGGTACACTAACGATTCCCGTTCGACAGTTCCCGGTCCACCGTAAGGACGAACTCCCGTTGTCCGAGCGGTGCCTCGATATCCATGGTGCCGCGCTGAACAATTTTGTGCTGACCTCGCAGATCAACGCCTGGGTCAGCCGACGATGATAGTGCTCGAAAGGATGGTCGTGCGTGAACAGTTCTTCCTTTTTGCGTTTCTTCCAGGTCGGCCTTCCTTCCGCGTTCATCGTATTCGGGTTGCCTTCCCTCACGCTCGCTGAAACAGAAGCGCATGCCTCGATCGACTTGACCACATCAGCAGTGGGATATTTTGCGATCGGCGTCTTTGTTCTAGCATATGCCCTGGTCATGTCCGAGGAGTTTACCCACCTCAAGAAGTCTAAACCGGTGATTCTTGCAGCCGGGATCATATGGGCAGCGATCGCCCTCGCGTATCCGGCGGGTCAATCGGAACTGGTTGAAAATGCCTTCCGGCACAATCTGATGGAATATGCTGAACTGATGCTGTTCTTGCTGGTGGCTATGACCTACATCAACGCCCTAGACGAACGACTCGTGTTCGATGCGATTCGCTCGTGGTTGGTTCGTAAGGGGTTCAGCTACCGGCAACTCTTCTGGATCACGGGGATCCTGGCGTTTTTTATTTCGGCGGCGGCCGACAATCTCACCACCGCTCTCTTGATGTGCGCGGTGGTCTTGGCTGTGGGTTCTCACAGTCCGAAATTCGTCAGCATCTCTTGCATCAATATCGTGGTGGCGGCGAATGCGGGTGGAGCGTTCTGTCCCTTCGGAGATATCACGACCTTGATGGTGTGGCAAAAGGGGATCCTTGGGTTCTTTGACTTTTTTCAGCTGTTTATCCCCTCAGCGGTGAACTATGTTGTGCCCGCTGCGATCATGCATTATGCCGTCCCTCGCATGTCTCCACCACCGTCCTCTGAAACCGTCCACATGAAGACCGGAGCCAAGCGCATTCTGGGGTTGTTTCTCCTAACCATTTGCACAGCAGTCGGCTTTCACAATTTCCTGCATCTACCGCCGGTCCTGGGGATGATGACCGGATTTGCGTATCTTGGCTTCTTTGGACATTATCTGAGCCGGAAACGCCACCATGCCTCGCCCTATAACAAAGGGGAGATCGGAGATATCGTCCCATTTGACGTGTTTCAAAAGGTGGCCCGGGCTGAGTGGGATACGCTGTTGTTCTTCTACGGTGTCGTCCTGTGCGTCGGCGGTCTTGGCCAAATCGGGTATATGGCCTTGGCCTCCCACGTGCTCTACTCCCAGTGGGGCCCAACCTTCGCCAACGTCTCGGTCGGGCTCTTATCGGCGATTGTCGACAACATTCCGATCATGTTCGCGGTGTTAACCATGAACCCGGACATTTCCGAAGGCCAATGGCTGCTCGTGACGTTGACCGCAGGAGTGGGGGGCAGCCTCCTCTCCATCGGCTCTGCCGCCGGTGTCGCGCTAATGGGGCAGGCGAAAGGGAAGTATACGTTTTTCAGTCATCTCAAATGGACTCCAGCGATCGCGCTGGGGTATGCCGCGAGTATTCTTGTGCACATGTGGATCAATGCGCGGACGTTCTAACGCTCATTATTCATGACGGCCGGCGGTTTCAAGTTTGAGGTTTCAGGTTGTCCGGAAACTTGGAACTTGAAACTGCTTCAGGCATTCTCGCCACGAACCAGGGTTCTTCATGAACAACGCTTCACCCTTCACGTTTTACGAATAACTCACATTATCTCAACAGCGGATCGGCGATTGCAGCAAAAGAGTGATGGATGCTGCGGCTAGCTCTAGCAGTGACCGGTTTTTGGACCTGATCAGGGCCTCCGCCACCGGCATCCAACTATAGGATTGGAGCGGATGACGGCCGAATCCGGTTTTCACGATGGTTCGCTTGCAAATTCACCACAAACAGGTGAATATCTCTCCATGATCAAGCGAACTATTGCGCACGCGGTCCACTCGGCCATGGCCGACACGCCGGTCGTGCTCCTGAACGGCGCTCGGCAAACGGGGAAGACCACACTGGCCAGAGCGATGGCTGAGAAGACCGGGGCGGAGTACTTCACCCTAGATGATGCGGCCACGCTCGCCTCGGCTGCGCGTGATCCGGTGGGATTCATCCGCAACCTGCAGGGCCCGGTCGTCCTCGACGAAATCCAGAGGGCTCCGGATCTCTTCCCGGCCATCAAAGTCGCCGTGGACAAGAACCGCTCACCTGGTCGCTTTCTGCTGACAGGATCGGCTAACGTGCTGACCCTGCCACGGTTATCTGAATCGCTGGCCGGCCGGATGGAGGTCATTCCGCTCTTCCCGTTTTCATCGGGTGAGCTTGCCGGCACACGGGAGCGATTCGTCACCCGACTGTTTGACGGCACCATCGCCAAAACCAAGTTCACCGCGACAACACAGGAGCTTGCAGCCAGATTGACGCGCGGCGGATACCCGGAAGCCATCCAGCGTATCGCCGAGGATCGCCGGTCGGCGTGGTTTGCATCGTACATTTCTACCATTCTCCAACGGGACGTGCGCGATCTGGCCCGGGTGGATGCGTTTCACCAGCTGCCCAACCTGCTCAAACTGCTTGCTGCCCGCACAGCCGGGTTGGCAAATCTCGCCGACATCGGCAGAGATGCCGGACTCCCGCACACAACCTTAACTCGCTATCTCGCCCTGCTGGAAACAGTGTTTCTGGTGCATCGCCTCCCGGCCTGGTCAACAAACATGGGCAAGCGCCTGGTCAAGTCCCCCAAGCTACATCTGGTCGACACCGGCCTGGCCTGCCATCTGATCGGGGCCGACGCCAGACGACTCCGCGACGATCGGGCGTTATTGGGACGAATGCTGGAAACCTTCGTCGTGGGTGAACTTCGCAAACAACTGTCATGGGCTGCTCCACACGCCTCGCTCTACCATTTCCGCACCGCCGGCGGGTCGGAGGTGGATGTGGTGCTGGAACAAACTGACGGCTCAGTGGCCGGTGTCGAAGTCAAAGGGAGCGCGACCGTAACGGCCTCTGACTTTGTCGCCTTACAAGCGCTACGCGATCAACTCGGTAAACGGTTCCGCACCGGGCTCGTGCTCTATCTGGGTGATCGCGTCATTCCATTCGGCGAGAAACTCTGGCTCGTTCCGGTCCCCGCCCTGTGGGCACCCTAACCGGCATCGGTGTTCTCCCCACCTAGATCCGCGTGACGGAGCCTTAAACACGCTCCAGTAGTCTCTGCACTTCTTCGAGATCCTCCGTCATCGCATGGTGCTGATGCCGCATCATTCTCCTGGACCTACGTGAGTTCGCATTGCTCAGGAGTGTGAAGGCCGGAGTAGAGCCTGTTACCTCTGGATCCGTTATCTCCTTTCCGCTCTGTAGTGCCCGATCCGTCGTAAAGACAAAGACCGCTCGCCGAGCTGCACGTCGATATCCGTGAAATGACCAGAGACTTTGTCGATGAGCAGAGAATAAGGTCTGAATAGTGACACTTTAGCGTTCCGATTCTAAAATGTCACAACGTTCTAAAGGAGAAATACTATGCCATCCGACACCCGCACGACCGTCTACCTCAAACCCAAGATCAATCGAGCGCTCAAGGTCAAAGCCGCCACAACGGATCGGTCTCTCTCCGACCTGGTCAATGCCGCCGTGCTGGAACCCCTTCGAGAGGATGCTCTAGGTCTGGAAGCATTTGATCGCCGAGCGAAAGAGCCGTCACGCTCATTCGAGAAGGTCCTCGAGGAGTTGAAGCGTGACGGCCCGTTATAGCGTCGTCATAAAGCGTTCTGCCGAGAAAGAACTCCGGGCGGAGTCCTTTGAGCGATCTCAAGCGGATCATCAATCGAATTCGAGGCTTGGCACAACAGCCCCGGCCCTCAGGGTGTGAGAAACTCTCAGGCGAATCAGAGCGCTATCGCATCAGGCAGGGCGACTATCGCATGGTCTAGGTAGTGACGATGCCACTCTGCGTGCCGACGTGGTGAAGGTCGGACACCGACACGAGGTCTACCGCTAACAGCGAAAAACGTGCATGGAGTGGATGACATGCTCCCAACCACGACCTCCAGTTCGACAATCCGACGGCCTACTACTTCGTCCCATATTGGATCT
>CABVSA010000030.1:0-5509 GCA_902500805.1 uncultured Nitrospira sp. | reverse complement strand
CACGACCTCCAGTTCGACAATCCGACGGCCTACTACTTCGTCCCATATTGGATCTCCCGATCCGTCGTAAAGACGAGGACCCGCTCGCCGAGTTGCACATCGATATCGGTAAAGAGGCCGAGCACCTTTGCCCCGGTGATTTCGCCCACTTGCTCACAGAGCTTGTCCCTACCCTGCGCGATCAAATTTTGCCGGAGTTGCTTCACCATCTCGACCCCTTCTGTGGTTTTCGCCAACTGACGTTCGGCTGGTGTCAGGACCCCTTTCAGTCGGACGACAACAAGATCTCGCGCGACGAGTGCGCGAACTTCATCCGGGCCACGGCCCATGAATTCTTGCTCGAACCTAATAACAGCGTTGCGTATTGAGTTTTCCATAGCCCCCTCTCCCGCAATTATAAGAGCGCTTATGGTGAGCGAACAAGTACTGCCATAGCCCGCAGTATTCATGACGGTTCGTCGCGAAATTGCCAAGCCGCGTCGTGAGACCGGTGCGCAGAGCCCGGAGAACCCGAGTCGTACTCGTGCAGTACGTCGAGGATTCGAGGGGCGAGCCCGCCGGCCGAAGGCTCGTCGAAACAGCGGATCGGCAATTGCAGTAGAAGTGTTCATGAATACTGCGGGCTAGGACTTTCGTCTCAATCATGGGCGCCGCGCTGAGTCTTTCGGCTCCCGCAGGGCAGAAGTGAAGACTTGCGTGACCATTTCGAGCTTGACGCTATAGGTTGCCCCATATTATTGATGAAGCCGCATGATACGGGCGCGCAGTGTTGCTTCTCCACAAGATTACTTGCGGACGGGCAAGACTGCTGTTTTTCTGTCGTAGGCCGTAGGGCGACTCGCACTTCATTCTGAGAGGCCGGTCGCAGTACAAGCCAATTGCTTGGGTCGACCATCGGTCGACGCGAGGCGGTTGGCTTTTGTGTTTTCTGAGGCAATACCGAACCGATGTGGGCCGCGCTGTTCATTCCTTTACTTCCTCTGGTCGCCGCACTGGTCGTGGTCTGTGCAGAAGACTCGACCCGCTATGCCCACGCCAAGATTGCCGCGTTGCTGATGGGAGCGGCCTGTGTGGGAGCTGCGGGAACTTTGTATGCCGTGACGATGTCTGGGCCGATCACGCTTCAATTCTATAACCCTGCCACGGTTACGTCTCTCACGATTCCTATCGGGTTCTACATCGACCGACTCAGTGGCGTCATGATGACACTGATTTCGGCCGTCAGTCTGATCATCTACACCTACTCCGTGAACTATATGTATCAGGACCGCCACTACCGACGGTATCTGACGCTGATTTGCCTCACGGACTTCGTGTTGCTCTGCATGGTGTCCAGTGCGAATCTCATGATGCTGTTCTTGTTCTGGCAACTGCTGAGCTACCTGCTCTACATTCTCGCGCACAACCATAGTCACAGTCAGACTCTCGACGGAGCCTACAAAACGTTCACGGTCCTGCGTGTGGCTGATATGGCCCTCCTTATGGGGATCATCCTCACCTACCAGGTATACGGAACGCTTGAAATTCCCGAGCTGTTCGCCCGCGCGAGGGCCTCCGCCCATACCGTGGCACTGTGGCCAGGTATGGATATCGACGCCGCCACCGCCATTACTTTACTGATGTTCATTGGGGCGATGGGAAAGTCCGCACAGTTTCCTCTTCACCTCTGGTTACCCAGTTCGCTCTTTGCGCCGACACCCGTACACGGCCTACTCCATGCCGGCATCATCAACGCCGGCGGGTTCCTGATCAATCGAATGGCGCCGCTCTTCGGCTTGAGTTCGGTCACGTTGCACGTCGCCTTGGTGGTCGGCACGGTGACTGCGGTGCTGGGGGCCTCCATGATGCTGGTGCAGAGCGACATCAAGAAGACGTTGGGACTGTCGACGATCGGTCAGATGGGGTACATGATTATGGAGTGCGGGCTCGGCGCATTTTCACTGGCGGTCTTCCATCTGATCGCACATGGTCTGTTTAAGGCCACGGTCTTTCTCAATTGTGGAAACGTGATTCAAAAGGCTCGGCTTGAGCCACATTTCCCCCATACAGGCGATACTCATCACGAGGAGGGAGAGCTGTCAAACCTCACCTGGTCGACGGGGGTGCTGACGAGCTTGGTGATCCCACTCCTCATTCTCCTGGTCACCCACGGGGTGTTGCACATTCCTCTGTTGGAGTCTCAGGGGACCGTCATCGTCCTCTTTTTTATTTGGATCACTTCCTCGCAAGCCATTCTGACGCTCACACGGTTACGCGCCGTTGCATCATGGAAAGTATCGTCCGCGATGCTGTTGACCTTGCTCTTCGTCGTCTTCATTTATCTGTTTGCGGTGGAATCGTTCACCGCGTTCCTCTACCCCAATCCGACCGAAGTTGCCGCTTACTACAAGGCTGCCGACCTTCCCGACTGGCTGTTCGACCTGCTGCTTGTCGGGGCGACCGGTCTGACCATCCTCGGCTGGGCCTATCTGTATTTGAAGGCCCATGGACGAAGTGTCCGGATACCCGCATGGATCGACAAGGCTCGTCATCGAGTGTATGTGGCGCTCATCAACAGATTGTATGCCGACGAATGTTACGGGCGGCTTGGACAAGTTGTCCTGCGGTTTGTCCACTGGGTCGATAAACAAGAAGAGGGGTGGTCGCGGCGATGACAAGCACGGTTCTTTTTTCTTGGCTTGCCACCTGCATCCCACTCATCGGCGCTTTGTCCGGTCGAATGCTTTGGGACGACGTGCCGCAGTTGAAGAAATCGTGCATCATCTGGTGCCTCATCACTCTCGTCCCGATTCTAAACCTTCACACAAACCTGCCGGAAGGCGCCTTGCTCCTCAGCCTGCTTCCGATCGTGGCCATGATCTCCGTCTTGGGGCAGCCGGTTCAGAAGGACCACCGCCTGTCTTGGCTCATGACCTTGGTCAGCCTCGGACTGGGAATTGGGATCATCGCCCATCCGGCTCCATTGAGTCAGCTGTTCCTCTTGACATTCTTGGCGACCATGACCGGCTTGTTACTACGTCACCATACGAGCTTGTGGCCGATCTCATGGTGGGGGATCAGCCAGTTCTGTCTCGCTGCACTGGGAGTGGTCCTCGCCGCACTGACCACCCCCCCGCTTTCATCGCTGGGAACCCTGGTCACTGCGGTGGTACTGATCCCGCTCCTGCCGTTCCATACCAGTTATGTGATTGCGCTCACACGACTACCCGGCAATCTGCCCTCATTCTCGGCATTTCTTCTTCCCGCCGTCGGCCTGCACGTCATGGCCTCAGCCCTACACATCATTCCCGCGGCGATCTCCGGTATCGTCGGCCTCCTCGCGCTCATCGGAGCGTTGTATGGTGCGGTCAAAGCCCTGGCACAGACTCGGATTCGACTCATGCTGTCTTATGCCAGTCTCTCCTTCTTTTCCATGCTCTGGTGGCATACCTCGGCATCGAGCCTGGCGACGTCTCGCGCCGCCGTCTTCGTCGCCTCCGTCGGTCTTGCGACATGCGGACTGCTGATTGCCTGGCAGATCATTCGGACACGCTATGGTGACGATGTCGATCCATCCTCGATCAGCGGATTGGCCTCCGCAATGCCACGCTATGCCGTGCTGTTGTCTCTTTTGGCATTGGCGGCGATGGGGCTTCCCCCCTTCGGCGTATTCGCCGGACTGATGGGATTGCTGCTCCATTCACCGATTCCGTCACTCATTGGTCTGATGATCATGTCGTTGGCCTGGCTGGCAGCGTCCTGGTATCTCATGAGTGCGGTCCAACGATTGTTGTTCGGAATCAGGCGAGGAGATCTTCGGTATCGCGATGTCGTGCAACAAGAATGGGCGGCGCTGACCATCACGATCGTCATCCTCACGGTGCTGGGGCTTGCCCCCATTGAGTGGTGGACGTCGACGGCCACGCAGTCGATGGCCGGAACTTTTTCGCGAGCGATTCCATGACACCAGTAAATGAATCGATGGATCTCGAGTCGAAACGGATGGAACTCCGCGGCATCGTCCGCCTTGCGGGCGAGATCATCGCGCAATACTGGCCGATGCGGACGTTCGTCCACCACAATCCGCTGCACAGTCTGGAATACCTTCCCTTCGAGGAAACGATCCGGCGCGGCAAACAATTCTTGAATGGAGACGGCTATCTCCCGAGCGACCTGTATCGTGCCTACGTCACATCCGGTCGCATTCGCGTGGAGCACCTGGAAGCAGCCTTGCAGCCCTTGGCAAGCGAGCGATCGATCGTCCTGGGATCTCGCTCCGTAACCCATAGGGAAGTCTTGCGGGCGTGCCTGACGGAAGGGCTGTGCTCCCCGATACGAGAACCGCTGGACGATCAATTGGAAGATCCCGACAAGGATCTCATCGAGCAGATCGCTAGGAAGTTGGAGCATGTCTTAGAAGCTCCATCCCTCGATGATCGTGTCAAAAAAGTCGTGGAGACCAACCACTCCGCGCTCTGCCGGTGGCTCACCCTGTCTCACTGGTGTGACGACACGCTCGGCACCTCCATCGTCCAGACCATCAATGACCAGATGATCAAGTGGTGCTCGGCCTTTCTCGACGAGGGACATGCTGCGTGGGCCATGTCCGACCGTGACGAGGGGCTGTACCGGTCCTGGAAGCGCCTCGCCGCACAGGAATGGTCACTCATCGGGATTCCCGACAGTCGCCGCAAAATTGCTGCGCTCCCCGATCATCCGGAAGACACGCTGCTCGAAAGTTTGGACCGGTTAGGCATTCCAATGGAACTGCGGCAGGATTACTTGTCGCTCCAACTCACCGCCCTCCCGGGGTGGGGCGGCTTTATCAAATGGCGAGGAGAAGAACGAGACTATCCCTGGCAACAAGCCCACCCGGTTGGTCTGGTGAAGTTCCTCGCCATTCGCTTGTGGTATGCCCGTGAGCTCGTACAGGCGGCTTGTCGAGAATATCTGGATATTCAAGGACGATTCGACGAGATCGTCGTGTATATGCGTGACTATTCGGAAGAGTACTATTTGCGACGACAGCGGATCGCCGGCCACCTACCGGCACTCTACGCTGAAGAAGTCGATCGACTTGCCCATCGGAAGGGACAAGGCTGGAACACGGTCCTCACGCGCTATCGGACCGAGGTGGTTCCCAGACACCAAGCCGCGCGTCGGCGTGGAAATGCCCGACGACTCCTCGCATTGAGCCGATCACTCCAGTTGCTCGATGAGCAGCTCGTTGAGAGTGAGCCCCAGACGTTGAAACAGATCATCGAATGGATCGAAGCCTTTCCAGAATCGGACCATGGCATCGTCTGGCTGAAGGCCTTTGAAGCCGGCTATCATGAGCCACTGGTCGAACAGCTCATGTCCGCGAACCAACGCGAGCGCACCGATACACCCACGGCCCCTCCGCTTCGCCCCTATTCCCAGTCCGTCTATTGCATCGACGTGCGATCTGAGCCGTTTCGCCGCCACCTCGAATCGATCGGCCCGCATGAGACCTATGGCTTCGCCGGCTTCTTTGCCGCCTTCATCCGGT
>CABVSA010000029.1 GCA_902500805.1 uncultured Nitrospira sp. | reverse complement strand
CATCTCCTTCGCCTTGATCGTGGATGGCTTACGGTAGTGTGAACAGGCCCTAGATCACTTCGATGTGGCTTGTGCGACGTCCAGGACTTTTACATCGAAGTAGAGCGTTTTGCCGGCCAGCGGATGGTTGAAGTCGAGCACAACGGTCTCGTTCTTCACTTCGGCAATTCGTGGGTATACCTTTTTGCCATCGGTGGTTGTTCCTTCTAGCTGTGTCCCAACCTTTTGCGATTCGACCGGTACCATCTTCCTATCCACTTCTTGAAACGCTTGAGGATCAACCGCGCCGTAGGCGTCTGCCGGGCCAACGGTCACTTTCTTTTTCTCCCCAATGGTCATGCCCTCCAGGGCCTTCTCAAGACCGGGAACGACTTCATGGTTGCCTTGAGTGAGTTGTATTGGCTCTCCCCCGACATTGGTATCGACGATCGATTGATCGTCGAGCTTCAAGGTGTATTCGAGTGTGACCTGTTTCCCGTTTGACACGATCATCGACGAACCGCTTTTCTTGCTGTCACCTGCTGAGGCACAGGCCGCTGTGAGGAAGAGGATTGTGCACCAACCACAGAGTGACTGAAATACATAGGGACGTCTCATAGGGCACCTCCTGTGAGAAGTGGGTCGTGAGTAGACTGGAATGGGTCGCGAGTGAGATGCGTGCAGGCGGGCGATCGGTTCCAGACTCTGTTGTGTGGATACTTTTCACGCTACCACATCAAGTCATGTGATGCTACCCGCAATATTCCAACTGTTCTATTGTGAAACAGCGTGAAGAAATAGCATGCAGAACGCAGTTGCGACTTAGACTTTGATCTGTGGTGCCATGGCCAGGATTTGGAAATCTCCCAAGAATGTTGTATCGTTGAGTGATCTGGGTACAATGCGAGCGAGACCCTTATTAGGGGAACTGGTCCCTTTGATGGTCTAGGATGTAAACGGGTGTGACACGTGGAGGAGGATTATGGCGCGTCGGGCGAGTGGTGAACAGAAAAAGACCAAGACGAATGAGCGTCGTGCATCAGTGGCCAAGGTGGGTGGAACGGTCGGCCCTCGTCGAGCAATTCAACCGGAGTCGTCTTCCGTCGGATCTACTAAAAGACGACCATCGGCTCACGTGGACAGTCACAATCAGCTTCATCAGCAAATCGCAGTACGCGCCTATCTCCTGTATGAACAAAGCGGATTCCAGAATGGACATGAGGTGGAACATTGGCTGGAAGCAGAACGGCAGGTCAAGGGCGAGCAGGCTGCGTAAGGCAGAATTACACCTCGCTCCAACTGCGTTTGGTCTGTCTTAGTCGGGGATCCCCCTCCGTTCGTCTGGTTCAATAAACTCACCGCAGGCTTCGTTTCACTCAGGACAGTCCTGCTGCATACGGCTATTTGTTGTCAGCCATCGGCTCCTATTGTTTTCTGGTATACATGATCTCCATCATCTTCGTTTCTTTCCGGCCGTGGTGCACGCTGTACATCTCAACCAGTTGATTATTGACGTCGATGATCTTCCAGATGGCTCGATGGGTCATCGTGCCTCCACCCGGCTCAGGATGTGAGCCTCGCAACGTGATGGTTTTCCCGTCTGGGCTCCCAGTCCCCTCCATAATGAAGACACCGGTTCCTCTCGTATCTACCCAAACCGTGACGTATTTCTTCCGAATGTTGTCATAGGCGTCGATGCTCATGCCGGTAAACGGCTGGCCCATCATCTCGCCGTGGAATTCCTGGTGGAGAAATCGTCCCTCCATCAGCATCCGTGATTCTGCCGTACCGGTTGATTCCATCGGCGGTTTCCCTGGTTCCATCCATTCCTTTGTAGCGGTGGTCCAACTGCCGGCCAATGTCGCAAAGAGTTTATGCGGCTCACCGGGCATGGCGGCCTGTTTCCATAACTCCATCATGGTCAGGGGATCCACCGGCTTCTGTCCTTTCTGGTCTTTTGCCATAGCGGGCGAGACGGTGAGCATGAAGCAGAATGATGCCAGCACGAGGGATGAGATTCGCATGATTGTCTCCTGGTGGATGAGTGAATTGTAACTAGTCTGTGTGTGGCCTTGAACTGCCTAGGTTGGAACACTGTAGCATGGCGCCGGCGCGATTCTCATGTGTTCGGATTGGTGCTCTTGGAATACTGCTTGAGTGGACTGGAAGGTTTTCACAGCACGGTGGGGGCCATGAGACGATCCGTCGCAGATCTTTGAGGAGAGTAAGGAGATGCAGAGGATCAGTGAGTGATGGGCGGATGCGCTTACAGGGGGGAAGGAAGGCTGAGAGGCAACGCCTCTCAGCCTGAGCTATTGAATCTGCCTATGGTTTTCTCGTGTACACGATCTCCATCATCTTCATTTCCTTCTGACCGTGGTGTGCCCCATACATATCGAAGGTCTGGTTGTCGGCATCGATAATTTTCCAGATGGCCCGATGGGTCATCTTGCCTCCGCCTGGCTCTGGATGTGAGCCACGCAATGTGATGGTCCTGCCGTCAGGGCTGGCGGTTCCTTCCATCAAGAAAATGCCGGTGCCCATGGAATCCATCCAGGCCGTCACGTATTTCTTCCTCATGTTGTCATAGCCGTCGATGCCGATGCCATTGAAGGGTTGCCCCATCATCTGTCCGTTGAATTCTTGGTAGAGGAATCGCCCGTCCAGCAACATCTTCATTTCAGCCGTACCCGTAGATTCCATGGGAGGCTTGCCCGGTTCCATCCATTCCCTTGTGGTGGTGGTCCAGCTGCCGACCAAGGTGGCGAAGAGCTTGTGTGGCTCACCCGGCGTACCGAGTTGCTTCCACAGTTCCATCATGGCCTCTGGATCCATTGGCTTCTGGCCCTTCTTGTCTTTGGCCAAGGCAGGGGAAACCATCAACGCCATACACAATGTAGTCACGGCAATAGAAAGGAAACGCATAGGATCCTCCTTGTGGTGAGCGAAATCATGGCACATGTGTTTTGAGCGAGATCGGGTATTGTGTTCAATGAATGCGTGAACCTTGTCGCGCGGCTTCGATGGCGGCCACGTCGATCTTCTGCATGGTCATCATTGCATCAAATGCGCGTTTGGCCTCATCTCCGCCTGCCGCCATCGCCTCAATCAGCACGCGTGGCGTGATCTGCCAAGAGACGCCCCACTTGTCTTTGCACCACCCACACTCACTCTCTTGGCCGCCATTGCCCACAATGGCGTTCCAGTAGCGGTCAGTCTCTTCCTGGTCGTCGGTTGCGATCTGGAAGGAGAAGGCTTCATTGTGCTTGAAGGCGGGACCACCATTGATACCCATGCAGGGGATCCCGGCGACGGTAAAGTTCACCGTGATGACCTCGCCCGCCTTGGTGGAAGGGTTATCGCTCGGCGCGCGATGGATTATGCCCACGGTGCTGTTGGGAAAAGTCGCCGTGTAGAAACGCGCGGCTTCTTCGGCATCGTTGTCATACCACAGACAAATCGTATTCTTCGCAATCGTATGCTTGCCCATGTTGACGTCTTTCCTATTGCGCAATCACGACATATTCGTTCTGTCCGCTGCTAAATTGCCTTTCACCCTAAACTTTGCAACTCACTCGATCAAGGGGGAGGGAACGTCACGGTATATGCGACCAGACCCTGTACGTCCTTCGATACGGATGATCCAGCTCGTCAATCGCGTTACTCAGGAATCTCAGCCTCGACAAGCTTTCCCAGTAAGATCAAGGACTCTTGCCAACCAAGGTAGCAGGCCTCGGGAGGAATGACCGCAGGCACATGCTCCTGCACGATATTCACGTCCGTTCCGCACGAAACCGGCTTTAGCGTCACTGTTACGCGCATTTCTCCTGGGAGGTTCGGGTCGTCGAATGTATCGGTGTAGTGGAGCCGTTCATGTGGCACGAGCTCAAGGTATTTCCCTCCGAACGAGTGGCTCTTGCCGGTCGCGAAGTTGGTGAACGACATTCTGAAGGTTCCTCCGACCTGTGCATCCAGGTGATGCACCTTGCCCGTAAAGCCATTGGGTGGCAGCCATTTCGCCATGGCATCGGCATCGAGGAATGCGCGATAGATGCGTTCCGGTGAGGCTCGAAGCACGCGGTGGAGGCGAATGGTATTGGTGCTCATCATCGTTTCCCCTTTGTATGGTCGTAAGCCTTTTCGGTGGCTTTATTTCTTCATGTGAGTGATCCGACTCTACCTGTTAGTCGAAGGAACTTGTGAAAATCGACAGCCTCAGGTCAGGGATCAGATGCCGAGATCCGGCTCCCTGTTTACCCACCGCTCAGTGCGCAGACGATATAGATCTCATCGTCGTCGTGCAGCAGTTCGGCCAGGTGAAACTTCTGTCTGTCATTGACGAAGATTCTGATGTGGGGACGAACGGTGTCCTGCTCTGTAATGATCCGAAAGCGGATGCCGGGGAATCGCTGGTCGAGCGCATCCAGTGCTTGGGCTAGCGTGGCTCCCTCCACCTCAACTTCGGTCTGTTGCCCGGTATAGGAGCGGAGAGCCCCTGGGATATGGATTCTCATCGTCCGAGAGCTGCCGCCTCTACCGAATAAATTTCTGGCAGATGTTTGGCGATGCACGTCCAGGTCGATCCCTCGTTGTGGCTGGCCCAGATCTCACCCTGTGTAGTCCCCACGTAGAGGCCGACAGGGTTGTGGGTATCGTGAGTCATGGCCTGCCGTTTCACAGTCCACCAGGCGTTCGAGCGGGGCAAGCCCTTGTCTTGGCGAATCCACTTGGTGCCGCCGTTGCGGGTGACATAGGCTGCTGGTTTTCCCTCGGGGCTTACGCGTGGCCACACGGTTGTGCCGTCCATCGGAAAGACCCAGGCCGTATCGGCATTGCGTGGATGGACGACCATGGGAAACCCGATATCGCCGACCTTCTTTGGCATGGTCTTTCCGATTCGTACCCATTCGGTAGAAGGACGGTCGATTCGATAGATGCCGCAGTGGTTCTGATGATAGAGCCGGTCCGGATTGCTGGGACAGAGCCGGATGCAGTGTGGATCGTGATAGGTCACGACGGATGCATCAAATCCTTCGACCGTCTCCATCCCTTTGATGAGGGGCGCGAAGGTCTTGCCGCCGTCGATCGATTCGTGGATGCCGCCGCCGGACATGCCGAAATACAGGTGCTTGGGGTCGCGCGGGTCCACGATGATCGAGTGCAACTTCGGGCCGTCCGGTGTGCCGTCCTGCACGCTGCCCATCCATTCGATGTACTGGGGATCGTCGTTGATAGAGGAAAACGGTTTCCAGGTTGCACCGCCGTCGTCGGAACGGAAGAGCCCCTGCGGCGAGGTGCCGGTATACCATGAGCCTGGCTCGTTTGCGTGGCAGGGAGTGAGCCAGAAGACATGTCCAACAGTGCGTCCCTTCTCACCTTCCGGACGTTTTCGGAAGGTCGGTGGTGCGGTGGATTCTTTCCAGGTCTTGCCTCCATCAGTAGACCGAAAAATGGTCGGGCCCAAGTGTCCGGTGCTGGCGGCCATCAGGATCGTGCGCTTGTCTCGTGGATCGCAGACCATATGATGGATGATATGACCGAGATAGATCGGCGCGGACAATTTCCAGGTTCGCCTGGTGCGATCGCTCTTGAGGATGAAGGCCCCCTTCCGCGTACCGATAAACAAGGTCACAGTGCCGCTGGTGATTGCGTTGGTTGAAGATGGCATGCCCGGCCTCCGTCAGATGATGATCACTGGTCTATACGCTGACTAATACACTAAATCCACCGAAGCTCATGCGCTTCATATCGAACGGCATCGACTTCGCGTCGCACATGTCGTTCATGCGGGGGTCCTTTATCACTTTGGCGTTGACCTTGTTGCGGTGGGCGCGTGACCTGTAGACGATCCAGGAGAACACGACGGTTTCTCCCGCTTTAAGTTTGGCCAAACGCGGAAATGGAAGGCCCATCTTGACGTTGAGATCGTCACCGACACATTCGCGATATTCCAGCGCGCCGTGCTCCCTCCAAATCTTGCCCGCCTTCTGGGCTATCGTGAAATACGCCTTCAGGTTCTTCTTTGGTACGGGTAACACGAATCCATCGACGTACCGCATGGGATGCTCCTTTCTACTTCTCGGCCACCGTTTTGAGCGCAGCCAAACCGGCCTCGAAATCCTTGCCGATCATCTGGTCGCAATCGACAAACACACTCATGAGTTTCATCAGGTATCCCTGTGGACCGAACATCGCCCAGGTTACACGGGTACCGTCGTCTGTGTGTTCGAGCGTGAACTCGGCGGTGTTGTGGGCTTCGAATGGTTTCAGAAAATTGAGCGAGAAGGTGATTTTGGACGGCGGGGTGGAGTCGGTGATTTCCATACGGCCCGTACCCACATCGGTGTTGCCGTCCCATGCCACGGCGGCCCCTTTGCCGTGGGTCGGCCCGCTTGCCGTCTTTTTCATCGCCGGGTCCATCTTCTCCCATGGCGACCAGGCGGGCCAATTGGCCAACGTGTCGATGTGCGGGAAAATTGTTTCGGGGGAGGCGTGAATATGAGTGGACCGTTGAACTCGAAACGTCTCGGGTTTCGTAGCGGCATAGGCGAGTACTGCGGCGAGTGCGATGGCTATCAGGCTGAGGACAGTTTTCAACATGGTGGTTCCCTTCTGCTTCGGATTGGAGAGGGGGGCTTCACGGTTTGCCTGTACTCTATAGTCGAACAAGCTCGCTCCAAATCGACAGATGCCTATTCTCCCGGTAATCCACTGACTTCTCGCACCGGCCGGACCTCGACGGTTCCAATCCTTGCGCCGGGGACGCGGCTTGCGATGGCGACTGCCTCGTCCCGGTCGCGGGCATCGATCAGGAAGTATCCGGCGAGCTGTTCTTTCGTCTCCATGAACGGACCGTCGGTTATCATTGGTTTGCCGTCCCGCACTCGGACAATGGTTCCTGTTGCCTCAGGCTGTAACGGCGAGGCATGGACATACTGACCGTTGCTGTCGAGTTGGTGGCAGAGCCGGATAGACTCGGCAAGCATGTCTTCCCTGGTACCTTCGGGGATCTTGTCGAAGGCTTCTTCGTCGTGATGGACCAGCAGCAGATATTTCATGAGGCACCTCCCGTGACATAAGATAGTCGTCATTCGATGCCGAAATCGACAGGTAGTCGCCACATCTGACGGGGATGGACGTTATGGGAGATCCGAGTTGCAACATCGTGACGGCGTATCTCATAGCAACAAGACATTGACATCAATATGAGCACTCGATATGACTTGATGCATGCGAGTAACGATCAACCTTCCTAACGACCTCATGACGCAGATCAAGAAACTGGCGGCCGCCTCTCACTCGACGGTGACGGCTCTCATTGAAGAGACCCTCCGTGAGAGCCTGGCCAGGCGCCGTCGGTCGCGGCAGCTTAGACGAGTGATCTTACCGACCTATGGGAAGAAGGGTCTGCTCCCCGGGGTTGATCTCGACAATATCGCATCCCTGTTCGATGCGATGGAGTCCTCTCTTGATCCTGCCCGACGTTAATGTGCTCGTCTATGCTAACGGGCATGCACCAGCACCAGCTCTTTTCTGGGAGACCTCCCGTGACAGAGAATAGTCGTCGGCAGAGGCCAAAATCGACATCGACCGATCGATCACCGAGGAGCGAGCAGTGCACTCGTGTAAGCAGTTGATAGTCCTGGAAGAGTCTGGTCTGCACCCGTAGAACAGCCGAGTCAGAGAGCTGTCCGGTGTCCACAGTCCGTTGGATGGGATGTGACCCATGATGGGAAGCCTGTCATGCGGATACGCATAGGAACCCTCAATAGATGGTCCCGCAGCCGCGATTCATTGAACCGGCCACGGTTATAAGGTATCGTTTGCGAACAAGAGGGGCCTGGTATACAGACAGAAATCGGCCTGATCTTTGTGCGCTTTATTTGACGCGACGGCGACCATGAATAGCTCCTCGGACAACAAGTACCCGCCCGCCGACGCATCTCCCTCCGTCGTCCGCGAGGACACGATCGAATACGGCTTCATCGGCACGCTGCAGGGCCTGAAATATGACTACCGCTCGGACATCACCGACCGCACTTCGTTGGAAAAGAACTTCCGCGACAAATTCGAGGCCTTGAACCGTGTCCGCCTGACAGACGCCGAGTTCGCCCGACTCCTCGACGAGATCGTCACAGCCGACGTCTTCACCGCCGCCAAGACCCTGCGGGAGATCAACGCGTTCACTCGCGACGACGGCACGCCGTTGAACTACTCCCTCGTCAACCTCAAGGACTGGTGCAAGAACACCTTCGAGGTCGTCAACCAGCTCCGCATCAACACGGACAACAGCCACCACCGCTACGACGTGCTCCTGCTCATCAACGGCGTGCCCTGCGTGCAGATCGAGCTGAAGACGCTCGGCATCAGCCCGCGCCGGGCCATGGAGCAGATCGTCGACTACAAGAACGACCCCGGCAACGGCTACACCAAGACGCTGTTGTGCTTCCTCCAGCTCTTCATCGTCAGCAACCGCGACCGCACCTACTACTTCGCAAACAACAACGCCCGCCACTTCGCCTTCAACGCCGACGAGCGCTTTCTGCCCGTCTATGAGTTCGCCGATGAGGCGAACAAGAAGATCACGCATCTCGACGACTTCGCGGCCCGCTTCCTTATGAAGTGCGCCCTCGGCAAGACCATCAGCCGCTACATGGTGCTGATCCAGAGCGAGCAGAAGCTCATGATCATGCGGCCCTACCAGGTCTATGCCGTGCAGCAGATCGTGAAGTGCATCGAGGACGACGCGGGGAACGGCTACATCTGGCACACCACCGGCAGCGGCAAGACGCTCACCTCCTTCAAGGCCTCCACGCTGCTCAAGCTCAACGACCACATCCACAAGTGCCTGTTCGTGGTGGACCGCAAGGACCTCGACCGCCAGACCCGCGAGGAATTCAACCGCTTCCAGGAAGGCTGCGTTGAGGAAAACACCAACACCGCCGCCCTCGTCCGCCGTCTGCGCTCCGAGGACTATGCGGACAAGGTTATCGTCACCACGATTCAGAAGCTCGGCCTCGCGTTGGATGAAGACAGCAAGCGCAACAAGCAACGGAAGAAGAACGATCAGCCCACCTACAAGGAGCTATTGGAGCCGCTGCAGGACAAACGCATCGTCTTCATCTTCGACGAGTGCCACCGCTCGCAATTCGGCGACAACCACAAGGCGATCAAAGCGTTCTTCCCCAAGGCCCAGCTCTTCGGTTTCACCGGCACGCCCATCTTCGAGCAGAACGCCAGCTTGCAGAAGATCGAGGACACGCAAGCGTCGATGAGGACCACGGAGGACCTCTTCCAGAAGCAGCTCCACGCCTATACCATCACCCACGCCATCGAGGACGGGAACGTCCTGCGCTTCCATGTGGACTACTTCAAACCCAAGGAAGACGCGGGCAAGAAGCCGCCCAAGCCCGGCGAAGCCATCGCCAAACGCGCCGTCATCGAGGCCATCCTTGCCAAGCACGACGCCGCCACCGCCGGACGCCGCTTCAATGCCCTCCTCGCCACCGCGTCGATCAATGACGCCATCGAATACCACGGCCTGTTCAAGACCGTGCAGGACGAGAAAAAAGCTGCTGATCCCGAGTGCCGGCCGTTGAACATCGCCTGCGTGTTCTCCCCGCCGGCCGAGGGCGACAAGGACGTGCAGCAGATTCAAGAAGATCTGCCACAGGAAAAGGCCGACAACGAGGAGGATCCTGAGGGCAAGAAAGCCGCGCTCAAATCAATCCTCGCCGACTACAACGCTCGCTACGGCACCAACCACAAGCTCGGCGAGTTCGACCTCTACTACCAGGACGTCCAGAAGCGCATCAAGGACCAGCAGTGGCCCAATACCGACTACCCGCACGGGCAGAAAATCGACATCACCATCGTGGTGGACATGCTGCTCACCGGCTTCGATTCCAAATACCTGAACACGCTCTACGTGGACAAAAACCTCAAAAACCACGGCCTCATCCAGGCCTTCTCCCGCACGAACCGCGTGCTCAACGGTACCAAGCCCTACGGCAACATCCTCGACTTCCGCCAGCAGCAGGCCGAGGTGGATGCCGCCATCGCCCTCTTCTCCGGCGAGAAGACCGGCGAGCAGGCGCGGGAAATCTGGCTAGTTGAGCCGGCTCCTAAGGTCATCCAGAAGCTGGAGGCCGCCGTGCAGCAGCTCGACAGCTTCATGAAGTCGCAGGGCCTCGACGCCACGCCGAAAGCCGTGCCGAACCTCAAGGGCGATGCCGCCCGCGCCTGTTTCATCGAGCGCTTCAAGGAAGTCCAGCGCCTCAAGACCCAGCTCGACCAATACACCGACCTCACCGAGGAGAACAAAGCCGCCATCGAGCAGGTGTTGCCGAATGAACAACACCGCGGCTTCAAGGGCGCGTATCTGGAAACCGCCCAGCGCCTGAAAATGCAGCAGAGCAAGGGCAAAGGCGACGACAAGCCTGGCACGATCGACGCCGACCAGCTCGATTTCGAGTTCGTCCTCTTCGCTTCCGCCGTCATAGATTATGACTACATCATGGGCCTCATCGCCCGCTTCTCGGCCAAGGGACCGGGCAAGTCGAAGATGACCCGTGAGCAGCTCATCGGCCTGATCAGCGCAGACGCCAAGTTCATGGATGAGCGAGCGGATATCGCTGCCTACATCGCCACGCTCCAGGCCGGCGAGGGCCTCAGCGAAAAAGCCATTCGAGAGGGCTACACCCGCTTCAAGGCCGAGAAAAACGCTGCCGAACTCGCCGCCATCGCCGCCAAGCACGGCCTCGCCACCGCCGCCCTGCAAACCTTCGTGGACGGCATCCTCGATCGCATGATCTTCGATGCCGAGCAGCTCGGCGACCTCTTCGCCCCGCTCGACCTCGGGTGGAAAGCCCGCAAGGATGCCGAACTCGCCCTCATGTCGGATTTGCACCCACTGCTTACCAAGCGTGCCCACGGCCGCGACATCTCAGGACTCAGCGCGTATGAGCAGTAAGAAGACCACCCCGCCCCTGCGGGGCACCCCTCCAAAGGAGTGGAATAATTCCCCTTCTCCGAAGGGGTGGCAGGCGAAGCCTGACGGGGTAGTGCCGAAACTGCGGTTTCCGGAGTTTCGGGGAGCGGAAGAGTGGATCCAGAAGACGGTTGGCGATGTTTCCGATGTGTTCATGTGTAAACGGATATTCGCGGAAGAAACCAATCCAAACGACGGGGTGCCTTTCTACAAGATTGGAACGCTTGGAGGCGATGCTGACGCCTTCATCTCCAGGGAGCAGTTCGAAGACTACAAGTCGCGATACAACTTCCCCAGAAAAGGCGAGGTCTTGATCACTTGTAGTGGGACGGTTGGAAAGTGTCTGCCTTATGACGGCAAAGACGCCTACTTCCAAGATTCCAACATTGTTTGGTTGGACAATCCAACGGGTGCAGTCAGTAACGAGTTTTTGCTGATGCTTCTGTCGAACGTGAATTGGGGCAGGTTGAACTCCACCACGATCACCCGAATCTACAGTCCAGACTTGAGAGGCTTGCAGATCAGATTTCCTGAGGATGAAAACGAACAACACCGCATCGCCGAGTGCCTGAGTTCGGTGGACGAGGTGATCGCAGCGCAAGCGCGGAAAGTGGACGCGCTCAAGACCCATAAGAAAGGGCTGATGCAGCAGCTCTTCCCCCGCGAAGGCGAAACCCAACCCCGCCTCCGCTTTCCCGAATTCCAAAAGGATGGGGCCTGGGAGGAGAAACGCTTGTCGAGTGAGGTGCATTTGATCTCGGGAATGCACCTATCGCCAGACCAATACAGCACAACTGGCGAAGTGCCCTACTTTACGGGTCCTTCCGATTTCACTAACGAGATTGAGAGCGTGACAAAGTGGACGAAACGCTCAGCTAACATGTCGGCGCCAAATGACACTCTAATTACTGTCAAAGGAAGCGGCGTTGGAGAAGTGTGGTATTCGACCCTTCAGGCAGTGGCGTTGGGGCGGCAGCTCATGGCTGTTCGAGTCAAGAAAGGATCAAGTCAGTTCATTTTTCAATTTCTGCTGACGAAGAAGACGCGTTTCGAGGACTTAGGCTCTGGGAACTTGATCCCAGGATTGTCCCGGACAGACATCCTTGACATGGAGGCGCATTTCCCGTCTCCCGAAGAACAGCAACGCATCGCTGAGTGTCTGAGCAGCCTCGACGCCCTGATCGCCGCCGAAACGCACAAGCTCGAAGCCCTCAAGCGCCACAAGCGCGGGTTGATGCAGCAGCTGTTCCCATCCCCGGGGGATGCTGAGATATGAGTCACGAGCTAATCGCCAGGGAGCTTGCCGGTGCCAAGGAACCGATCGTGCTCATTTATGCGTTCAATGCGACCGGAAAGACGAGGCTGTCCGTTGCCTACAAGGATGCCACCAAGGACCAGGACGGCAAGCACGCTGGAGTTTATTACAACGCCTACAGCGAAGACCTCTTCGTCTGGGACAACGATCCTGAAAACGGAGAAACCAATGTTCAGCTCGATATTCGCAAGAGCAGCCTGAACCGCTTTCACAGCTCGCTTTCCGAGGACGACATCCGCGACAAGCTCAACCGGTTCCGGCCTACCTACCGGTTCGACTTCATTCCCCACGACAATCCTGAGGACGGGATCAAGTCGGTGATGTTCTTCCACGAGGTCGCCGATCCAAAAGACCCGAACAAAGTCTCCAAGGTGCCTTTCAAGATCTCGCGGGGTGAAGAGCGAATTTTCGTCTGGTGCTTTTTCCTCGCGCTCTTCGATGTAGAAGGATGGGCGGATAAACAGTCATCCCACTTCTTCATTGATGATCCCGTCTCAAGCCTCGACGACCACAACATCTTTATCACGGCGTCGACCATCTATGACCTGATCGACGAGCATCACGACAAGAGAAAGTTCGTCATCACGACCCATCATATCGGGTTCTTCGCCATCCTGGCCGACATGCTGACCAAGGGGGAAAAGGCGTCCAAATTCAAAGACCGGACGCGCCTCTGCACGCTCAGCCTCAAGAATGACGAAGTTTCGCTAGAGAGCTGCCGCAATGACGTCTTCCTCTACCACCTTCGCCTGCTTCAAGTGCTAGATGGTGCTCATGCCACGAACAGAGTTAGGGCATACCACTTCGCACTTCTTCGGCAGGTTCTTGAAAACATCTCGTCGTTCCTGGGCGTGGGGCAGTTTGGTTATGTCCTCCAGCAGATTGGAATCAGTGATGCGGAAGAAGTCGCCACCATCGTCAACACGATGTCCCACAAGAAGGTCTATTACTTTGAGTCCGATGAACTGGTGCCCGACACGATGGCGATCTTTGAGAAGGTTTTCCTGGGAGTGATGGAGAAGTATCAGTTTGTTCTCCATACCACTGCAGCAGATTCTCCAGTCCAAGTGCCCGAGAAGACCGCAGCAAAAGCTCCAGCGGAGTCCCTCGAACCCACGGCGACGAAGGCCGCAAAGGAACCAGCAAGGAAACCCTGCCCATCAAAATGAGGAAAGCATGACCGACACCAACCATAAGCAACTGGGCAACACCCTCTGGAGCATCGCCGACCAACTGCGCGGGGCCATGGATGCGGACGACTTCCGCGACTACATGCTCTCCTTCCTCTTCCTGCGCTACCTTTCCGACAACTACGAGACGGCGGCGAAGAAGGAGCTCGGCAAGGACTACCCAGATGTGGGTGGTGGCACTCGCAAGGTGCCGCTGGCGCTGTGGTATGCGGCCAATCCGGACGACACGGCCGAGTTCGAGAAGCAGATGCGGCGCAAGGTGCATTACGTCATCCAGCCCGCGCACCTCTGGAACAGCATCGCCAACATGGCTCGCACCCAGAACGGCGAACTGCTCAAAACCTTGCAGGTGGGGTTCAAATACATCGAGGAACAGTCCTTCGAGAGCAAATTTCAAGGGCTGTTCTCTGAGATCGACCTGAGTTCTCCCAAGCTGGGCAAGACCTACGCGGACCGGAACACCAAGCTCTGCGTCATCATCCAGAAGATCGCCGAAGGGTTGAACGAGTTCTCGACCAACATCGACGCGCTGGGCGATGCCTATGAATACCTAATCGGCCAGTTTGCCGCCGGGTCCGGCAAGAAGGCGGGCGAGTTTTACACGCCGCAGCAGATTTCCGACATCCTCTCCGCCATCGTCACACTGGACAGCCAGGAACCGAAAACCGGGACAAAGAAGCGGCTGGAGAGCGTGATGGACTTCGCCTGCGGCTCCGGCTCCTTGCTGCTCAACGTCCGCAAGAAGGTAGCTAAGGCGGGGGGCACCATCGGCAAGATCTTCGGGCAGGAAAAGAACATTACCACCTACAACCTCGCCCGCATGAATATGCTACTGCACGGGGTGAAGGATTCAGAGTTCGAGATCTTCCACGGCGACACACTGCTGAACGAGTGGGACATGCTGCGCGAGCTGAACCCGGCGAAGAAGCCGTTCTTTGATGCCATCGTCGCCAATCCGCCCTTCAGCTACCGCTGGGAACCCACCGACGCGCTGGCCGACGACGTGCGTTTTAAGAGCCACGGCCTCGCCCCCAAGTCCGCCGCCGACTTTGCCTTCCTGCTGCACGGCTTCCACTTCCTGAAAGATGAAGGCGTGATGGCGATCATCCTGCCGCACGGCGTGCTTTTCCGGGGTGGTGCGGAGGAGAAGATTCGTACCAAACTGCTGAAGGACGGCCACATCGACACCGTCATCGGCCTGCCCGCGAATCTTTTCTACTCCACCGGTATCCCGGTCTGCATCCTCGTGCTCAAGAAGTGCAAGAAGCCTGATGACGTGCTCTTCATCAACGCCGCTGAGCACTTTGACAAAGGCAAACGCCAGAACCAGCTCAAGCCCGAGCACATCCAGAAGATCATCGACGCCTACAAGAACCGCACGGAAGAGCCCCGTTACTCCCGCCGGGTAGAGATGGCCGAGATCGAGAAGAACGACTTCAACCTGAACATCTCCCGCTACATCAGCACGGCGGTGGGCGAGGAGGAGATTGATCTGGCGGCGACGCACGAGGCACTAGTGGAGATCGAGAAGGACATTAAAAAGGCGCGGGACACGCACAATGGATTCTTGAAGGAGCTGGGATTGCCGCTGCTGCCAACGGGCAATGTCGGCTCGGCAAAGGCATAGCTGGTGCTGAACCGGCGGCAGAAGTCGGTGCCACGCTCGACAGGCTGCCCGCCGCTGAACCGGAGTGTTCGAGCCGCAACGCGTGTCTCTAACCAGGATCAGCACTATAAAAGCCATGGTCGTGCGCGAGTATCAAAAACATGATCTTGAGGCCGTCGTCGCCCTGTTTGGTCGATCAGTACGACAGATCGCCGGACGAGACTACGACGACCTCCAGATTGCTGTGTGGGCGCCGGAGCATCCCGATATGGACGCGTGGGCAGCCCGTCTCGGCTCCGGAACCGTGCTCGTTGCCGAAGCCAGGGAGAGGATAGCGGGCTTTGCCAAACTCGATGACGGAGAGGATATTGATTTGCTCTACGTCGATCCCGCCTATGAACGGTGCGGGGTGGCCACAAGGCTGATCAATGAATTAACGGGGATAGCCAGAGGACGGGGCTTCCGTCGGCTTCAGGCTGAGGTGAGTGTGACGGCCCGCCTGTTTTTTGAAGCGCAGGGATTTGAGGTGGTGGAGAGTCAATCAGTTGAGCGGCAAGGGGTGGTGCTCCAAAATTATCGCATGGTGAGGGAAGAGAAATGACGCCGAACATGTCGAGTGATTATTCCGGGATCTTCCTTTCAACCCGCTAGTTCGCTCAGCCTCTTCTCCAGAAATCTCCGTTCCGGTTCTTGCTTTGCGAGGGCCAGGGCCTGTTCGTATGAGGAGCGGGCTTCTGCCTTCTTACCCAGTCGACGACAGAGATCGGCCCGTGCTGCATGGGCCAAGTGATATTGAGCTAACTCACCGTGAGCCAGCAATACATCGACGAGCTCCAAGCCCTTAGCCGGTCCATCACGCATGGCAATGGCCACGGCTCGATTGAGCTGGATGATCGGCGAAGGTTCGACTCGTAGCAGCACGTCGTACAGAGCCACGATTTGGGCCCAATCCGTTTGCTCGGCGCTCGGGGCTTCGGCATGGACGGCGGCGATGCTGGCTTGGAGTGTATAGGGGCCGATGCGCTTCGACGACAGGGCGCGCTCCACGAAAGCGATGCCTTCGGTGATCTGGGTTTGGTTCCAGAGCGAGCGGTCTTGTTGTTCCAAGAGCACAAGATCGCCATTGGCAGACGTGCGGGCCGGTCTTCTTGATTCATGCAGCAGCATCAAGGCGAGTAGTCCCGTGACCTCCGGTTCCGGCAAGAGCTGAAAGAGGAGTCGGCCCAGGCGAATTGCTTCACCGGAGAGGTCAGCTCGCGTGAGCGATGTTCCGAAGGAGGCGGAGTAGCCTTCGTTAAACACCAAGTACACGACGCGCAGCACCGTGTCCAGCCGCTCCGGGAGTTCAGAAGGCGGTGGCACTTCATAGGGGATACGTGCGTCACGGATCTTGGCTTTTGCTCGGACAATTCGCTGCGCGATGGTCGCGGGTTTGGTGAGAAAGGCCCGAGCGATCTCCTCCGTGGTGAGGTTGCAGACCTCCCGCAGCGTCATGGCCAGTTGCGCTTCTTCTGCAAGAGCCTGATGACAACAGGTAAAGATCAGTCGGAGACGGTCGTCTTCAACATGCTCATCATCCCGTGCGGAGGAATCGCTGGTGGTGGCCTCCAGGTGTTTGGCTAGTTCGTTCAAGGACGTGTTATAGCGTGCTCGCCGTCTCATACCATCGATCGCTTTGAACCGACCGGTGGAGACGAGCCAGGCGCGAGGATTGGCCGGGATGCCGTCACGCGGCCATTGTTCCATCGCAACCGCGAACGATTCTTGTAACGCTTCCTCGGCCGCGTCAAAATCACCGAGCAGGCGGATCAATGTGGCAAGGACCTGCCGAGACTCATTGCGGTAGATCTCGTCAACCTTGATGTCAGTTCCTATTGCTGCCTCGTCTTCCATGTGACCATTAGTCCGCGCAGCCAAGATCCTTCATCGGGCGCACTTCGATACTGCCGAATTTGGCGGCTGGAAACTGTGCCGCAATGCGAATGGCATCGTTCAGGTCCGGGACATCGATCATCAAAAAGCCGCCAAGCTGTTCTTTCGTCTCGGCAAACGGGCCATCGGTGGTGGTGGTTTTGCCCTCTCGAACCCGCACGGTCGTCGCGGTTTCTACCGGATGCAGCGGTGAGGCCGCGAGCAACTGGCCGGCTTTCTGTAACTTCTCGCAGTAAGACATGGCTTCATCCGAGATTGAGCGTCGCTTGTCGCTCGGGAACGCATGCAGGATCTGTTCTTCAAGATAGACAAGGCAGAGATACTTCATCATGGCCTCCTGGGTCACGTGTGTGAGGGACGTAGGCAGTCGTATGAGCTACTTGGCTCGTTCGTTCATTTCCCACAGGGCGAAGGTATTGCCTTCCGTATCCAAGCAGATGGCGAAGTAGCCCATGCCTGGCACAGCCGTCTTGGGCTTACAGACTGTTCCACCGAGTTTTTCAACCTTGGTCGCCGCTTTACTGACTGATGGAACGCTGACGTAGTTTGTGATCGGCTGTTGAGGATGTATGCGGGGCATCATGCCGCCATCGGGAGAGGCATCTGGGCCTCCGGTATCGATATGCCAATAATCGGCGATTGCCGCGGGTAGTTTGGCAAATTTCCAGCCGAACATCCCCTTATAGAATTTCTGGGCTCGTTTCAGATCATCGGCCGGCACTTCAAACCAACAAATACTGGCCGGTATCTGCGCGATGCGTGTCTTTCTCTTTGTCGTCTTCTTCGCCATGGTTCCCTCCTACCGTTGAAGTGGTTGGCTTCTGCCATAAGCCATTGGCTATCGGCTTGCTCGTAAGATAGTCGTCGAGAAGGGGAAAAATCGACAGGGCTTCTTCTCTTGATGTCGAGATCTTGAAGGAGCAAGCCGGTCCAGCTACCGGTAGTGGCCTATGCGTCGGCTTCTGCTGGTAGGAGTACCGTGTCTGTCTCGTTTTCCAGTGCTGGAGCCGGTTGATGTTCTGCCGCGATCAGCAAGTAGAATACTGGAACCACAAAGAGGGTAAAGAGGGTGCCGACCGTCATACCGGTGACCAGCATCATGCCGATGCTGTTACGGGCTGCCGCTCCAGGCCCTGAGGCGAGCACTAGGGGGAAATGGCCGAAGATGGTGGCGGCTGAAGTCATTAACACCGGTCGAAGTCTGGTTAACGAGGCCTCGCGGATAGCGGCAAGTCTCGACAGGCCCCTGGCCTGTAGCTGATTGGCGAATTCCACGATGAGAATTCCGTTTTTGGCGATGAGACCGACTAATGTAATTAACCCGACCTGCGAGTAGATATTGATGGTCGTCAGATCGAGAAAGCTGACGACCAGCGCCCCTGAGATGGCGAGGGGGACTGAACCAAGGAGCACAATCAGCGGATCGCGGAAGCTTTTGAACTGGGCAGCCAGGACCAAATAAATCAGGACGACGGCAAAGCCTAGTGTAACGGTGAGGGCTGCCCCTTCCCGACGATGTTGATGCGACTCGGTACGGTAGAGTTCATCAACCATCAACAGTTCCAGGTTGTTTCAGAGCCTGAGGAATAAGAAGGCCGTACCTTGTTCCCATCGTCGAGTTTTGGGGAATATCCTGGTCTCGCTCACCTGTCCAATCCAGTGATAAGCGTCCATTTGACGTACGCCCGTTATCCTCGATAACCTTACGCAACAATAGTAACTCATTAGTTTGGAACCACACCATGCGTACAGATGCGCAATTGAAAGAATCCGTCTTGACCATATTCATGGCCCTACTCCTGGGAGGGCTGTTTGCTTTTGATATTTATTCGCCCATGGCTTTCGCCGATCATGAGTTTTATTTCGTAGTTGTTTTAGTCGCCACTGCGTCGCGCTTTTCATGGATGCCGTCACTCGCCGCTGGAGCAGGAACCATCCTTACCGTAATTGGTGGAATTGGAACTCCGTGGTTTGCCAATTTACCGCCGTGGATTCAGATTGGGAACCGGTCCATTACGATTATCATTCTCTGGGTTCTCGTGTGGTTTGTAAGGAAACGGCGACAGGCGGAAGCGGCATTGCAGAAGGCGAATGAAGTTCTCGAGCACAAGGTAGTAACGAGAACCCAGGAACTTGCCGCAGTGAATCAGACTTTGTTACTGGAGATCGCCGAACACGTTCGGACTGAACAGGCCCTACGACTTTCCCAGGGACGACTTGCGGACATCCTAGACCTTGCCGAAGACGCTATCATCGTCACCGAACATGACCGATCGATCACACTCTTTAATCAAGGAGCAGCTAAGCTGTTTGGCTATGATCCGAGTGAGATACTGGGGAAACCGATAGAGCTGTTGCTGCCAGAACGATTCTGCATTGATCATCCATCCTACATCAACACGTCCGTCCATGATTCAGATCCGGCCCCTAGGCTCGAACAACGACGTGAAGTGTATGGGTTAAAAAAAGATGGAACACAGTTTTCTGCGGAGGCGAGCATCTCCAAGCTGAGCGTCGCCGAGAAAACGACGTTTACCTTGATCGTGCGAGACATCACGGAACGGCTGAGGACGGAGCGGCAGCTCCAGTCATTGACATCCGAACTGATGACGGCACAAGAGGAGGAACGGCGGCGTATTGCTCGCGAGCTCCACGACGACATTAACCAGCGACTGGCCTTGGTGGCAATCGAAATCGGAAACACATTGTCCGATCCCTCAACAATGGCCGATCAAGCAAGGCAAACGATTCAATCCCTCAGTCAACGGTTGGTCAGGATCTCCGATGACGTTCGCCGCATGGCATACCAATTTCACCCCTCTATCCTGGATGATCTGGGGCTCACTGCGGCGCTCAAGCGTATGACTGATGAATGGTCGGAAAAGACGGGGATTAAAATCGTTATTGTTCAAGAAGAGATGGCCGATTGTTTGCCGCGCGATGTCGCCTCTTGCCTTTATCGAGTTGCACAGGAGAGCCTGGCCAATATCATGAAACATTCCCAGGCCGTTCGTGTGGAGCTCGAATTGATCTGTGGTGAGCAAGAGATTACGCTGTCGATTTATGATGCCGGTGTTGGCTTCGATCTTCAGGACGTTCAGGCTCGTAATCCCGGGTTAGGCCTGGTTAGTATGCGGGAACGGGTTCGGTCGGTGCGAGGACGATTTGACATCCAGTCCGAGCCAGGCCGAGGCACACATATTATGGTACATATCCCATTCGCTGGAGCGCCACATGAAGAAACCACGAGTTATCTTAGCTGACGACCATACCTTTGTGCTGGAGGGATTCAAAAAATTACTGGAAGTGCATTGCGAATTAGTAGCGTCTGTGGAAGATGGTCGGGCGCTCATTGAAGCCACTATAAACCTCAAGCCAGACCTTGTGATACTGGATATTTCAATGCCAAAGCTTAATGGTGTTGAAGCGGCGAGAAGGCTCAAGAAGGAGTTCCCGGTGGTGAAACTGATTTTCGTTACGATGCATGCCGACATGGCCTATGTCGACGCGGCGTTCAGAGCCGGAGCTTCAGGTTATTTGTTGAAACGATCGGCAGCCACGGAATTGATGGAGGCGGTACGATCCGTGATGAACGACAAATTCTATGTGACTCCGCTCATTACAAAAGAAGTCGTGACGTCATTCCTCAAGCCGACACAAACTCGTCTGACTACGATCGACGACTTAACAACGAGACAGCATGAGATTCTTCAATTGGTTGCCGAAGGATTGTCTGCGAAAGAAATCGCCGAGCAACTGAAGATCTCTCACCGCACAGTTGAGTTTCACAAGACCAAGATCATGGAGCAGCTTCACGTCCATAGTACGTCTGATCTGGTCAAATACGCGGTGGCACATGGCTTAGTCACCGCATCGTGATGCCCCTGGACTTACTCCAGTAGTTGGTCCATTAAAACCTCGTAGTTTCTCCAAACCCAGCCGGTAGTCTTTCTTTCTCCAATACCGACAGCGCTCGGCTAAACTACACCCTCGTGAATGTGTTTTGCATCAACTCGGATTCACGCTAAGAGTCATGCGTATTCACGACTCGTCACTAAGAAGACAAGAACTCGATCTTTCTCTTACTCACTGCGTCTTCCTCATTCTACTAAATGGGAGGTAGAACACATGGTCCTCACGCGTAGGCAGTTCATGAAAGCTTCTGCCGGCACGATCGCCGCCATAGCCGTGGCGGACAAGGTTCTGGCATTGACAGCGCTTCAACCGGTCATCGAGGTTGGCAACCCCTTGGGAGAGTATCCGGACCGTTCCTGGGAACGGGTCTATCACGACCAATATCGGTACGATTCATCGTTCACATGGGTCTGCTCCCCTAACGATACGCACGCCTGCCGCATTCGAGCCTTCGTCCGCAATGGAGTGGTAATGCGGGTCGAACAGAACTATGACCACCAAACCTATGAAGACTTGTATGGCAACCGCGGTACGTTCGCGCACAATCCTCGGATGTGCCTCAAGGGATTTACCTTCCATCGCCGCGTCTACGGGCCGTATCGCTTGAAGGGGCCCTTGATCCGAAAGGGCTGGAAACAGTGGATGGATGATGGCTCACCCGAACTCACCTCGGAAACGAAGCGCAAGTACAAGTTCGACAGCCGCTTCTTGGACGATATGCTCCGTGTCTCCTGGGATACGGCGTTTACCTATGCGGCGAAGGCCATGATTGTCATTGCCACCCGATACAGCGGTGAAGCCGGGGCACGGCGTCTTCGTGAGCAAGGCTATGCCCCGGAGATGATCGAGATGATGAAGGGCGCAGGTGTGCGCTGCTTCAAGCACCGGGCGGGGATGCCCATTCTTGGATTCATTGGCAAACATTCCAATACTCGTTTCAACAACAGTGTCCTGCCGGTGCTGGATTCTTGGATACGCAAGGTCGGTCCGGATCAGGCGCAAGGCGGTCGGTATTGGAACAACTACACCTGGCATGGGGACCAAGATCCCTCGCAGCCGTTTTGGAACGGCACGCAAAATTGCGACGTGGATTTGAGCGATATGCGCTTCACGAAGTTCAACACGAGCTGGGGCAAGAACTTCGTCGAGAACAAAATGCCGGAAGCGCATTGGAAACTCGAATCGATCGAGCGCGGGGCGCGTCTCGCCGTGATTACTCCGGAGTATAATCCGACGGCCCAACGGGCCGACTATTGGATTCCCCTTCGCCCGCAATCGGACGGGGCTCTGTTCCTTGGGGCCTGCAAGATCATTCTTGATGAGAACATGCATGACATCGACTATCTCAAGCAGTTCACGGATATGCCTCTGTTGGTCCGCACGGATACCCTCCAGTATTTAGACCCGCGGGAGGTTATTCCGAACTATAAATTTCCTGATTTCTCCCACAGTTATTCCGGCCGGATCCAAGCATTGAAACCGGAGTACGTCGAACGGTTAGGCGGTTTCATGGTGTGGGACCAGGCCAAGCAGCAGGCCGTTCCACTCCATCGGGAGCAGGTCGGCTGGCACTTCGATAAGAGCGGGATTAGTCCGGCTCTAACCGGTACCTATCGAGTCAAGCTGTTGAACGGTCGAGAAATCGATGTGCAGCCCATCTACCAAATGTATCTGATCCACTTCCAAGACTACGATCTCGATACCACGCATCAGATCACCCGCTCTCCCAAGGATCTCCTGGTCCGCTGGGCACGCGACGCGGGCACGATTAAACCGGCTGCAATCCACAACGGCGAGGGGGTCTGCCACTATTTCCATATGACGTCAAACGGGCGTGCGGCTGCCTTGGTCATGACCTTGACCGGCAATATCGGCAAGTTCGGTTCCGGCTGTCATACCTGGTCGGGCAATTACAAAGTGGGAATTTGGAATGCGACGCCCTGGTCTGGTGCCGGTGGCGGCGTACACCTATCGGAGGACCCCTGGAACATCAATCTGGACCCCAATGCTCATGGAAAGGAAATTAAGTACAAGAACTACTACTATGGTGAGGAGCCTGCGTACTGGAATCACGGTGATACGGCGTTGATCGTCAATACTCCGAAGTATGGCCGCAAGGTCTTTACCGGGAAGACCCATATGCCGACCCCCAGCAAGCTGCGGTGGGTCGTCAACGTCAATATTTTGAACAATGCCAAGCACCATTACGATATGGTGCGGAACGTCGATCCCAACATCGAATGTCTCATCACGCAGGACATCGAAATGACGTCCGATATCAATCATGCTGATATCGCCTTTGCCGTGAACTCCTGGATGGAGTTCACCTATCCGGAAATGACGGCGACCGTGTCGAATCCTTGGGTGCAGATTTGGAAGGGTGGGATCAGGCCTCTGTACGACACGCGGAACGATGCCGATACGTTTGCGGGGGTAGCGGCGAGACTTGCCGAGATGACGGGCGAGAAGCGAATGCGAGATGTTTTCCACTTTGTCTATGAGAATCGAGTGGACGTCTACGCACAACGCCTCCTTGACGCGTCGAGCACCTTTTACGGGTACAGTGCCGATGTCCTCTTGAAGTCTGAAAAAGGTTGGATGGTGATGGTTCGGACTTATCCGCGGCACCCACTCTGGGAAGAGACGAATGAGTCGAAGCCCATGTGGACCAGATCAGGGCGCATCGAGAGCTATCGTGTTGAGCCGGAAGCGATCGAATACGGCGAAAACTTTATCTCCCATCGTGAAGGGCCGGAAGCGACACCCTATTTGCCGAACGCCATTTTCACGACGAATCCGTATATTCGACCGGACGACTATGGCATTCCCATCACGGCCCAACATCATGACGACAAAATGATCAGGAACATCAAGCTCTCGTGGCAAGAAATTACGCGCCATACCAACCCGCTGTGGGAGAAGGGCTATCAGTTCTATTGCGTGACGCCGAAGACCCGCCACCGCGTCCATAGCCAATGGTCGGTGAACGATTGGGTGCAGATTTACGAGTCGAACTTCGGTGATCCCTACCGCATGGATAAGCGGACGCCTGGCGTCGGCGAACATCAGGTGCACATGAATCCTCAAGCGGCCAAAGATCGCGGGATCAACGACGGAGACTATGTCTATATCGATGGGAACCCGGTGGACCGTCCGTACCGTGGATGGAAGCCCAGTGATCCTTATTATAAGGTCGCGCGATTGATGATTCGCGCCAAGTACAACCCAGCCTATCCGTATCATGTGACCATGGCAAAACATGCGCCCTATGTCTCGACGCCCAAGTCCGTGAAAGGTCACGAGACCAGACCGGATGGACGGGCGATTGCCATCGACACGGGGTATCAGTCGAACTTCCGATATGGTGCCCAACAGTCATTTACGCGCAGCTGGCTCATGCCGATGCATCAAACCGATTCGCTCCCGGGGAAAAGTGCAAACGGGCTTAAGTTTAAATGGGGGTTCGAAATCGACCACCATGCAGTCAACACGGTCCCGAAGGAGTGTCTGATCCGCATCACCAAGGCGGAAGACGGCGGGATTGGTGCACGCGGTCCATGGGAGCCGGTCCGTACGGGATTTACTCCGGGCCAAGAGAACGAGTTCATGATCAAGTGGCTCAAAGGTGAGCACATCAAGATCAAGGTCTAATCGCGTATCTCGTGAAGCGTGAAGCGACTCAGCAGGAGTCGCTTCACGAGTGACGAACCACGCGTCACGTTGACGACTGAAAGGAGCACACGATGCCTGAAGTATATAACTGGCAGCTGGGACGAAAGATGTTGTATCCCTACGAGGAACGGCATCCGAAGTGGCAGTTTGCCTTTGTTTTCAATATCAACCGCTGCTTAGCGTGCCAGACCTGTAGTATGGCCGATAAGTCGACCTGGCTCTTCTCTAAGGGGCAGGAGTACATGTGGTGGAACAACGTGGAGACCAAGCCCTACGGTGGCTATCCACAGTTTTACGACATCAAGATTACCCAGCTCATCGAGCAGGTTAATCCAGGCGGACAAGTCTGGAACGTCCGCGTGGGCCGCAAACACCATGCCCCGTACGGGGTCTTTGAAGGGATGACCATTTTTGACGCGGGTGCGAAGGTCGGGCAGGCAGCAATCGGGTACATTCCGACCGACCAGGAATGGCGCTTTGTGAACATCTACGAAGACACCGCGACCTCAATGCGTGCACTGGTGGAGGGTATTGACAAGACCGGGTTCTCCAAGGAGGAGCCCTGGAAGATGACCGGGAGCAGTCTTCCGGAGCATGAAACTTTTTTCTTCTATCTGCAACGCATCTGTAATCATTGCACCTACCCAGGTTGCTTAGCGGCCTGCCCACGGAAGGCAATCTACAAGCGTCCTGAAGACGGGATCGTGCTCATTGACCAGAATCGCTGCCGTGGATACAAGAAGTGTGTCGAACAGTGTCCCTACAAAAAGCCGATGTATCGAGGCACGACCCGGGTCAGCGAAAAGTGTATTGCCTGCTATCCCCGGATCGAAGGGAAAGATCCTCTGACCGGTGGTGAGCCGATGGAAACCCGTTGTATGGCGGCTTGTGTCGGAAAGATTCGGATGCAGAGCCTCATGCGTATTGGTGAAGATGGTCTGTGGGCCGAGGATCGTTGGCATCCCCTGTACTATGCGATCCGTGTGGAGCAGGTGGCGCTGCCGCTCTATCCCCAGTGGGGAACGGAGCCGAACGGCTACTACATTCCGCCTCGGCATTCGCCGCGTGGGTATGCCCGCCAGATGTTTGGTCCTGGCGTGGACAACGCAATTGAAAAGTACCTGGTGCCCAGCCGCGAGCTGTTAGCGGTGCTCCAGCTCTGGAGAGCCAGCCAGCAGATCGTGTTCCGTTACGATGTGATCCCTGGGCCAAAAGTGTTTGAGACCCAGATCCACGGGAAGCGATTTGAGATGTATAACGACACGGTCCTGGGCTTCAATAAGTCCGGGAAGGAAGTGGCCCGTATTCAAGTGGAAGAGCCGATCTACATCCGGCCGGCCGAACGGGTGACCTGGTTGTAAGTCGCGAAGCACCAGAGAGGTAGGAAGAGGGGTGGGGTTCCGAAGAGGGGCTCCACCCCATCTTTTTTAGACCAGTGCGTTTGCGAGCCGCATAGTTTCCGGTTCACCGCCCTTCGAGGGCAGAAATGGGTTACAGTCCTTCTCAATTGCTCATGTGGCATAGGCCACACAAGTGGCCTATGCTTCGGCTTCTGCCGGTAGGAGCGCTGTGCCTGTCTCGTTTTCTGGTACTGGAGCCGATTGGTGTTCTGCCGCGATCAGCAAGTAGAATACTGGAACCACAAAGAGGGTAAAGAGGGTGCCGACCGTCATACCGGTGACCAGCATCATGCCAATACTGTTACGGGCTGCCGCTCCAGGCCCTGTGGCGAGCACCAGGGGGAAATGGCCGAAGACGGTGGCGGCTGACGTCATCAACACCGGTCGCAGTCTGGTTAACGAGGCTTCGCGGATAGCGGCAAGTCTCGACAGGCCCCTGGCCTGTAGCTGATTGGCAAATTCCACGATGAGAATTCCGTTTTTGGCGATGAGACCGACTAATGTAATTAACCCGACCTGCGAGTAGATATTGATGGTCGTTAGGTCGAGAAAGCTGACCACCAACGCGCCGGAGATGGCAAGGGGAACCGACCCAAGGAGCACGATCAGCGGATCGCGGAAGCTTTTGAACTGGGCGGCCAGGACCAAATAAATCAGGACGACGGCAAAGCCCAGCGTGACAGTGAGGGCCGATCCCTCCTGACGGAGTTGGCGTGATTCGCCGGCATAGTCGAGGATGATCCGTGGGCCGACCGCCATCGCGGCCTCTTCGAGCACCTGCAGGCCTTCTTCTTTAGTGACGCCCGGTTTGAGCCCACCGAAGATGCGGACGGCGTTCCGTTGCTGGAAGCGGTTCAAACTGCGTGGCGCTGTACTCGTTTCGATGTGGGCGAAGGTTGAGACCGGCACCAACTGGCCGCCTGGCGTCTTGATCTTCAAGTCGAGCAGCGGGTCGATCGTGGCGCGGTCTTTGTCGCCGAGTTGCGGGATGACTTTGTAACTCCGGTCGAAGTAGTTGAACCGGTTGACGTAGGCCCCGCCGAGCATGGTGCCCAGCTCACGGCCGACTCCGGCTAAATCGAATCCCAAGTCTGCGAGCCGCTCACGATCCAACACGACTCTCGCTTGAGGGAGGTCGATCTTGAGGTCGGTATCGACGTAGAGAAATTTCCCGCTCTGCCATCCCGCACCCAACAGGGCTCCGACGGTTTCGAGCAACTGTTCAGCCGGCGCGTCGGATTCAAGAATTAACTCGACGTCGTATTGTCCTGGGGTGGGGAGTGGCGGATCGAGTCGGGGGAAGACACGCAGCCCCGGCACTTGCGAGACGGCGCCATAGACATCGTCGTACATCTGCTCTGTTGAGCGTGCACGATCATGCCAATCTTTTGCGACGACCCCGCCGAAGCCTCCCCATGCGGTGGTGAGTGACCAGGTGTAGTCTGTTTCAGGAATAGCCGTGATGGCTTTGACAATCTGGAAGTGCTGGCGGTTCGTTGCCTGCACCGTAGAGTCTGGGGAGGCTTCGAAAAAGAGGCTGATGTGGTTTTGGTCCTCTACAGGCGCCAGCTCTAGGCGGGAGAAATGATACAGCGGCCAGGCTGCGACCATGATGAAGACGGCGGCCGCCACGATTCCGCCATTCATTGTGAGAGCGCCATCAAGCAGTGTGGCATAGAGTCTCCGCGCTTCTTCGAACCGTCGGTTGACGAACGCGGTCAATCGACCTTCTTTGCCCTGAGGATGGACAAATCGTGAACTCATCACCGGTGAGAGCGTGAGAGCGACGACCCCGGACAAGACCACGGCGACGGCCAGTGTGATGGCAAATTCGAGGAACAGGGATCCGGTGAGCCCTCCCTGAAAGCCGATGGGCGCATAGACGGTGGCGAGCGTGATGGTCATGGCGATGATGGGGCCAAGCAGTTCACGTGCGGCCGCTCGTGCGGCTTCAATTCTGGATTTGCCAAGACGCACGTGCCGTTCCACGTTCTCCACAACGACGATGGCATCGTCGACAACCAGCCCAACCGACAATACAATCGCGAGTAGCGTGAGCAGATTGAGGCTGAATCCAAAGGCGGTCAGGAAGAGCGCGGCTCCGATCAACGAGACCGGTATCGCCACCAACGGGACAAGGGCCGTGCGGACTGATCCCATGAAGAGAAACACCACCACGGCGACGATCAGAATGGTCTCGGACAGAGTCTTGGAGATTTCCGTCAGAGCGTTTCGAATGAACATCGTGCTGTCCCAGACGAGTTTCATATCGATATCGCCCGGCAACGTCGGACGAATTCGGTCAACTTCGTCGCGCAGGCGGTGTCCGACCTCGATCTCATTGACGCCGGGTACCGCCCAGATACCGAGGTACACGCCTTCCGTTTCGTCGTATTTGGCGATGATGTTCGCTTCTTCCGCTTCACGCTCGACTCGCGCCACATCCCTCAGCCGTACGATGGCACCGTCTCGGTCGGCGATGATCAATTCCTCAAATTCAGTCGTTGAGCGAAGGTCGGTATTGGCGAGTAAATTAATCTGGACCTGATTGCCTTTCGTCCGGCCGACAGCGGCGAGGTAATTATTTCGTCGAAGGGCGCCTTGGACATCACCGGGGGAGAGATTGAATGAGGCCAGGCGGTCGGGATCGATCCAAATCCGCATGGCGATCTGCCGCTCACCCTCGAACGTCACCCGTTGGACTCCGGGCAGCGTGGCCAGTTGCGGTTGTAATGTGCGGAGGAGCCAATCGGTGACGGCAGGAACCGCGCGCTCCTGTGAGCTGAAGCTGAGATAAAAGGAGGCATAGGGACGATCCGCCCGTTGTATTTCAATTGCGGCCGGTTCGGCTTCGGGCGGCAGTTCCGCCCGCACCTGTTGCAGTCGTGCCGTGACTTCGGCCAGAGCCGCAGTGCTGCTGTGGTTCAATTTCAAGTGGACGGTCACGGTGCTGACGCCGGACCGACTGGTCGATTCGACATAATCAACACCACTGATCGCCGAGACCACCCGCTCGATCGGGGTACTGATAAAGCCGCGAATAGTTTCGGCGCTGGCTCCGTAATAGACGGTGGTGATCACCACCAGTGAGTTCTCGATCGTGGGATATTGTTGGACCGGAAGGGCGGTCAGGGCTTTCCACCCCGCGAGAAGGATCACCAGGTTGACGACGATGGCCAAGACCGGATGGACGATGAAGACGTCAGTGAAGGACTTGTTGGAAATAAGCTGCTTCATAGTTTGGAACGATCAAGACTCGCCGACTGAGCCCACATGATTCATGACGGTTCGTCGAAACAGCGGATCGGCGATTGCAGTTGAAGTGTTCATGAATAAGGTGGGTTAGGGCTGTGCGTGCGTTGCTGGATGCTGGGGTGGCGATGCAATCGTGACGAGCACACCGTCACGGAGCTTAAATGACCCGAGCGCGGCCACCTGTTCGCCCGCGGTGAGCCCCTCATGAATGACGATGTCCTCACTGGACATCGGTCCAGTCTCGACTTGGCGCGCGCGGACTCTCGTCTGGCTGTCTTGGCCCTGCACGAGGACAAACACCTGGTCACCTCCAGGTCCCTTGCGAAGGGCGCTCACGGGAATTGCGACGACCTTGCGCATGGCACCAATGGGGACCCGAACTCGCACGGATGACCCGGGAGCTGGTGCATTGCTGCTCCCCGTAATCCTGGCGCGGACCATGGCATTTCTGGTTGTGGGGTCCACGCGAGCATCGACGGCGACGATCTTTGCCGTGACGGCGGGAGCCGACGCGGACGACAAGATCTCAACGGCCTCGCCGACCTGTAAGCTCCCGGCCACCTGTTGCGGGACGGCAAAATCCACATTCATGGCTTCGCCCACTCCTTGGAGTGTAGTTAAGAGTGTTCCCTCGTCCAGGTACTGACCGGGGTGGACGTCCGCGATTCCCATCCTGGCTTTGAATGGGGCACGGATGGTTTTTTTCGCGATGACGGCCCTGGTCCTGGCGATTTGGGCCTGGGCCACGTCCAAGTCGGCGCGTGCCCGATCCACTTCCTCTTGCGTGGTGGCAAGTTCCTGACTCAGATTCTGCCGGCGATGAAGAATCGTTTTCGCGAGTGCCACTTGAGCTTCCTGTGCGCGCAGGTCTGCTTCCTCGACCGAGACATCGAGGGCTACCAGCAGGGTTCCGGCTTCCACGATTTGTCCTGGGGTGAGGCGGACTTCGCGCACTGTGCCGGCTAACTCGTTCTTCAGCGAAATCGAGCGAAGCGCCAGGACGGTTCCGATCGACGTGGTGTTCGGTCGATGGTCGATCGTTCGTGCGATGGCGACGGTGATTGACTCGCTCGGCTCCGGCTGGTTCGCGGATGCGGCCTGTTCGGTTTGCAGCGCCCCATATTTCCACGAGGCTAACCCGATCCCGAGGAGCAGGACAAGCATCACAAGGACGAGTGATCGGATCCAATTCTGGCGATTCATCGCGTCGGTCATGCGCCTATGGTACCAAATTCTGATGCACCAGTGCTCGGTTGCTCCCGTGCTTTCTTCTGGAGTGCTCCTTTTGTGTGCTATCCAATCCTTGAGGTGAGCACATCGATGGGCTCAGGGCAGGACTGCCAAATCCGACGAAGAGGTCCGTGGCGTGTCTTGAACAGTACGTCCCAGGCTCGCTCTCTTTGTTGAACTCAGGCAGACCAATGATCGACAGCATGGAGGAGCATAGGGGATGGGTCAGGATTTCACATCCGCTTCCCACGAGATGTTGGCCGGACACCATTGCCAAATGCCGAGGGTGATGATACGAGTCAATCCAGCCGGGATACAAGCCGTACGGTTCACCTCGACCTTCCGGTTGATCAACTTGGTTGAATCGCCACATCGCTTCAGATAGTCGTCGGCCTTGATGTCATGGAGGTTGGCATGAGGCACGACAAAGGCGACGACGGGGACCGGCAGTACGGCGATGGAGGAATCATCGACACCTTGAGAGCCTGAGCAATGGGCTCCGGTTTTCGGATACCTGACGTCATCTCGGACAAGCGCCGTCGTACAGCCTGCGAGGAGCAGCGACGTACTGATCAGCAGTCCAACCCACCCCTGTCGACCTTGTTTCCAGATCATGAACACCCTCCCTGTTGATCGGCTATGTTCCTTAGACGCAGGCTACTCACAAACGTAAATACCGTCAAGTCAATGGAGCGGTCGGTACAATACTGCTTGACGGGGAGGATCCAACGACGGTATCCCAATGACCATGTCCCAATCTTCCACAACCATGGCCTATGGTTCGATCGTCCTTGCGGCAGTCCTCTGGGGTGGGTCGATCGTCGCGCAGAAGATGGCCCTGACGTCGTTTTCCGCAGTCGAAGCCTCGGTCCTCCGTGATATCGGAGGGCTGGCAATTCTCCTGGCGACTTGGTGGTCGAAGGAAGGTGGTGCCGTGAGATTGAGCCGTGCCGATGTCCGGCTGCTCGGCCTGCTGGGACTCGGTGTGTTGGGCAACCACCTGCTCATCCTCATGGGCCTGAATTATGTAAGCGGTGCTGTCGGTGGGGTGATCATCGGATCGAGTCCGGTGGTGACGTCCGTGCTGTCGGCTCTGTTGATCAAGGATGTGCCGTTGCGCGCAGTCTGGGCTGGCGCGTTGCTCTCCTTTGCAGGCGTTGGGGTGGTCTCCGTGGCGGGTTTTCAGGCGGCCGGCGATCAGCCGTTGCTGGGCAGTACGCTCGTGTTTCTTGGAGTGGTCAGCTGGGCGCTCTACAGCATCGGGAGCCGCACGATTATGGAGCGCATCTCGGCCTTGACGGTTAACTGGACGACTTTGATGGTGGCTACGGTCCTTCAGATTCCATTGTTATGGACAGATCAAAAAATGATGAACGCCGGAATAGGATCGGTCACCACCTCCGATTGGCTGGCGCTTGGCTATCTTGTCGTCTTTGCGACGGCGGTCGCGCAACAGGCCTGGTTGTTCGGCGTGAAAGGTGTCGGTCCGTCACGGGCCTCGGTGTTGGGGAATCTGACCCCGGTGGCGGCGATTGGGCTGTCTGCCCTGATCTTAGGGGAAGCTGTTGGTGTGATTGAAATTCTTGGAATCTGTCTCATTCTTGCCGGTGTCTGGGTCGTCAATCGCCAAACAGCCGAAGTCACCAGCTAGCCCGTTCTTTCTCTATGAATCCCTCTTCTCAGTCTCGATCCCGGTCCTGGTAGTGGAGTATCATATGGAAGTTAGCGGGAGAGGTAGGTGCTGCTTCGACAGACAGGTGTCTATGATTGATAGTCTGCCGTGTTCTTGCAGAGCGGGTATGTGATGAACGGTAATTATGCCCGTGCACTGATTCCGCTGATCCTAGCCGGGACGTTCCTACTGGACGTATTCATGCCATGGGGATATGCGATCTGGGTTGTCGGGGATGTCTTCAGCGCGATCTTGACCCTCTGGATTGAGTGGCCGATTGCCCCGTATCTTATTGCGGCCATCGGAACTGTCCTCGCGTACCTGGGACACACGCTCTCACCTCCAGTCATCTCGGTGGATATTGCCGGTTTCAATCGTGTTGTGGGCATCGCTTTTCTATGGATTGCGGCGTGGCTCGTGGCGCGAGCGAGGAAAGCGAAACTTGACGATGCCACCAGACGACTGGGGGCCATCATGGAGAGCAGCAGCGATGCCATTTTGAGCGTGACCCCTGACGGATTCGTCACGACGTGGAATGGAGGTGCAGGGCATATCTTTGGGTATACGGCCAACGAGATGATTGGCCGCTCGATCCTCACGATTATTCCTAGCCATCTGTCTCGGGACAGAGCCTGGGAGTTGGCCACTGCGCGGGGAACGCATGATATCCAAAACTATGATGCCGTACGGTTGAGCAAGGACGGCCGATATATCGATGTGTCGGTCACCTTATCGCCGCTCAAGGACGCGGTCGGTCAGTTTCTAGGGGTATCGCAAGTTATTCGCGATATCAGCGAGCGGAAACGCGGGGAGACGCTCCTGAAACAGGCACATGAAGCGCTTGAAATGAAGGTGCTCGAGCGTACTGCCGAATTAAGCGCCGCCAACCATTCCCTGCGAATACTTTCCAGCCAACTGATGCAAGTGCAGGAAGAGGAGCGAAGCCGACTTGCGCGTGACCTGCATGACGAGGTCGGACAGTTGCTGACGGCGCTGAAAATTGACTTGCAAGATATCCAGCATGGCGAGGTCAGGGATGCCCGTTTCAGCCCTCTCACGGATAGCCTTGAGCTGGTGGACCAATTGCTGACTCAAGTACGCACGCTGGCGCTTGATCTGCGGCCATCGATTCTTGACGATCTGGGATTGGTTCCGGCACTTCGATGGTATGCCAACCGGCAGGCGGCGCGAAATGGATGGATCCTTTCGCTCGCGGTCGAGGGAATGGACGGGAGAATTCCAATTCCCATGGAGGTCACCTGTTTCCGGGTCGCGCAGGAGGCACTCACCAACATCGCGAAGTACTCGCAGGCGAAGGTGATCGATCTGACGCTGCGCCGGCAAGGTGGGGATGTCACTCTCGTCATCCAAGACGATGGTGTCGGATTCGATGTGATATTGGCACGAAGACGGGCACAGAGCGGAGCGAGCATCGGGTTGCTCGGTATGGAAGAGCGTGCACGGCTGGCTGGCGGGAGCTTGGTGATCTCGTCAGCGCCGGGTGAAGGGACCAGGCTTGCACTGAGTTTCTCGCTTGCCGAACAAGAGCTGATCAAGCCGGACGTACCGACGGAGGTCATATTGCCATGAGCCATATCCGGCTTCTCATCGTGGAAGATCATGCCTTGGTGAGGGCCGGTATGAAGGCCCTTCTACAAAAAGTCGAAGGCATTCAAGTTGTCGCGGATATGGGGGATGGGTTGGAAGCCGTCAAGTTTGTGCAAATGGAGGCTCCGGATCTCGTCCTGATGGATATTGCCATGCCGGGCTTGAACGGACTCGATGCAACGTCCCGGATTGTCAAGGAATCGTCGACCACGCGCGTGATCCTGTTGTCGATGTATGCCAACGAAGAATACCTCAGCCAAGCGTTGCAGGTCGGCGCGTCAGGGTACCTATTGAAAGGGGCTGAGTTGGCAGAATTGGAATTGGCGATCAAAACAGTGAGTCGTGGCGAAACCTATTTGACCCCCGCCGTTGCCAAGTACGCTGTGGAGGCCTATCGAAATAAGTCCGGAGCGCCGTCCAGTCCGTTGGCCAGACTGAGCGGGCGCCAGCGCGAGATTTTACAATTGATCGCGGAAGGCCAAACCACGAAAGACATCGCGTATCGCCTGAACCTGAGCGTGAAAACCGTCGAAACACACAGAAGTCAATTGATGGAACGGCTTGAAATTCACGATGTGCCGGGGTTGGTTCGATTCGCGATGCGAGTTGGACTGATCCAACCAGATTTGTAACCCGCTTCGGTCTCTCTCTCCGTATCGTTCGATGAGCTCCTATGTTCTCCCCGGGGGCTTTCTGCCTTCTTTTCAGGGTTTCCCCGATACGTCTCTCTTCTGAGCTTCTGGCATGTTGCGTACTCAGGGTAACGTATCCGTTATCTCTGCACCGAGAAGGAAGAACCCTGACGCCATGGTGGGCGCCGTTGCGCAGGCTCCAAGAGGACAAGTGTTTCGAAGAAGAACAGGGAAAGAGGTTCCGTCGGGTTGTTGAGAAGTTTGGATTATACAAGGACGGAGGTGCAATCATTAAAAGAGGAAAGGAGCGTAATCTATGGATCAAGGAACCAGACACACATTGACGGTCACCTCTCACGAGCAGGCTGGCGTCATCCTCGTCAAGATGCAGGGCAGCCTCTCCGCCACCACGGCCGAACAAGGATATCGGGAGATGAAAAATATTGTGGACTCCGGTGCGAAAAAGGTCGTGATCAACCTGGCTGATGTGGACTATATCAGCAGCGGCGGCATCCGGGTCCTGATTCTGGCTTGCAAGCAGCTCAACAACGTTCAAGGAGAGATGAAGATCGCCGCTGCGAAGGGAATGGTCAAAGAGGCGCTCGATGCCAGCGGGTTCAACCTGCTGAACCGCGTCTATGGAGAAAGTATTCAGTTGTGCAACACGGAAGAAGAGGCTGTGGCCACCTTTAAGCGTTAGGCCATCCTTCCGACGGATCTTCTCAGTATTCTGCAGTACGGCATTCTGAGTCGAGCCACTGCCCGGCGTTCGTCGTAGTTGCGGAGAGAAAGTTCTTGTGCGCCAGCCACGTTATCGGACTCTCTGGTGGCCTCAACCTCATTATTGTGTGCGCTAGGGGAAAGAGGCGCGTCCGTTAGCCGATTCATTTGATTTCCAGATTTTTTCTGATCCTCAGTGATCTTCATCGGGGATCTCCTCTCATTCTTTCAGGATTTCTCCGATAGTTGCGACGGCCATGGTTGTGAGATGTTGCGCGCCACAACATGGGTGGAATGATTCGCACAGCATCCAGAAGGAACAGATCCATAGAAGGTATTTCTCTGGCTGCTGATGCATCAGAGTCGAGCAGGAGCACCACCTTTGCGGGCGGCATCTTACGACGAACCAAGAGGTGCCACTCCGGTGGGCACCGTCGACGCCGCGATCCGCGCGCTCACGTTTACATCACAGTCGTCACATAACAGCAACAAGGAGGGTTTCACTTTGCAACCAGTAACACAGAAAGTCACCAGAGAGCGAGAAATGGACGAGGCAGACCTCGACACCATGACGGCCAGCAAGGAAACCATGGAGGACTACACGCTGCGGTTCGCGCCGCGTAGCTACCGCAAGTGGTCGACGGGAGTCGTCGGCATTTCGGCACTCGGCGGCATCGCCTACCTTGCCGACTTCGCCATCGGCGCCAACGTCGGTATCTCGTACGGTACGACGAACGCGCTGTGGGGGATTCTCATCTTCGCGATTGTCATCCTTGTCACCGGCTTTCCCGTCGCCTACTACTCGGCGCGGTACAACATCGACCTTGACCTTGTCACGCGCGGCAGCGGGTTCGGCTATTACGGCTCGGTCGTCACCAACGTGATCTTCGCGACGTTTACCTTTATCTTCTTCGCGCTTGAGGGCTCCATCATGGCCCAGGGACTCGAACTGGGGCTTGGCATCCCGCTATGGATGGGGTACGCCGTATCGACGCTCATCATCTTCCCGCTGGTGATCTATGGTATGAGAGTGCTTTCAACGCTGCAGGTCTGGACGACTCCCCTGTGGCTCATTCTGATGGTCGCGCCGTTCGTCTATCTGGTCGTCAGTCACCCGGAGTCGGTCGGCCAGTTCTTTGCCTACGCCGGTGAGAGCGGTAAGGCCGGTTTCGACCTCGGCTCGACATTGTTGGCTGCAGGCGTCTGCTTGTCGCTCATTGCGCAGATTGCCGAACAGAACGACTACCTGCGCTTCATGCCGCCGATGACCCCAGAGAACAAGCGCACCTGGTGGACCTGGCTGATTCTGGCCGGGCCGGGCTGGGTGTTCTTCGGCGCCATCAAACAGGTCGTCGGGCTGTTCCTGGCTGTGTATCTGATCACCAATGTCGTGGGCAGCACCGGCATTGCCAATCAGCCGGTGCACCAGTTCCTAGAGATCTACCAAAACTTCCTGCCTGGCTGGCTCGCGATGACGCTGGCCGTCGTGCTCGTCGTGATCAGCCAAATCAAGATCAACGTGACCAATGCGTATTCGGGCTCGCTGGCCTGGACGAACGCGTTTACCCGCGTGACCAAGCACTATCCGGGCCGCATCGTGTTTCTGGGGGTGAATCTCACGATCGCGCTGATCCTGATGGAAGCGAACATGTTCGACTTCCTGAACACCATCCTCGGGTTCTACGCCAACTGCGGTATGGCCTGGGTCGTGGTGGTGGCCTCGGACATTGTCTTCAACAAATACCTGCTGAAGCTTTCACCAAAGACGCCGGAGTTCCGTCGCGGGATGCTGTACGACTTCAATCCTGTGGGCTTTGGGTCGATGTTGATCGCCGCAGGCTTGTCCGTCATCGCCTTCTTCGGCGGACTCGGTGAAACGTTGCGACCGTACTCACCGCTGGTCGCAATCGTCCTTGGGCTGGTGCTCCCACCGATCATCGCCATCGCTACAAATGGCAAGTACTATCTGCGACGCACCGACGACGGCATCGCTCTGCCGATGTTCGACCAGTACGGCAACCCGTCCGGTGAGCACTTAAAATGCCATGTCTGCCATCATGATTACGAGAGACCGGACATGATCAAGGCTGCCGTTCACGCGGGCTACATCTGCTCGCTCTGCCTGTCCACGGACAAGACCGGCGAGCATGTTCTGCCCGCACAGACCTCACTGGTGTCGGTGAAAACGATCGCTTCGCCAGGCGCGTATGTCGCGGTGGATCGGGAAAATGCCCCAGGCACATAGTACAAGGAGGACACGCTATGGCGGCCCTACTCTAGGGAAGGACCGATAGCCGATTCATGTATCAGTAATAGCGACGCCGCAAGCAATTGTGTTTGCGGCGTCGTTTTCTCATTTTCAATCCTGGATCTATATCCAGAGATTGATTACGAAGTTTTTACTCTGGAAATAGTTTCTCCCAGTGAAGGGAAGGTTACCCAACGGACTCGATGCGACCGCACGGAGTATCAAAGAATCGCCGCCCCGGCACGTGCTATTGCATGCCGATGCATGCGAATGAAGAATACCTCCGACAGGCGTTTCAGGTGGGCGCTTCAAGTAATCTGTTGAAATGGTGCAGAAGTGGGTGAACGGCCCGAAGGGTTGGTTGGCCCACTCGCGAAATTTTGCAGCCTAGATTCCCATGCCTTTACAGCATGGTTGTTAATTGAGGACGAGCGAGGTTCGTCCTGCTTCGCAGGACTCTGCTCTCACCCTTGCCTTCACAGACGGGAAACTCCCGCTGGATTCGTGCTTCCCCCATTCATCCGATTTCCATCGTTCTTTCAGTGAAAAACCTCGCCCTTCGAGGCGAGGCCTTCAAATGCGAGTTCTCGTAACTCGATCGCTCTCACTCGGGGATCTCCCGACATTCTTTCAGGATTTCCCCGATAGATCGACAGCACTGGTTGTGAGATGGTGCGCGCCACAGTATGGGCAGAATGATTCGCGCAGTATCCAAGAAGGAACAAGTTGAAGGGAGATGTCACGACGGCTACCGATGCATGAAGAATGGGTAAGAGTGTCACTCGGGTAGTTGGAAAAACCAGGCGGTCGATCTGTTCAGAGATAAGTAGTAGCTTAAAACCGCATCGACTGGAAAGTTGCACCTCATCACATACGAAAAGGAGTGATGCACCATGGAGAAGAAAACACCACCGGACTTGAAGCACGTCAACGAAGTAAACGGGTCTGCCGAGGATGCAGGCCCATCGCGGCGAGAGTTTTTAGGGCAGAGTGGGCGCGTCGCAGCCGGGGTGG
>CABVSA010000028.1 GCA_902500805.1 uncultured Nitrospira sp. | reverse complement strand
GAATCAGGACGGTGGCCTGACTGGAGGCCACTCCTTCAATCGTGCTCAGGAGTCTCACCATTCCCGGATCCTGGCTGAGCAACGCGCGGTGTTCCACCTGATGAATCGGCTGGCCAAGTCCGACTCCTTCCTCACGGCCTACCTTGAGATTGGTGATCGCCCGTTCCAGTACATCCATGGAAAATGGTTTCAGCAGATACTCGCTGGCCCCCAGCTTCATGGCTTCCACCGCGGTTTCAACCGTCCCATAGGCCGTCATGAGGACAATCGCCGTCTGAGGGGCTCGTGCCTTCATCTCCTTGATCAGCTCAAGACCAGTGAGGCGCGGCATACGCAAATCAGTCAAGACCAGCCAAGGACGAAACTTTGTGATCCGCTCCAATGCTTCCGTCCCGTCAACCGCTCCCTGCACGGCATAGCCGAGTCGCTTGATGGTTTCCATCAAGGCGATACGCATCGACGGATCGTCGTCGACGACCAGAATCCGCTCCTGTTCCTCACCGGTTTCCGCCGTCGGGACCTGCTTCTCACGGTCAATCATAAGATGAATCCTCCATGAGGATGACCTCTCGCACCGCTCGCTCGGCGTCATTGACATCGCGCTCTTCGCAGCTGGGGCCGGTCTTGGCACTCCCCGCCCCGGCTACCGAGGGATGAGGAAGTATGATTGAACAAGCCGTACCCTGTCCCACCGTGCTCTCGACGTCGATCCGTCCATGGTGGGCGTCGACAATGGAATGCACGATGGCGAGTCCCAGTCCGGTGCCCTCGTCTTTCGTCGTAAAAAATGGGTCGAACAGGCGAGAGCGATGCGCCGGATCGATCCCAACACCGGAGTCACGGACGGTCAGTCGCACTGCGGATGAGCCCAGCGTCTCAAGCGGCTCCCGGGAGAGACTGATTTCTAACACGCCTCCGTTCGGCATCGCCTGTACGGCATTGACGACCAAGTTCACAACCACCTGTTTCAACTGTCCATCGTGACACCACAACAATGGCACCTCTCGGCTGATGTCGATCCGGATATTCACGGGTGCTTTGGCAATCGCATGAGCGGCCAATTCGATCGAGTCGTTGAGTAAGGATTCGGTGTCATGCCACGCGCGGGTCAAGTGCACCGGGCGCATGTACAGCAGCAGATTCGCTAAAAGACCATCCATCAACCGAACAGCCTGCGAGATCTGCTGCGCGTACCGCTGCGTGGGTTCACGCACGTCGAGGTCTCGCTGCAGCAGAGACGCAAAGAGCTCCACACTGCCCAATGGATTGCGGATCTCATGCGCGATCCGACCGATCAACTCGCCCATCGCGGCCAGCCGATCCTTTCGTTGCAATTGCTCTTCGAGGTGATAGACCCGGGTGATGTCCTGTAGCAGCACAAGCTGCCCGGAATCATCACCGGAGTCGTTTCGAAGCGGGACCTGGCTGATGGACACCACGCGCTGTCCGATGCGTTGTGGGCGGTCAGACACGGTGAGACCTCGACCTGCTAAGACCTCCGGGATGCGATGACTTCGCAGTTCCACATCGCTTGCCCCAAGGAGCTGCTCCGCGGCGCGATTACTACGAGTGATGATCCCGCATTCGTCCACCACCACCACCCCCGTCGACAACGACTCAAGAATTCCATCCAAGCGCACGCGCATGGCTTCGTTGTCGACAAGCTGTCGCCGAAGCGCATCGTTGCTCTGCGCGAGTTCGGCATCCATCTCCTCCACCCGTGCCGTGAGTGCGCTGTAGGATTGCTGTAACGTGTGCGCAGCCTCGTCGAAACTCTGAAACGCGGCCTGCAAGAGGGCCCGTTCGTCCTGATTCGTCGTCAAGCTGGTCATAGCCCCTCCGCTTTTCCTGAATGCCGGACTGTCTGCGCAACCCCCTTGAGCGATGCCGAGAGCCGGTTGACCATCTCGTCATCCGCGCGGCCGAGTTCCGCCAACGCCACCGTGGCGCGATCGTATTGTTTCAGTGCAGTCCAATGCTGTGCCGTTTGCAGGCGAGCCCATTCAGCTTGGCGCACGTTGGGCTTCTTCTCCAGCACCAACTGATACACCGCGATCGCTCGTTCGTGCCGATTCAGCCGCGACAATGTATCGGCATACGCCGACAGCGTATCGGAGGACGCGACCGCCCCAGCTTTGAGACCTTCTTCATAGGCGAGGGCCGACTCTTCGAGCTTCTCCAGCTCGCCCAACGTCTTGGCGAGCTCGAGGTACATCGCGGGGCGCTCCCGATGACTGGGATGGCGCAGCAGCCACGTGCGGCACAGATGGAGAAGGCCCTGCATGTCTCGCTGCTGCCGCATGGTCTGCACCAACAACAGCACGACTTCCCCTTCGTAGGCTCCAAGCGGAAACTGAAAGCGGTATCGCTCGAACACCTTTCGCGCCGCATCGGGGTCGCGCTGATCCAGATAGATTTTGCCAAGCCCGATCAAGGCCGGCTCGATCAACGCCGGATCGTTGTGCATCTTAATCACCTGCTGGTAAAGACTGCTCCCTTCTGCCGCGAATCCCAGCCGACGATGCGCGTCAGCAATCTGCAGCAAGAGGGGCGATCGCGCATAACGTTTCCTGGCCACAGCTCCATGCCGATGGAACAGACTGACCACCGTCAGATCATCCTGCGAGGCGATGGCTGCTTCAATCCATGGAGTCAGCAGCGCGGTCAGGCGGTCTACCGCCTTCGCCGCCCAGGGATCGTTCACTTCGGCCGTTTTCAGCGTGAGCTCCCGGTAGAGACCAATCGCCTGGTTCATGTCATGACGCTGCTCTGCGGCCTTCGCCAGATAAAAGAGTGCCTCGCTCCCGGCTGGGTTTGCCGTTTCTCGCGTGGCAATGTCTTCCAACAGTGTTCGGTACGATGCGGCGTTCTGAAACGGAACGGGGACATCGTGCATCATGGCACTGACGGTCCGCCTCAGTGACTCGATGTCGCTGGTCTGCATCGTCTCCGTCTGCTGAGCCGCTAAGCGGAGCTTGGCCGTCGTGGCCGGCAGGCTATAGGGATAGAGCGCCGGAAGAAGGGCGTAGACAAACTCTGCGAGTCGCTGGTTCGCGCCGGCCCGCAGGCTCTCGGCGAGCTGTAACAGCGCCGCGGGCGTATGCTCATAGCGGGGATAGAGGTTATACAGCAACAGGAGCAACTCCCTTGCGGAGGCCTCATGCTGGAGCCGGATTTCCGTCACGGCAAATCGGTGAATCGCAAGCGGATCCGCCTTGACCAAACGCGGCCACCGTCGATAGGCGAGGTCAAAGAGCGGTTGGGCGTCGGAATATCGCTGTTGCCGATATAAGGCATGGGCGAGCCCCAGCGTGGCACCTTGCAACAGCGGCTCATGCTCCGTCCGTGTGCGCACGTTTGAAAACGCATGCTCCGCCTCGCTCCACTTCCCCATCGCCATAGACGCATAGCCCAGACCGAGCAACGATCGTGGACCATCGAAGTGACGGCTCTCGGCATGCGCCATCGCTTGCTCATAGAACACCTGGGCTTCTTGATACCAACCTTGATCAAAGTAGAGATCGCCAATCCGCCACTCTGCTCTCCGGGCATTGATCGACTGCGGATGATCTCGCACGAGTTTTTTGTACTCCTGGATTCCCAACGAGCGACCTTGGCCTGATGAGTCCTCACGAAGGGCCAACTCAATAAGAAATGCTTTGGCCGACGGCACAAGCGGGCTTTCAGGGTGGTCCGTGACAATCTTTGCAAAGAATCGTTGAGCCTCCACCCACGCTTGCTTCCTGTACGCAGATTGCCCCTCCTGCCAAGCCAACCCATCGATCCCGGTCGACTGACCTTCCAGACGTGGGCCATCGTCCGGCAAGAGCAGGGCAAGCCGTTCGACCGGTGCTTGGCTTTTCACTGCGGCCGGCCGTCCACCGACGGGCATTCCGGAACTCTTCCCCGAGGGAAGGGCCTGTCCAATGACCACCGGAGGCCCGGCTGCCCAGACGGCAATCAGGAGCATCACTCCGACATATGGAAGACGGCATAGATTCACAGCGGGAAGACATCAGCAAGGCTCATGCCCTTCGCCTCAATCAAAAACTTGAGGAAAATCAGGAGAGTTATCGCGAGGAATTGAGAATCTGCCCGAATCGCGTCAGGACTGGCATCGACTAGGTCGGAAGGTCGTCAATCTTTTGACTGGATACGCGGGGCCAGAGCGGAAGAGTTTCCACATGGGAGCGTGGATCAACTCCCTTGCGTTTTAGCTTTTCAACCAACGTGGTTCGATTCAAGTGAAGCAACTGCGCGGCTCTGGACGTAACCCCATTCGCCTTGCGCAACGCTTCCATGATGAGATGCTTTTCGTACTGTTCCACCTCTCTCGACAGATTGATCCCATCGTCGTTGAACCGGATGAACTGTTCCTTGAATTCAGGCGTCATCGACCGGCGACCGAATTTTTGAGGCAAGTCCTCGACACCCAGCGTCCCCTGTTTTTTCAGAACAACCAATCGCTCGATCATGTTCTCCAGCTCACGAATGTTACCGGGCCAGTCGTACTCAATCAAGAACTGCAGCGCCTCAGACGAAAAGCCCGACACATCCGTATGCTTGCTCTGATTGAACCGCGCCAGGAAATGCTCAATGAGCAGCGGGATATCGCTTCGGCGTTCTCGAAGAGGAGGAATCATGATGGGAATGACGTTGAGACGATAGAAAAGATCCTTCCGAAATCGCCGTTCCTCCACCTGCAGCTCTAAATCCAGATTCGTCGCCGCGATAATACGCACATCCACATGAATCGTGCGATTGCCTCCGACTCGTTCAAACTCCCGTTCCTGCAACACCCGCAGGAGCTTGACCTGCAAGGGGAGGCTCATCTCACCAATTTCATCAAGAAAGATCGTCCCGCCGTTTGCCAATTCAAACCGACCCATCCTCGAGTGAGTGGCGCCGGTGAACGCACCCTTTTCGTGTCCAAAGAGTTCCGATTCCAGCAGGTTTTCAGGAATAGCCCCGCAGTTGACCGGAACCAGCGGGCGGTCCCTTCGCAGACTGTTGAAGTGAAGCATCCGGGCAACCAACTCTTTGCCGGTGCCGCTTTCCCCTTGGATCATGACCGTGCTGTCGCTGTCGGCGACCTTTTGCACGAACTCCAACACCTGTTGCATCGGCTCACTGACACCGACCAACTGCTCCAATCGATACTGCTCACGGACGGCTTTCCGCAGCAGGTGGTTTTCCTGTCGCAGCCGATAAAACTCCGCCGCCTTTCGCACCACGACCGCAACCGTCTCGAGATCAAAGGGTTTGGTAATGAACTCAAAGGCCCCGGACTTCATGGCTCGCACCGCGGTTTCAATCGTCCCGAACCCGGTCATCATGATGGGAATAATCTTGGCATCCTGCTTGGCCAGACGATCGATGATCTCCATCCCATCGATATCGGGCAACTGCAAGTCCGTGATCACGATATGGACGACCGACTCTTTGGCAACCTGAATCGCCGCGTTGCCGTCCTCGGCTAGGGAAACCCCATAGCCCTCGTGCAGCAGCACCTCCTGCAGAATCGCGCGGACGGCCGCATCATCGTCGACAATCAGTACGTTAACTGGGTTCATACTCATAAAATGTGGAATGCGAAATGCGTGGCGGGCTTAGAATAATGGCCCAAGGCACTCATTGCAAGCGATATCAATTACTACGACGAGGGCCGGAGGAGCGGACGGTGATCGAACATCGAGACACAACTCACAGCGCACGACCCACCCCCAGTTTGGGGATTCTGAGAAGGGAGTGTTCGGTCATCGACTACCTGCACAAAACCCGTTGAAGGCGTTCAACCGCCTGATGACGTTTCTCGGAAGCCATTCTGGCGATATTCATTTGCTTCCACTGAACCGCCGACAGCTTCACCACACCGGGCACATGCAACAGGGCCCAATTCGGTTCTCCACATTTGAACCCAGGCAAGAACTCTTTGTGTCGTTCCGAGAGCCGGGAGTGAATGAGGGAAATCATAGAAGAACGTGTCTCGTCCAATTCCTGCACCGTGACCGGTATGAAGGTCATCCCACAGAACTGTTCTTCAAACGCGGTCGCAAGCAGTTGAGGGTTTGAAGCTAGCACGTCGGCAATCGCTCGGTCTCTGCTCACCAAATAGACGAGGAACACTTCCAGCGACTCCCTCATTTCTCAACAATTCTTGCACGTCAAACAAATCGTGTGGATGCTGACGATCAGACGCCGCCACGACGCGATCAGGTGCCATACCGACAGGAGCCAAGCTAGTCGTCCTATCCTGCACCGGCAGATATATCCAATCGATATCGACCGATAAGCATGGCAGATCGCGGACAAATAGATTGAAAGACCATCCGGATTTCGAGGATGTCGAAACCGCATGCTGGCATGGCTCAATCGGCAGAGCAGCGATTTTATAAGCCAACAAGAGAACCAGAGCCCCTTGGAATCTTCAATGGTTACAAGCGGTTTCCTTTTGTCATCTTAGCTGGCGGGGGGTGCGTGAGGTCTAAGGTGACTCCCAGACACAACTACAAGCACAGTAAGCAGCGACGGCCTTTCGGGATCCAATGGAGAAACCGCCTTTGGGTTATCGAGCATTCCTCGTTATTCTGGTGAAAGTCTGAGCAGAAGCCTTTTGAGCCTGAGCGCTGCCCCGCTGTGACTCCTTCCCCCTCTTTCGATGTACTTCATTCGGGTCTGGTTCGAATCGGCGTCCCTGATACCGTTAACTCAGCCGCAATGCACTCACCACATGGAGGCTGTGATGACCACTTGTACACGGTGCCAAGGGTTGATGCTGGAAGAGCACATGATTGATATGGAAGGGGGCTATGGCGAGATGTGGAGCTTTAGCTGGCACTGTTTTAATTGTGGGCACCGAGATGACGCCGTATGGCAGCAGCATCGTCAGTTGCATGTCAGACCAGTACAGGTGAGCCCTCAGACCATGTCGACTCAAGAAGTCTTTGGTGTGTTATGGGGACACGAGGACATCGAACCGCTAGCCGCGTAACCGTGCCACAGGACTCAACAGGGAGCTCTCGACCAAGAGGAACTACAGCACACGCTGTGGCCTCAAACCGGAGATGGAGGCAGTATGAACCATAGTCAATGCGAAATGGATCCCATGAAGCTTCAGACCATACAGGCATGTCTCGAAACACAATTCAGAGACGTGACATTCAATCAGAAAGTCAGACCGACATTTACCTTTCATCAGGGTGATTGCAAGTTGTCCTGGCTCTTGATCATGCATGAGGAGTTCTTAGCTGATCACATGTCCCTTGAGGAATTGCGGCGATTCATGGACGCCAAAGTGATCAAGAAGATTCTCCAGAACCCCGGCAAGCGCATTCAGATTTCGAAGCATTGGGACGTCACCGTCGAAGAGAAAAATCTTTCGTAATGTGCCTGCAGCGAGATCGGACCTGGACGGAAATGTGATTCCAATGGGGTTCCCCTAGATATCTGAGGATACTCTGTCCAGTACATTTCGGAGGCTATGCAAAAGTCTAAGTCCAATTCTTTGATCAAACGAGGATAGAAGCCACACGCGTGATATTCAAACCCCATCTCGGAGCCCATTCCCGATACCAGTCTGACCCACTGGTCTCCTCCCGTTCCCAACACCGCACCGGACGCCCCGCCTACAGCCCGGTACGCGTCAAGATTCGGCCGCTCAACGTATTCGCCTCAGGACTCGTCGCATGTCTCCTATGAACCCGCTTAAGGGATAAATTCTGGCATCTAGCCTGGATCTTGACACAAGTCGACTCGAGGCAAGAACCTTACGGCTCGATCCAGGATAAACAAAGAACGGGAACGGACGGTCTACCTCACCCCAGAACCTGAGACCTTGCTCTTACGCCAACTGAGGCGAGATCAAACGATAGCAACAACACCTCAGCACGTCCTCCCCCATCTCTTTCCTATTTCCCCGCAAGGGGCGGTTCTACGGACAACCACTTCGGAACTTCCGAAAAGCGTGGGATGTGCCGTGCCACCAAGCCGGAGTACCAGGGATGATTCGCCACGATCTCCAATGGACGGCCGTGAAGAATCTGGTCCGTTCAGGCGTTGCTGAGACTGTAGCGATGAAGATCACGGGCCACAAGACTCGATCGATGCTCGATCGCTACAACCTCGTGGGCGAGACGGATCTGCGTGAGGCTTTTTAACAACTTCATGAGCACGGTTTGGGCATAAAACACGAATCGACCTTGACACCTATCACCCTAACCCGTTAATTTCTTTCGTATGCTGGCGTAGCTCAATCGGCAGAGCAGCGGTTTTGTAAGCCGTTCCAAGGCCTCCAGACACTCCTCTAACTTCTCGCGATAAATCACCGCCAGTTGGCTCCAGTAGCCATATTCCCGCTCAAATGTCATGCGCATTTATCCGATCGATTCCGGTTGGTCTCGACCCATTTTGACCCGGCCGTGGGCATTTGGTGGACACTGCCGTGGATGGCATGAGCGCGCAGGTCAGCGGGAGTCCGACCTGTGGAGAAACCGAACTCACCCGCGAGGGCATACCCGGGCGCGCGACGAGCACAGGCAGTTCACAGAACCAGGCATCGATGGCAAGGGATGGGCCAGGGTAGACGGGGATATGTAAAGGAAGAGTGGGAGCCACCGTTCCCTCGACCTTCACTCCAAGGCGTGATTGCGCCGTAGTTTGCAATCCTCTTATAATGCGCCTCCTCGATGAAGAATCAACCTACGCATTTAGAACTGGTGTTGCAGTGGCACGGCCAATTCAGACGAAGCCTGGAGCCGCTCCGCGTGACCCCGCTTCAAGCTGGCGTACTCCTGTTTATCCATCGTCACGAAACAGCCAAACTCAAGGACGTGGCTACCGGACTCGGTGTGAAATCGCCGACGTTGGGTGAGGTAGTCAAAGACTTGGTGCAGAAGCGCTGGGTGACCAATCGACGCGCACACCATGATGATCGTGTGCTATGTCTGAGGCTCAGTCACACAGGGGTAGAATTGATACGAAGGATCATGGGTCACCTTCCAAACCTGAAGAAGGATTTCGCCAGTAGTAAAGGGCAGTAGTATGCGAGTGTGTTCGTGTCTACCTGCGTAGCATCTCCGAAAGTCCCTGTACCGTCAACGGTGCATTCCCCTCTGACCGATTATTGACCAGCACATACGCCCTCCTCCCTTCCTCCACAGCTTTCTTCACTAAGTCCACCGTGTCTCGTCTCATCTCTGGCAGCTCTCCAACAATCTTTGTGTACGGTTCAGCCCGTTTCTTGGCGGCTTCGTAGGAAATCTTCAGCGGCGTAAGGAGCCTCAACACTGTGAAAGGTGCCGTGAAGTTCCCCATCCGTGTGTGCTGCTCTGCCAGCGAAGGCATGTAAGACCAATGGTTATAGACATGGGCGACACCATGAGTTTCAAGAACCTTCTGATACTCAACCCCAATAAGACCGGCATTGCGAATCTCAACGGCATAACTGAAATCTTTCGGGAGTTGACCAAAGAATCCATCCAGCCGTGAACAGAACTCCTCGGTGGACATCCCGTGTCGTTGAAACTCAAACAGGAACGGTCCCGCGTGCGATTCAAACTTCGCCTCACGGTATGGAGTCAGGACCAGCTCATTGAACAACCTGGCATCAAGGAACCGAGGATTAGGCTGACCCGCTCTCGGTCCATACCGAGGCTGCTTGGCATAGCTGGGAATGGTGATCTCCTCCCAAACCTTGAAGCACATCTCGAAGTCTTCAGGGATCTGATTCAAATACCGCCGGAGTTGGTTGGTGGTGGGAGGTCGGTAGAACGTTGAATCATTTCCCACCGTCCTGAACAACGGTTCATCGTTATACTGATATTGGCAATACTCACCGAGGCACTCCCTGGCAAATACGCTCTTGGCGTACTGCTTCTTGTAAACCTGGCCTTGCCAGCCTTCGTAAGTCCAGGTGGAAGTGCCGAAGCGAATCAGTGGTGAGAGCGGCATAGCGACAAGTGTACCGATTACCCGACAACTTCCTCAATGGTTTGAAACTGATCCCCCACCTCACGAGAAGCCAGGAGTTTTAGCTCCCTGACCGTCAATGTGACGGTTGAGAACTGTTCCTCGACCCGCCCAGTCACAACATACGCCTGATTCGTCGCCAGCAAGTGGCAGTATCGGCGATAGGTCTGAGGAAACAACGTGGCATCGTAGAGGCTGGTCTGATCTTCCAAGGTAATGAACTCCATTGGCTCTCCTTTCTTGGTTGAGATGATTTTCTCCGTAACCAACCAGCCGATCACCGTCACCTGTTCTCCCACATGCTGAGCCAGGTCTTTGGCAGGAATGTGTGGGATGCGAGCGAGGATGTCCTTGAAGAGTTCGAGTGGATGACAGCTCAAGGGAAAGCCGAAGAGTTCAAGTTCATGGTGAAGTTTCTGCTGGAGTGAGTATTCAGCTGGAATGGGTAGGTAGCCTGGTGTCTTGGCTGCTTGTGACGCGAACAGTCTCCATAGTAGTGCCGGTCGTGTGAGTTCTCCGGTGATGGAATCGAAGCATCCGGCCTTAATGAGGAGCGTCGCTTGAGCGATCTCTGGCTTCACACGGTCTAGCATGTCATGCAGTGAGCGGTACGGACCATTCGTCTGTCGCTCGACAATGATGCGCGAAGCAAGGTCTTCCTGAAGTGATTTGATCTGCATCAGCCCAACTCTTACGGCTTGTCTCGATCCTGTATAACCCCATTCACTCAAGTTGATGTCTGGTGGAAGGATCGTCAGGCCCATCCGCCTGCCCTCGGAGAGATACGCGAAGGCCGAGTAGTACCCGCCCTGGTTGCTCACCACGGCGGCGATGAACTCGGCGGGATAATAGGCCCTGAGATAGGCAGATTTGAAACTCACCTGGGCATAGCTCGCACTGTGCGGTTTACAGAAGCTATACCCTGCAAAGCTCATAATCATCGACCAGATGTGATCGATCACTTGAGGTTTTATTCCATGCGAGGATGACCCTGCATAGAACTGTTGCCGATAGTCACGGAGCTGTCGTGCCTTGTGCTTCTTGCTGAGCACCTTACGGAGTTGGTCACCGTCCTCGATAGAGAATCCACCGAGTGCAACCGCCACTTTCATCACGTCTTCTTGGTAGACCATGATGCCGTGGGTCTCTGCAAGGACTTCATCAAGAATGGGATGGAGCGACCTATACCGCATTCCATGTGCTCGCCTCACAAACTCATCCGCAAACACATTGGCGGCTGGTCGGATGATCGAAGACACAATCACCAGATACTCAAACACATCGGCCTGTACGAGTCTGGCTGCTGGCATCCCCGCCCACAGTTTCCTCAGCAGCAGCCGTGTGGCCGGTGACTCAACGTAAAAGCACCCCATCGTGTCGCCTCGTCTTATTAGCTCGTTTGTGGCGTAGTCGCTGATTGGGTCCCAGGTGGCATAGTCGATAGTTCGGCTTGTGTTCTGTTTGATCGCAGCAATTGCATCACGGATCACCGCGAGAGACCGATTGCCGAGCAGATCGATCTTGACCAGTCCGGCGTCTTCCGTCTGATCCTTCTCCCATTGGATCACCGGCCAGCCGGACGCAGAGATTTCCACCGGCACATAGCGTCTGATCTCGTCAGGGACGAGGACCACCCCGCCAGGGTGAAGACCAAGATTCCTGAAATGTCCCTGCAACTTTACTGACCAACAGAGAATCTCAGGCCACGGTGTTCTGAGATGCAGTGACAGGCATACCTGAGTTGCCCAGGTCGTTATGGTCTGCCCAGGCTCTACGTCCACGAAGTCGGCTCGTCGCTGGATTAATCCGAGCGCTTTACTGATCTCTCCAGCAGGAATGCCGTACACCTTGGCCAGTTCTCGCATGGCCGCACGAGTCGCCAATGTGTTCTGGTTGGCGACCATTGCCGCGTGATGTGTGCCATAGTGGGAAAACACCCATTCGAGAATCTTCGGCCTCTCATCCCAGGGGAAGTCAATGTCGATGTCTGGTGGATCGTGACGGCCAGGATTGAGGAACCGCTCAAAGAGCAGGTTGTGACGGATCGGATCGACGTGCGTGATCCCCAGGCAGTACGACACGATGGAGGCGGCGGCTGAGCCTCTTCCACAGGTACGAGGCGCTTGCCTCACGATCTCATCGACGACAAGAAAGTAGTCGGCATAGCCCTTCTCTCTGATGACGGTCAGCTCCTTCTCAATCCGCTGAGTCACCACTTCAGACAGCGTGCGATAACGCCACAGCGCACCCTGATAGGTTTTCTCCCGTAACGTCTCGAACGCCACTCCTGAGGAGAGCTGACGGAACGAGGGGAAGATCGTCTCTTTGAAGTCCCAATCGGTGTAACACTCATCAGCAACACGCCTTGTGCTATCAAGGGCTTCTGGAATATTTAGAAAGTACCTGTTGAGAGTCAATTCAGGCATTAACCAGTGCGATGAAGCGCAACATTGATCGGCACGGAGTCTCGATAGGGTGGTGTTCTCGGCAATCGCTCGAAGCAGTTGATGCGCGTGATAGTCGGCTGGCTGAAGAAACGAAGCCCGTGTTGTTGCCACTGGCGGGAGTGACAAGCGTCGGCTGGTTGAGACAGCCTCGTGCATCTCCGGCCCAGGCGTCAGCTCAACGTAGAGGTCTTCTACCGCGTCTTGCTTCCACGCCGTCAGCGCCGTAAGGGAATCAGAGAGGATCACCAACCCTTCACGATGACGAGCTACCGTCTCGATGAAGTCGAAGGACTCATCACAGTGCCTCGCAGAAAGTACACGGCAGAAGTTCGCATAACCAGTCGGTGTTTTGGCGAGGAGAACAGCTCGGAGAGAGTTGTGAACCAGTTCAGCACCGAGTATCGGTTTCAGTCCATTCTCCCGTGCCACGTCGAGAAAGCGAATCGCCCCATACAGTCCATTCGTGTCGGTGAGGGCGAAGGTGTCATGACCTTGTGCTCTTACAGCCTGACAGAGCGCCCCCAATGTTGGGACTCCCTGCATGGGGGAATAGGAGGAATGGGTATGGAGGTGAATAAAGCGTGACGCCACTCAATGACTCCTCCCATACCGGATGGCCCGTTCCCCGAATCGCGTGTGAAGTTTGTCCAGGGCTACGGCCAGGTTCTTCGCTCGTTCCTGTTTCCGCTGGGAGTCGAGTGGCCTGTCATCGAAGAGGGATGCTTGTTCGGCGTAGGCAGATAAGCCGATCATGCTCAAGGTCATCAAACGGAGACGGACTCGACGGCGGAAGCATCGCTGGAAGAGCATGTAGAGTGGCGACGAAAGGTCTATCTCCCAACACGTTTCCTGTGTCAGCCGCTCGCATTTCGTCACCTCGATCTGATCGCTATAACGGATCGTGAGGGATATGCTTTTGCACACACGCCGCTGACCCCTCAGTAAGCGACACAGCCGCTGCAAAACATCGAGCAGTTTGCCCCACAGCACTGGATCATCCACCTCATCCCGCTCTAACGCGACGGTCCCCTCAAGACTCGGCTGAATGGCGGGATGAAGCACGGGGGCATGATCGATCCCCTGTGCCCAGCGGGAAAGCTGACCAGCATAATCGCCTATCGCCAGTGAGAGTGCATCGAGTGGACTGTCAGCCACATCGCCCAAGGTGAGGAGATTCAAGTCATCAAGCCGTTGAAGTACCTTCCGCATACACGGTCGATGGAGTCCTGGCAACGTTCTGACTGAGAGCGGCGACATGAACACTCCCTCAGATCCGTGCCGGACATCATAGAGTTCAGACGGCTCGACCAATGTCGCCGCTGTCTGCGCCACGAGTTTGTTACTGCCGACTCCTGCCACACCATCAAGGTGATACTGCTTCAAGATGTCCTGCTGTGCTTGAGCCGCTACATCACAGACAGAGCCAAACAGCCTGGTGGTCCCTGTGAGGTCCATCACGAACGAGCCAGCTTGGAACGGCTCCCAGACAGGTGCGTAGCGTGTGACTATGCCGAGGAGGGACTGGTTCGCAGTATGAACGCGATGAGGATTCGGTGAGAGGACATGCAGTGAAGGACACAACCGCTTGGCCTGCTCAAGAGGCATCCCCACATAGAGACCGTCTTGAGTCGCTTCAAGGGAGACCGCACGGAGCAGAGCACGGGACGTATTCAGCGGGGCAATGGCAAGCGGTCTTGTATGGAGGGTAGGATCGTGAAGACGAGCCAGTGCCATTTCAAACGATGGGATGGACAAGCAGACAATCTGACGCTCCATGATGCTGGCTCAGCCTGTTCGATGTGACACCTATCTCCCAAGATGGCGAATCACACCCACCACGATGCCCTCGATGTGGAAGGCATCGGTTTCCTTCACCAGAATAGGCTTCAGGGTGTCATTAGCCGGATGCAATTCCACCGTCCCAGCTTTGCGATAGTAGATCTTGATCGTGGCTTCGTTGTTTATGAGGGCAATAACAGTCTGGCCGTTTCGTGGGTTCGTTTGTTTCTGAACAACGACGATGTCTCCTGGCAGAATCCCCTCGTTACGCATGGATTCACCTTTTACTCGGAGAGCAAAGGTCTCCCCTCGGCCCACCATCCCAGAAGGTACTTCCACAATTTCTGTATCAGGAAAGGGTTCGATAGGTTGTCCTGCTGCGACTGTGCCAAATAATGACAGCTTGGTTGGTGAGCTGATATGGGCAAGAGCAATAGCTACGGACTCTGGAACTCGATGTTTACCAGTTTCGTAGCAATTGACTGTTTTCCTAGTAGTCCCTAGTTGCATCGCCAATATCCGCTGCGATACTCCCAACGTTTCTCGGAGTTTTCTGAGTTCATGTCCTCGCATATAAGACTTTTGACCCTTGCTTCGGTTTGCAGATTGGTGTACAGAATAGAGTAACGAAACGTTACATGTAACGAATCGTTACATTTCTTTGAAGTTCTTGTCAAGCAAGAAGGTACAACAATGGAGGTCTTGTGGGAGATAAGTCGTCCATAGAGTGGACAGATGCGACGTGGAATCCAGTTACAGGTTGCTCGAAGGTTAGCCCAGGCTGCAAGAACTGTTATGCGGAACGATTAGCTTTTCGACTTCGCGCAATGGGGAATCCGCGATACAGCAATGGGTTTGAAGTCACGCTCCATCCAGATCAACTTCTGTTACCCCTGAAATGGAAAAGTCCACGCAAAATTTTCGTGAATAGTATGAGCGATCTTTTCCATGAGTCTGTTCCAGATGATTTCATCAGGCAGGCTTTTGATGTAATGACGAAGGCACATTGGCATGTTTTTCAAATCCTAACGAAGAGAGCAGAACGACTGGAAAGGCTTGCCCCCAGACTTCTCTGGCCGGAAAATGTTTGGCAAGGAGTTTCCGTGGAAAGTAGCGAGTACACCTGGAGGATAGCCCACTTGCAAAAGGTTCCAGCGGCAGTTCGATTCATTTCCGTCGAACCGTTAGTTGGCCCTATTCCTCGACTACCCTTGAAGGGTATATCGTGGGTCATTGTTGGAGGAGAAAGTGGGCCACGATACCGACAGGTCGATAGGGTATGGGTACGAGGGATACGGGATCAGTGCATACGCGCAGGAGTTCCATTCTTCTTCAAGCAATGGGGTGGGTTCACTTCCAAATCTGGTGGGCGTCGTCTTGACGGTCGAAATTGGAGCGAAATGCCACTAATCCACCTTCAACAAGTTAGCCAAGCCTAACCTTCGTCTATGTCTCCACGAACAACCTGTTGGGACATCGAGAAGCATACACGGGCAAAGCATCTCATACTGAGACGCTACCTCCAGGCATGGTTGCCAATTATGACCAGCTGGAGCGGTAGAGTGCTCTACATCGACGGATTCGCAGGTCCTGGCATTTACAACGGTGGAGAGGAAGGTTCACCCATAATCGCTCTCAAGGAAGCTATTCTGCATACCGCGAAGATCAAGAGCGAGGTAGTCTTCATTTTTATTGAGGCCGAGTCAGATCGTCATCAGGTCCTTAAGCAGCAGGTCGAGACGCTATCAATACCATCCAACATGAAGTTCAACTGTATACATGGGAGATTTGATGAGCACCTCACCCAAGTTCTGGATTATGTCGGAGAGCAGAAGAAAACTCTGGCACCCACATTCGCTTTCGTTGATCCGTTCGGATTCTCTCATACACCGTTTTCGCTCATCAGCAGACTGATGCAGAATAGGAGCTGTGAAGTTCTTATTACTTTCATGTATGAAGAAATAAACCGGTTCCTGGCCCACCCTGACCTCCCCGATCGATACGATGTACTGTTCGGCTGTACAGAATGGCGGGACGGAATTAAAATTTCCGGCTCACAGGAACGGAAACAATTCATTCACGACCTATACATGAAACAACTCACTGCAACCGCTCGAATTAAGCATGTGCGATCCTTCGAGATGCTCAATGATGGAAACCGCACTGATTATTTCTTGTTCTTCGGCACCAACAACTACGAGGGGCTGAAACAAATGAAGTCTGCGCTGTGGAAGGCGGATGAACTTGGGGGGTTCCAATTTTCGGATACCACGGACATCACTCAATCCCTGCTTTTTCAAGCAGTGCCTGACTATGCTGATCTCAAGCAGCGCATTTGCCAAAAGTTTCAAGGACGCCAGGTCCGAGTGGATGACCTGGAGAAATTCATAGTCATAGAAACCCCATATCGGGAGACACATTACAAGGCTAACGTTCTCAGACCAATGGAGCTGTCGAGTCCACCCGAACTGGAAATCATCCACCGGACTGGTCAGAACCGACGAGGCACATTTCCTTCTGGTACCATGATTAAGTTCCTGTAGTTCTGTGCCCGTTTGATGGGATGAATATAAACAGGTCCTTACCCGCTCTTGCGCTGTCCTTCGCTTCCCTCCTACAATACGCCTCCCTAGTGAGGTCTCCATGCCCTTCACGATTCGTCCCTATCGCCGCTTCCCCCTGTGCTGCCCTATGACCTATCACGCGGGTCTATCTGAAAACCACGGCACTATTTGGAACGTCTCGCTGACCGGCTGGCGGTTCTCCGGTGATCTTCCACTGCGTGTCGGACAGTCCTTTCCGATGACCGTGATGTTATCCGATCGGCAAAGCATTTTTATTGCGGCGGGTATTATCCGATGGAAGCGCGACGAAGAGTACGGAGTCGAAACTCTCGTGGCCGATGACGCTACTCTTGATCGTGTGGGGCACTATGTCAGAGATCAGATACGTGCAGAACATCAAGACACCGCAGCGTCACGCAAGCTCGTTGGCAGGGTCTTCATCGAGTAGCACCTATCGAAGCAGGTTTCCCGTGCGGATAGTGACTTACGCAGTCCTCCTGCTCTGTCTAACTTGTGCGCCTGCTCTTGCCGGTTTCACCGGCCCCGTTGTTTCCGTCATCGACGGCGACACCATCGAAGTTCTCCACTACACCCAGCCTGAGCGTGTTCGCCTCAGCGGCATCGACTGCCCTGAGAAAGGCCAAGCCTTCGGCAACCGAGCGAAGCAGGCTGTGTCAGCGTTGGTTTTCGGGAGAGATGTCATCCTCCAGACCCACGGCCAGGACAAGTACAGACGCACCCTTGGAGACGTCTTCCTGCTGGATGGCACTCACGTCAACCATACGCTGGTCAAAGACGGTTGGTGTTGGTGGTATCGGAAGTATGCGCCGGCAGACACGGTGCTGGAAGGGTTGGAGAAGGAAGCACGAGAAACCAAGAAAGGTTTGTGGGCTGATCCAAAGCCGGTGCCGCCGTGGGAGTGGCGGAAGTCAAGAGTTCTTGCCCGCTGAGGCAATACATCCATTTGCTCCACTCGTCCCCCCTTGCTAGCTCCAGGCTTGCTAGTTCTCCCACCCCTTGACTCAAAACCCTCTGAGTAATTCTGGACGAGCAATCCCCCATTTGGGGAGGTATAGCCCAGCAAATCGGTTATAGTCAAGCATCCTTGGCTATGATAGGAATCAATACTATGTATACCCACTCACAGTCCAGGCCATTTCCGTCTCATCTCTTCATCGGGTTTTCCAAACGGGAGCTCCAGCAAACACTTGAAATAGTCCATTACTGCTACACCTCCAAAACCAATGACCACACGCATCGTGCGCTGAGCCTTGCCCAGACTCTCTTGCCTTGTGACAAGATTGTGGCCGCCGCCGGTCCCCTCTCCCCTGAAGGCCTCGATCAGGATCAAGCCAACGTCATCAATATTTCCTATCCTCTCCCCTGGCTGGAACGGTATCTCAACAATCGCTACATCGGGATTGATCCAGTGGCACTGACGTGGATGAGGAGTCAACAAACAACCGTCTGGAATCACAAGATCACAAAACAGAATATGGTAATCGAGCAAGAGTTTATGGAAGAAGCACGGGGATATGGGATTGCGAACGGAATTATCGGCGGAACGATCGATCCTCGATCAGGACGAATCAGTTTTGTCGCCTTCGCCGGAGGAGCCGACAAAGACAATCTACGGTATAAAGACGTGGCCGACTACATCAGTTCATGTCTGCATGACGCCCTGACCAAGAATCTTCCTGTCCCTGCCAACGAGCCCGTTGCAACGGCACCACTAAAACCTCGAGAGACAGAAGTTCTCATGTGGATCGAAGAGGGAAAAACGACTTGGGAAATCGCCAGGATCTTGGACATCACCGAACGAACGGTTCGATTTCATGTGGAGGAGATCTTCAAAAAGCTCAACACGACAACTCGCGCCCAAGCTATCGCCAAAGCGCACAAAGGAGGGCTGCTTCCCTCCCCCCACGGCATGGTCGCAACGGGGTGAGAATCGGACTCCATTCCGAAGCGAGTCCTCCTCCCATCGTTGCCACACAGCTTGTTACGTGATGCCCCGCACCAACGCAAACTTCAGCAAATCGGCGTTCGTCGAGAGTTGTTGAGACTTCATCATCCTCGCTTTGTGGTACTCAATCGTTTTGCGGCTTAAGCGAAGTGCTGTCGCAACCTCTTCGATCGAATGACCACGAGCCAAGAGTCGTAGTACTTCGACTTGGCGTGGAGTCAGCGAATGCGTGCCTACCCCTTCCGTAGTCGATTCTCCCAGTAACGCACCACCCCAGACTTTCGGGCTCACATACGCGTTCCCTTGAAACAACTGTGTGAGGGCCTGCCCGATCTCTGTCGGATCACAGTTTTTCGTGAGATAGGCATTGCCACCCGCGGCAAACGCACGAGCGACATAGTCAGCTTCTTGATGCATGGTCACGAAAAGAATCTTCACCGTAGGTTGAATCGCTCGAATTTGCCGCGCGGCTTCAAATCCATTGAGCTTCGGCATGGAAATATCCATAAAGACGAGATCGGGTTGAAGCTCACGGACCTTTGCCACCAAGTCCTCACCATTCGTGGCGACTCCTGCCACCTCAAATCCTTCCGGCGCAGCAGACAAACGGAGGTCCCGAAAGTGTTGACGCATGCCTTGTGCCATAAAATAGTGATCATCAGCAATCACAACGCGCATAACCTATTCCCATGCTTTCCTCTGGTGTGGAACCATGACGTCTATCCGTGTTCCCGTTCCACAGCACTCGCCAATTGACAACGCCCCATTGACTAACCGAATACGTTCCTCAATACTAATGAGACCGATCCCGGCCACCTCCTTTCGTGTCTTTTCCCGATCAAACCCCACTCCATTGTCTTCTATACGCACTCGAAGCCCATCCGCTTCCATGGACAACGATACTTCAACCCGGCTGGCTTTCGCATGCTTCTCAACATTTCGCAATGCCTCTTGAATCACACGATAGATCGTCGTGCTGAGAAGAGGACATATCTCGGGCACGCTCTCTCCTGCCACGCGCACCTCTACGGGACACTTCAAGCGATTCGCATATTCTGTCGCCAACCGCTTGATAGCCGCCACCAGGCCCAAATTCGTCAAAACGGCTGGATGCAATTCATGCGCTTTTGAGCGAGACCAGGTCGACAACACATCCAGTTCTTCTCGGAACCGGCCGATACTGTCGAGCAATTGATGCTGATCCTGAGGAGGGGCGGCAAGAAGGCTTCCCATATTAAAAATAATGCTGCCAATCTTCGAGCTCAGTTCGTCATGTAAATCAAGTGAGAGCTGACGACGGTAGCTGTCTTCCGAAGTAAACAACCGGCTCGTGAGTGCGCGCAGTTCTTGTGTCGTTCGCTCGATATGCTCTGCCTGTTCTCGCCCTAAACGATCGTAGAGATCGAGAATACGCTCATGTCCTCGCCTCTGCGCTTCCAAGACCAGACGGGACGACACATCGTTCCTGTCATGCCCCTTCAAGGGCTCTCGATCACGGAGATGCTCTTCGATAAACGCGAGATCGGAGTTGAGAAACGTTAGGTACGCACTTAGCGCAATCACCCGGAAATGGTTGGCGGCCGCGGGAGGAATGTGGACGGCCGAAAGGAGCACCGCGGCAAAGGCCTCACCAGATGGGAGTCGACCACCGAAACCGATCACCGATTTCACCCCATACTGTTGAACAAATTCCGCTTGCGCCGGAATAAACGGATGCCCCAACGCCTCTTCAATATGAAAGACATTGAATGCTCGATCCAAATCACTCAACAAGAACGCGGCATCGTGTTGCGGCGCCGAGAATGACCCAATCTCGAGTTGATCGAGAAGGTGAGAAAATATCGGCATCCGGGTATGAAAGTCAGGGCCCTCAAGCGGCACGCAGCCGAGGCGCGTAGACAGGCGAGGATGACACCAAACATGAAACTGGCCACACGACCCCATCAATACAAAACATCGGGCCTGACGAGACAGTTCATGCGTTCCCGCCATCCCCTCCGCCATGATTTTCAAACGAGGCTCCAGCGTATCAAGAGGCCGCGTGACAAAGACGCGAGATAATAACAATGCCGGCGCGGCCGTTTCAGGAACACGGAAATGATCGTACAAATATTCGGACAGCAGCTGAGAGACCGTCTCGACAGTAGCTGCGCGTGTGCCGAAACGGATTATGCGCGAGGCGCACTGGGTAGCCTCTCGAAGCGTCAATGCCGACGGATCACTGTGTGCGTTTTCCGACATCGGCTCAGTCTGCTTCATCGAACCCGACGTTCTCATGTCATCCTCACATACAATAGGTGGAATGGGGTCCAAACAATCGGGAGCACCTTCGGATAATGTGACGATCGCGGGTTCGCATAGAAAGAGAAAATAACCTGGTAGGGCGACCAGGGGCCAGTGGTCATTTGACCAGTCCCCTCAGAAGACTACTTGGTGAATAACTATGGGGACTAGTTAGCAATCTTAAATATACCATCCCCGCCCTATCCCAGGAATTGATGAGCAGTCTTCCTGACCCCCTAGTAATGGGATTGCATTCGAAGATTCAGAACCTTCGCCCTTTGGGCCTTCTCAGATTGGAAGGAGCTTACGAGGGTACGTTGGCCGGTCAATCCACACTTCACCGGCAGAAACGGCATTATCGTGATGCTGGAGGGCCTCAAGAAATTGAAAGGCTGTCAATTCATTTAACCAGTGAGAGACGGAAGAGATCTACCATGGAAAATGCGCTAAGCACTCCTTATGCCATTCCTCGTTATTCGGTTGGACTGATCCACGAAGGAACTATCTCGATAAAGGAATACCCCACGATCAGCTGCTCAAAAGAGTTTGCAGATGTGTTCGGGACAATGTTCGAGCAATATGACCGAGAGCATTTTTCGATCGCCTGCATTGACGCCAAACACAAAATTATCGGATTTCATACTATCGCTGTTGGAACTCTCACGACAGCCCTTGTCCATCCTCGAGAAGTGTTCAAGACCGCTATCCTTCTTTCGAGTGCAGCCTGCGCTCTTTTTCACAATCACCCTTCGGGCGACCCCACGCCAAGTCGAGAAGATCGTGAACTCACGAAACGACTCGAACAAGCCGGCGAATTGCTCGGCATTCACGTCCTCGATCACATCATCTTCGGAGCGAACAACCGATACTACAGTTTTGCCGATGAGGGATTCATCACCGGCAAGGCTGCCTCATAGTTTCGACCTCCCTTTTGTCCTCCCAGAAACCACACTCACAAAGTGGTCGCTGCTTACAGATATTGAAGAAGGTATGATCTCAGGAGTAGTGGGACGTGGCATAAGAAGTACCGAGGCCACCATAGGGGGGTCCCCGGACAATGTCGGGAACGGAAAGAGGCCGACCAATCAAATGGAGACACGATGTCTGATCGATACGCTGCTCAGATTACGATCGGAGGAGAAATTCAACAGAAAGATCTCACGGGATTGTTCAATGCCATCACCGATGAAGGAATCTCAACAGAATGGGATGGCGACCCTTTCCAACCGCAACACGAGAAGGAGATTCTATGCGTGCTCAACAAAGACGGCCATCTCCGATTGTGTGACACGCAAGCCAGCGACGGACGATTTCCCGATCTCGAACAATGGCTGATCGCTCACTGCATCCCCTTTACGAGAGCCTCAGAAGCCAAATATGAAAACGACGCGGTCGTCGTCGATTACCGACCAACACTTAAACAACTCATCTCACGCGCAGCCAATAATCAAGGAAACACACTCATCTCCTACGAGGGAGCTCTCAACGCATTGATTCTCCTGAAGAAGAAAGAGACCGAAAAAGCCACGCGTTGTCTTGAGCATCTTCTGAGACCAATTGTCGAGCCACTTCCTCCACTAAAGCTGTTAGCTTGATCTGTAAAAGCGTAGATTTGATCTGACAGACGATGTAAGAGCGCACGTATATCGACCGGCAAGTTCCGGCCAGTACCTGCCGCTGACCACCGGCTGCTTCTGGGAACCCAAACGGAGCTGGGCTTGGGTTCACCTGAAACGTGCAGGCTCAATACATCAAGTTGCCGTTCTTCGTTTCGGCGGCACAGCCGGCCTGGATAGCGTCCCAATGCTCGACGATTTCCGGGGCGATTCACAACCTTGAGATCTCAAGGCCTATGTGCTACAGTCAAATTTCCATCTGCATCTGTTGCCAGTGCGCTTGTGATGCGATCGTAAGAACGGGCGCGGCAGCGAAAAGATCGGCGGGGCCGCGTGAGCAACAAGTCCGGCATCGAGGGCGTTGTCTCGCTACCAAGTGGCGGCGGCGCGCTGCAGGGACTGGGTGAGAGCTTCGCGCCGGACCTATTCACCGGCACGGGCAATCTATCCGTGCCGATAGCGGTGCCGAGCGGCCGGCGTGGCATGCAACCGCAGCTTGCGCTGAGCTACAGTACCGGCGGGGGCAACGGTCCGTTCGGCCTCGGTTGGCATCTCTCGGGCGCAGGCGTTAGCCGCAAGACCTCCTCGGGCATTCCCACGTATGGCGCCGGCATCCGCGCGACGAAGTCCGACACGTTCACGCTCTCGGGCGCCGAAGATCTGGTGCCGGTCGCGGCCACGTCTGCGCGCACCGAGTACCGTCCGCGCACCGAAGGCCTCTTCGCCAAAATCTTTCACCATCACGGCGCCGGCAGTGACTATTGGGAGGTCCGCACGAAGGACGGGCTAACTTCTCTGCATGGCACCCCGGGGCGCGCGGGCGACGATCCCGCCGCAATCGCCGACCCCGCACGCCGGCGCAATGTGTTCGCCTGGCATCTCTCCGAATCGCGCGACGTGTTCGGCAATCGCGTCGTGTATGAGTACGAGCGGGATTCGCGCGAGGAAGGCGCGCACTTCTGGGATCAGCTCTATCTGCGCCGCATCCGCTATATCGACTACACCGATTCAGGCGGCGCGACGCGGTTTCTCGCTGCGGTCGAGCTCCACTACGAGGACCGTCCCGATCCGTTCTCGAGCTGCCGGTCCGGGTTCGAGATTCGCACCACGCGGCGCTGCACGCGGATCGAAACGCGCACGCAAGACGAGCTAGTGCGCGTCTACCACCTGGACTATCTGGATCAGCGCCCCGAAGTGGCCGGCGCGCTGCCGGCGAACGGTGTGTCGCTGCTGAGCCAGGTGCGCGTTACCGGCCACGACGGAGCGGTCACCGAAGCGCTGCCGCCGCTTGAAGTGCAGTACACGCCGTTTGCGCCCGAGGGTCGCAACTTCTTTCCGCTGGAGGGCACGGATCTCCCGCCGCGATCGCTCGCCCATCGGGAGTTCGAGCTCGCGGACCTGTTCGGCCGTGGCCTGCCCGACATCCTGCAGATGAACGGCGTCGTGCGCTATTGGCGCAATCGCGGCGACGGCGGATATGATCCGCCGCGCGCGATGCCCACCGCGCCCGCGGGATTGAACCTCGGCGATGCCGGCGTGCAGATGCTGGACTCCGACGGTGACGGCCGCATCGACCTCATGGTCACGGCGCTCCCGGTCGCGGGGTACTTTTCATTGTCGGCGCAGGGCGGCTGGGACAGCGCCTCGTTCCGTCCGTATCGGGTCGCGCCCACGTTCAATCTGGCCGACCCGGCGGTTCGCCTGCTCGACCTGGATGGCGACGGCGTCACCGATGCGCTGCATGCCGGCGCGAATTTCGAGTACTTCTTCAACGACGCACGCACCGGCTGGGGCGAGGTGCGCACGGTGGCCCGCCAGCGGCTGGAGGATTTTCCGGACGTGCAGTTCAGCGATTCGCGCGTGCGGCTCGCCGACCTGAGCGGTGACGGGCTGCAGGACATCATGCTCCTGCACGACGGCAGCATCGAGTACTGGCCGAATCTCGGCCATGGCCGCTGGGGCAAGCGGCAGTCCATGCGCAACAGCCCGCGCTTCCCCAACGGCTACGATCCGCGGCGCATCCTCATCGGCGATGTCGATGGCGATGGCGTTGCCGATCTCGTGTATATCGATCATCGCGAGATACGCCTGTACATCAATCAGAGCGGCAATGGCTGGAGCGATGCGATCGTCATCGCGGGCACGCCGCCGGTAACCGACATGGACGCGGTACGACTTGCGGACATGCTCGGCAGCGGTGTGGGCGGCATCCTGTGGAGCATGGACGCGGGCACGGCGCGGGATTCGCTCTTGTATCTGGATCTCATCGGCGGGCGCAAACCTTACCTGCTCAGCGAAGTGAATAACCATCGCGGCGCCCTCACCCGCGTGACGTACGAATCTTCCATGCGCTTCTACACGGAAGATCAAAAGCACTTCGCCACGCGCTGGAAAACCAGCCTGCCCTTCCCGGTACAGGTCGTGTCACGCGTGGAGATCGTCGACGAGATTTCCCTCGGCAAGCGCGCGATCGACTACAGCTATCACCACGGCCACTACGACGGCGCCGAACGCGAGTTTCGGGGGTTCGGCCGGGTGGACCAGCGCGATACGCAGAGCTTCGAGGATTATCACGCCTCGACGCCGGGGACCGGCCCGTTTGTGAATGTGGCGCCTGAGCACTTCGCACCGCCGGTGCTGACGAAGACCTGGTTTTTCCAGGGTCCCATCGGGGAGGAGTTCGGCGCCTGGCAGGAGCTCGATCTCTCGAACGAGTACTGGAGCGGCGATCCGGTGCAGCTCCCGCGCACGCAGGAACAGACGGACTTCCTGACGCAGCTTCCGCGACGGGTGCGCCGCGATGCCCTGCGCACGCTGCGAGGCACGCAGCTTCGCTCCGAGCTGTACGCGCTCGACGGCAGCCCGCGGGCGTCTCGACCGTACACCGTCACGGAGGCGCAGTATGGGCTTCGCCACGAGTATGGGCCGACGCTCGCCCCGGCGCTGAGCGAGGTCGAAGGGTTCTTCCCGCACCTGATCGCGAGCCGCACTACCCAGTGGGAACGCGGCGACGAGCCGCTGACGCATTTCGATTTCGCGTACGACTACGACGCCCTCGGACAGAGCCGGGAGCAGGTCTCGATCGCGTGTCCGCGCGGGTTCCGGCACATCGACGATGTCCTCCCGGATACGACGCCCTTCATTGCTTCGTGTACCCGCACCTTGTTCGCGCAGACTTCCGGCGACACGCCGTACATTCAGGATCGTCCGGCGCGCGTCACATCGTTCGAGCTCCCGCACGCGGGGAACAAGTCGGTGCGGCAACTGCTGGCGGAGGCGGCGAGCCTGACCGACGCGTCCATCCTCACCCAAGTACTCACCTACTATGACGGCGCCGCGTTCGAGGGGTTGCCCCTGCGGCAGATCGGCAGTTTCGGCATCGCGGTGCGCACCGAAACGCTCGCATGCACCGAGGCGATTCTCGAGCAGGTGCATGGCGCGGCCAACGTGCCACCGTACCTGCGGCCCGGCGCAGCGCCGCCGTGGACCGACGACTATCCACTCCGTTTTCGGGATCTGCCGGCGCTGGCGGGCTATGTGTTCCGTGACGGGAGCGGGCCGCAGACGCGCGGGTTCTACATCAACGAAGGCGCGCGCTTCGACTTTCAGGGCGGTGGCGCCGCGCGCGGGCTGGCACTCGCGCGACGCACTGCGCTCGGGCAGGAGTCGGACGTTTCCTATGACGAGTTCGCACTGCTGCCGCTCACGGCCCGCAACGCGCTGGGTCTCGAGCGGCAGATGGAATACGACTATCGCGTGCTGCAGCCGCGCCTGGCTGTCGACCCTAACGGCAACCGCACGCAGTTCACGTTCTCGCCGCTCGGGTTCATGACGTCCGTGACGGCGATGGGAAAGGAAGGCGAAGCCGTCGGCGACACCCCCGCTGCGCCGTCCACTCGCGTCGAATACGACTTCATGGCGTTCGCGAACAGCCCGCCCGGCGCACGGCGCCCCATCTTCGTTCGCACGCTGCAGCGGGACTATCACACAAACGATGCGGATGTGCCGGCGGCCCTGGCCGATCGCCAGACCATCAGCGTGGAATTCGCCGACGGATTCGGCCGGGTGATCCAGCAGCGCTCGCTCGCGCAGGACGTGCTGTTCGGAAGCGAATCGCTCGGCGCGGATGTCATCTCGACCGACCAGAGCATCGTGCCAGGCGCGAGCCGCGCGCGCCTGTTCAGCGACCCGCAAGCGCCCGCCGTCGTCGTCACCGGCACGCAGGTCTTCGACAACAAGGGCCAGGTCATCGAGCAGTACGAGCCGTTCTTCTCAACCGGCTTCGAGTACGCGCCGGCCGCACCCCACGAAGAGGGCGGCAAGGCGCAGATGTTCTACGACCCGCGCGGGCAACTGGTGCGCACGCGCAATCCCGACGGATCGCTGAAGCGAGTGATATTCGGCATTCCAGCGCGGCTCGAGAACCCGGATGACCACGAGCCGACGCCGTGGGAAGCCTACACCTACGACGCCAACGACCTCGCCCAGCAGTTCGCTGGCGATCATCACGTCGATCCGCTGCATTTCAATACGCCCGCGAGCGTGGAGATCGACTCGCTCGGTCGCGTCATCAAGTCGACCACGCGGCGTAGCGCAGCGGACGCCGATCCGGCCGTGGTCCGCACACGCTATGACGCGCGCGGCAACGCGGTCGCAGTCATCGATCCGTTGGGGCGCACCGTGGTGTCTCGCGTTCATGACCTGACCGGCAGCGAGCGCCAGCCGCCGCGTCTGCTGCGCGAAGACAGCATGGACAGCGGCACGCGCCGCATTGTCTTCGATGCCTCCGGCAGCGAGATCGAGCGCCGCGATTCCAAGGGCGCGCTCACCGTTCAGGCCTACGACAACGCCAACCGCCCCACTCACCTGTGGGCGCGCGACGCGCCGGCGTTGCCGATCACGCTGCGGCAGCGCCTGGTCTACGGCGATGCCGCGTCACTTACCGACGCCGCGTCCCGCAATCTCATCGGCCACCTGTATCAGCACTTCGATGAAGCCGGGCTGATGCAGATTGAGGCGTTCGACTTCAAAGGCAACATCCTCAGGCAACGCCGCCAGGTGCTGAGCGATGCGGAGCTGCTGTCCAGGTCGAACGGTGCGACGTTCACGCCCTATCAGGTCGATTGGGAGCGTCGCGCGCAGCGCGACGCGCTCGACCCTCAAGTGTATCAGACCGACATGCTCTTCGACGCGCACAACCGCGTGCGGCACGCCACCATGCCGGAGGACGTCGCCGGCGATCGCAAGGAGCTCGTACCTTCGTTTGCTCGCAACGGCGCGCTGGAGGCCCTGCGCTTGTCGAGCCAGGGCGGCACGGTGGCGGAGACCATCGTCGAGCATATCGCGCACAACGCGCGCGGCCAGCGCACGCTCATCGCCTACGGCAACGGCCTGATGACACGCTACGCATACGATTCCGGCACGTTCCAGATCGCGCGCATGCGCTCGGAGCGGTACACGCAGGAGAGCACGCTCGATTTCGTGCCGGCCGGCGGCCTGCTTCAGGAGGTGGCGTACGAGCGCGACCTGGTCGGCAACATCACGCGGCTGCTGGACCGCAGCCCCGGCAGCGGCATCCCCAACTCGCTGCTCGGCAGCGACGCGCTCGATCGGGTGTTCGGCTACGACGCGTTCTATCGGCTCATCTCCGCGACCGGGCGCGAGCACGATCTGCGCAACCCTTCGTCCGATCCGTGGCTCGACGAGATGCTACCGACGAATCAGGACGCCACGCGGACGCGCGCTTACACGCGCACGTTCGAATACGACGATGCCGACTCATTGGTCGACTGCCGGCACGCGACGCCGGATGCCGCCGGCCCCTTCCGGCGTCGCCTGGTCATGGATCCCGCGTCCAACCGCTGCACCCAGGCGATCCAGGGCAGCACGTTCGCGCACACGTTCGACGCCAACGGCAACCTGCTCACCGAGGGCACTTCCCGACACTTCCACTGGAGCCACAGCGACCGGCTGCTCGCGTTTCGCATCCAGGCGGGCGCGGGCCCGGCATCGATCGAAGCGGTATACGCCTATGACGCCACCGGTAGCCGCGTGCGCAAGGTGGTGCGCCGTCAGGACGGCAGCGTCGCGAGCGTCACCTACATCGGCAACGGGTTCGAGCATGTGCGGCGGGATGATGCGCAGAACACGATGCTGCACGCGTGGGATTCACTCACCCGCATCATGAGCCGGCGCATCGGCCCGGCCCTCGCGGGCGATGAGAGCCCGGCGACGCAGTACGTGCTCGAAGATCAGATTCACAACTCCAGCGTGGTGCTCGACGGCGGCGGCGCATTCATCCGGCGCGAGGAGTTCTACCCCTATGGCGGCACGAGCTTTGGTGGCTTCGCGCGTAAGCGCTACCGCTTCACCGGCAAGGAGCGCGACGAGGAAAGCGGCCTTGGCTATCACCGCGCGCGGTACTACGCGCCCAGCCTCGCACGCTGGATCAGCCCCGATCCCGCCGGCACCGTCGATGGCCTGAACCTGTATCGCTACGGGCAGAACAACCCGCTGCGATTCTTCGACGATTCCGGGAACAGCTCCGCCTCGTCCTCCGGCCACATCGGCTACACGAACTACAACCCCTTCGAGAGCTGGGACGATTGGGCCGCACCGCCCGCCGGGGATAGCTGGTACAAGAAAGCGGCAGTGGCGGTCTATCACGGGCTCAAAGCCGGGGTGAAAGCGCAGTTGTGGGCCGCGAAGCAGCCGGCGCTCAAGACCTGGGAGGCGATGAAGCTCATCGCGAGCAAGGCCGTCTCGGGGGCCAGCACGATCTGGAACGCCGCGAAGAGCCACCCGTATATCGCTGGCGGAATCGGAATCGGCATTGCCGTTGCGCTCGCTGTCGCGGGCAAGACCATCTGGAACTACGCGCTCGCACCGGCGATCCGGGTGGTGAGCAACGCTGCATTCGGCTATGTGATGTTCGGCAACTACGGCGCCATCGCGGGCGCGCTCATGGGCGCAGTGCATGGCTTCGCCATGGCCAAAGCGGAAAGCTATGACTGGGGCAGCGCGAAGGGCTGGCTCGCGTTCACCCTGGACAACACCTGGAGTCTGTTCAATTCGTTCGTGGCATCCGCGTTCTCGACGGCGAACATCGGTCACAACGAGATCGACGACGGCCAGAGCAAGAACTCGAACACACTGTACTTCAGTGGCCAGTGGTTCTCCCCATATGACACCACCTTGGGCAACGTCGTGGTCGGCACGAACGTGCCCGACCACGAGAGGCGGCATGTCTGGCAGGCACGCTTGTTTGGCCCGATTTACATACCCGGTGTAATAGCCTCCTACGAAATCGCGACGGTGCTGCCCTACTGGCTGCTTTACGGGCATTGCAGCGTGACCGGTTTCTGGAGCTACTTCTCGCAAGGCGTCTACCCCAACACGCTGAACGAGCTCGACGCGTACCGCGTGCAGGGCAGTACGTGCTGATCTCAACCTGAGGATGCAGCGAAATGGCGACTTCCAGACGATCGAGCCCCGCCGCAGGCCCTAGCAAGCGCAAGGGTCATGTCGTAGTCGGCGTGTTGAAGAACGACCAACGCAGAGCGGTTCCCGGCTGCCTCGTCAAGGCATCCCGCGTCGATCTGAAGCAGCACACGCCGGTGGGCGCGGCACTGACCGATAGCGCAGGCCGCTACGAGATCGCCTACGACATCGCTGCCTTGCAACTCCCCGCGGGTGCGCCGCTGCACTTGCAGGTGGAAGCGGTTTCGTCGCTCGGCCGATCGCTCGCCATGTCCGAGGTGCGTTTCGACGCTGCCGCGCGTGAAGTGATCGATCTGCAGGTCGATGCGCCGACGCAGCTCACCGAGTACGAGCAGATTTCCGGGCCAGTGCGGCTCGCCGCCGGCGAGCTGGCGGACACGGGCGTGTCCGCAGATGACGTGCCGTTCCTGTTCAATCGCATCCAGAAACGAGCCGCGCTGGTTACCCTCGAGCGCGTCGAGCTGTGGGTGGATAGCGAGACGCTGGCCTCCGGCACTCGCCTGCCCGCCGCCTTCTTCTATGGCGTTGCCCGGGTGAAGAACCTGAAGGCCCCACGGTCGATCGCGACGTTCGTGGCGTTGGCCGACAAGGTCGTGAGCGCGGCGCTGAAGGAAGCGGTCGACAAGCGGGTGATCCCGCCGCTCGCGTTCGACGCGGTTCAGTCAGCGTGGAACGTCGCGAAGCTCGGCAATCGCTCGGTCAGCGAACAGCGTCTCGCCGGCAGGGTGATCGACGCTACGACCTCCAGCGCGCTCGAGAAGCTGCGCGTTCGCATCACGCAGTTGTCGAGCAAGACGTTGCTCGGAACGACGATCACCGACGCCGATGGCACTTTCGTCATCGCCTACCTCGCGCCGGCCGAGGCCACCGAACGATTCAGCATCGAGATCACCGATCTGCTGGGCGAGCCCATTCACACCGAGACCGTCGAGGCGAAGCCGCACACCGTGCTCGAAATCCGGGTTGCGCTGCCCGCCGCAACAGACGCATCGCCCAACCTGATCGAGCTCAGCCGGACGCTCGGCTTGAGGTTGCCGCGCGCGATCCCGGCGTTTCTGCGCACCCGGGGGATCCAAACACTCGGCGATCTGCGGGCCGCCGGCGGGTTCCGCAACATGCCGGATCTGCCGGTGCCGGCGGCGGACCCGGCGCTGCGCCGGCTCGATGGCCATGCCTCGCTTTCGGTGCTCGGCAGCTACCACGCGGCCACGATCGATCGGCTCGTGCAGGCCGGGTTCGCGAGCCCGGCGCAGATTGCCAACTCGAAACGCTCCGCGTTCGTCGGCGCGGTCAAACCGATCCTCTCATCGCATCCGGCCTTCGCATTTCAGGCGCGCGCACAGGCGAGCGAGGCGCTGTTGCGAAACATGCGCGCGGGTCTGCGCGCAGATCGTTTCCCATCGATAGCGACCGACGGCGGCGCCGATGAACTCTCGGGGCTGCGCAGCGAGCTCGAAGCGATCCAGCCCGACAGCGCCTGCGGCTGTAACGATTGCGACGCCGTGGCGAGCACCGCGGCGTACCTGGCGGATCTGCTCGATTACTGCAAGACGTATGCGGTGGACGGCGCCGTCGCCCTCGATGCGCCCGCGCTCGACGCGCGTCTCTTCCAGCCATTCACAACGTTGCGCGCGAGCTGCACCGATGTTCACGAGGCGGTGGCGCAGGTGCGGGTCTGCATCGAGGTGCTGCATCGCTATCTGGCCAGGCGATCCTTGCCGGCCGCCGCCTCGGATGCGGAAACCGCCCTGAATCGTGCGTACACCGCCTACCTCGAGCGTGCGCTGGAGGCCCTGCTGCGCCGCTTGGGCACGTCGCTGCAGGAAGTGCGCTCTGCCGTCATCGACAACGCACCGCTGCCCGGTCTCGGCATACCCGACGATGCGCCGCTCGATGAGCTGATCATCGACATCGGCAACCCCACGCTCGCACACAGCGAGCGCGAGCTTGAAAGAGTATTCGGCCTCGTGGATACGCGCCGCGACGTGTTCTCGCAGGGCGCGACGCTCGACGACCCGCTAGGCCAGATCGTGCGCTGGAGCTTCGAGGGCGTGCGCTGGCGCCACAACACCGACGCGGCCGGCACGATTCACATGGCCCTCACCGAGCCGTCGGCCGGCGTGCATCGCGTCGAAGCGTTCCGCGATGCGGCCCGAACCGAGCTTATGGCGGTCGGCGATGCGGATGCGGACGGCGTGGTGATACTCGTGCCAGCGCCGGTCCCTGACGATCAACCGAACAGCGGGCTCCGCGGTTTCATCCAACTGGACTTTCAGGCGCCGGCGGCGGGCATGCGGTTGTGCGTCATTCCGCTGCTGCTTAGCGTGAAACAGCAGCGGCTGCGCGCCACCTGGGCACTCCTCGATGGCACCGAAGCGCAGCCGAAACTCGACCCGGACGTGATCTCGATTGCCGAGCTGCGCGGCCCGGTCGAAGAGAACGAAGCGTTCTTCATCTGGAAGGCGCGTCACGAGCAGATCCAGAGCCGGCGCGATGTGCTGCGCGAGCTACACAGCGCCCTCGCCGACGCGGCCCGATTCGATGCGTTGCTCGGCGAGATCGGCGTCGATGTCGATTCCGCCGAGCTCACGACCGCGGAAAAATCAAGATTGCAGGCGCTGCAGCGGGCCCTGACCGCCGCGCCACCCCTGCCGGCGCTCGAGACGGACTGGGACACGCTGGTCGACATCATCGTGCAGGTGGAAAAGCGGCGGCTGTACCCGGCGTGGCTCGCCGAAGAAGCCGCAGCCGGCATTCACATTGCACCGGAGCTGTTCCAGCCGCCGGCGGACCTCGTCGGCCGCCTGCGCGAGCTGCCCGCGTTCCGGGCCGATGCCAGTCAGTACCGGCGTTTCCTGCAGACGCTCCGTTCGCGCATCGAGGAGCGGGATCAGATGCTCGCCACACACGCGGCGCTGCTGCGCGGCGTTGAAGGCGACACCCTCGCGCTGCTTCGCGACGCGCTGATCGAGGCAACGGACGCCGTGGCCTCCGCCGGCAGCACCAAAGCCGACGCCATAGGCGCGCAGCTGGTCATCAACGCGCGCATGGACGGCTCGGTCACCACGAGCCGCATGGGTCAGGCGATCGAGACGATCCAGACCTTCCTCTGGTCGGTGCGGACGGGCCTGCTGAACGAGAGCCATCCCGACATGGATCTCTTCAGTCCGAGCTTCGACGAGGAGTGGAAATGGCTCGGCTCGTATTCGAGCTGGCGGGCCGCGATGATGGTCTTCCTGTACCCGGAGAACGTGCTGGACCCGGCGCTGCGGCGTACGCAGACACCAGGCTTTCTGGCGAGCGTGCGGGCGTTGCGCGACAAAACGCGCCTCACGCCTCTGGATGTGTGCGAGGAAGGTCAGCGCTTCGCCGAGTACATCAATGACGTCGGGGCGCTGCGCATCGAAGCCACCTGCCACGCGCGCGCCCCGCTGCCCGGCAGGGGTTGCCCGGATCCAACGAACATGGGCACGGCACTCTTCACCTATCTCTTCGCGCGTTCGTCGCGCACCGGGCGCGTGTACATGTCTTACTACCGGCCCGGCGTCGCTACCGGCTACAACCAGTCGCCGTGGCAGCCACTGCCCGATCTCGCGGGCGTGTCGGCCCTGGTGGGCGCGTCGGTCTACGAGATGAGCCCCGCGCTGCGGTTCATTTATGTCTTCGTCAAGAAATCGGACGACCGCGCGGACCAGTTGCTGTACATGCGCTGGAATCTGGAAACGCAGGGGTTCGAAGCCGGCGGCCCGCATGTGCTCGACATGGCAGAAGGCGCGGCAGCGCGCTTCTCGGTGGTGCTGCAGCAGTCGAACGATCCGACTCAGCCGCCGGCGATGGTGCTCGGCTACAACGACAACGTATTCATCCAGGCGCTCACTCGCGACGGCATTGCGCTCGATCCGGTCGTGCAGCAGGCGCTCGGCGGGTTCTTCTTTCACCCCGGCAACTGGAAGCCGCTCAACGTCGTGGCGATGATCGCACTGAATTCCTTTCCCGGCCGCAACTACTTGCTACCGCAGAATTTCATTCTGATCGGCGAGAACGGCACGCAGATCTTCTACCACCTCTTCTACCCGGCGGTGGAATACAACCTCGGCAGCACCTACGGCACCACGCCCATCTCGCTCTTGGCCAACGGCACCTGGAAGGGCTCGATTTACCTGCCCACCGCACCGGCCAACCTCGTGTACACGTTCTGGACGCAGGCCGGGGTACTGAAGCACAACGTTATTTTCAGCCCGGGGAATCTGCCGCAGTCCTTTCCGGCCGACCCGAACCAGTCGCTCGGCGAGCTACCCGGTCTCGCCGCGCTCGATCGGCTGGCGATGGATTCGAGCGCGCACCTCGGCGCGAGCCACAATCGCAAGATCGCCTATCAGCTGGGTGGCGTCAGTCGGGGGCCCTTCCTCGGCTTCTTTTCCCGCAAACCGGATGGCGATTCCCGCTCGGTGTTCGACGACCTCACCGGCGGCGTGCTCGAGACGATGAGCCTCGGGCGCGTGACGGCCATGGCGTTCCGGATCAACACCGGCATCGGCGCGACCGGGCTCGGCGATGGCGGCGTATTCGATCCAGGCGGTGGATTCCCGCCGCCGCCACCACCGCCGTTGCCCGAGCCGCCGGACTTGCTGCCACTGTTCGATCTGACCCGGGTGCGTCTTGCGCCCCTGCTGCGCCAGCCGGTCGAGATCGTGCAGCGGCTCACCGAGAGCCAGCTGCAGCTGCGGCGCGCCGTGATCGCAGGCGCGTTTGCGGACAACGTCGGCGGCCCACGCTCCAATCTGGCGTATCTCGAGGAGGCGTATTACTTCTTCCCGGTGCTGGCCGCCCTGCAATTGCAGCGGCGCGGCCACTATCAGGATGCACTCGACTGGTTACGCACCGTCTACGACTTCACTCAACCGTTGGCGTTGCGCAAGATTTACGCGGGGCTCATCGCTGAAGAGTCGCTGCCGTGGAGCTACGATCGCAACATCACGTGGCTGCTCGAACCGCTCAATCCCCACGCCATCGCCGCGACACGGCGCAACGCGTACACGCGCTACACGCTGCAGACCCTGGCGCAGTGTCTTCTGGAATTCGGGGATTCGGAGTTCTCGCGCGACACGTCGGAGTCCATCGCACGCGCGAACGCGATCTATTCGGCGGCGCTCGAGTTGTTGCAGAGTGACGACCTCAATCCGCAGCCGTCGCCGTGCGAGGACGTCATCGCAGCACTCGAGGGCGCGACGAGCGGTGCGTTCTCGACAAGCCCGCCGGCCATTCACGACGCATACGGCGAAATCATCGAGGGAATGCGTGGCATGCGCGCCTCCCTCCCCGGCTTGACGGCCACCGCCGGGAACGTGCGCCTGGCGTTGCAGAGCGACGCACCGTTGCTCGCGCGGCTGGCGCAGGCGAGCCGCATCGTGCAAGGCGCGAAGTACGCCAAACCGGACTTGGCCAGTGTTGGTTCGGTGCTCAGGGACACCGCGGAACACAGCGCGAGCGTTAGCGCCATATTGTTGCGGCACTCACGCGTGGTGGAAGCGCTCGGGGAAGTTTCCGTGGTCGCAGCAACCGACGCCGAGCACACGCTGACCAGCCTGACCGGCGTGTCGAAGGAGGTCACCCGGAAGCTCGACCTGCCATGGCTTGCGACCAATGTGAAGACGGTCGCCATCGAATCCGCCCTCGTAAGCGGCGCGGGCGCGGCGCATCTCACCCTGCTGAATCGCGTCGGCGCGAGCAATCCGCTGGCGGTCGTCGCGGCCAATCAGCAGATGCAGCCGGTGTTTTTCATTGCACCGCGCGAGGCGTTCTGCGTGCCGCCGAACCCAACGGTGGCAGCATTCCGCAACCAGGTCGAGCTGTCCCTCGCGAAGATTCGCGGTGGCCGCAACATCGGCGGGCTGGAGCGCGCGCTGCCGCTCCAGGGGGCCGCCACGCCCGCGCTCGATGGCCCGGGTGAGCTGATCCATCCGGACGCCCTGATCTCGCCACCCGCCCTCTTTCGCTATCGCACGCTCATCGAACGGGCGAAGCAGCTCGTGGCGCTGGCCCAGCAGCTCGAAGCCACGTTCCTGTCGATTCTCGAGAAACGCGACGCCGAGTTCTACAACCTCCTGAAGGCGCGTCAGGATCTGAATCTCAGCCTCGCTGGTGTGCGGCTCCACCAGCTTGGGATGGTCGAGGCGCGCGACAACGTGCAGCTCGCGCAGTTGCAGTTCGAGCGTGCGCAGCTGCAATCGACCTATTACAGCGGTCTGCTCGGGGATGCAAACGGCACCCTGCTCGAGCGGTACGGGCTGCTCGCGATGGGCATCGCCGGGGTCGTGGCGGGCGTCGTCACCGAGAATCCCGCGCCGTTGATCTCGGGGCTTTCCACCCTGAAGGGTGTGCTCACCGGCAGCACCAACGAAGCGCGCATCGGGGAGCTGAAGCAGGCACTGGCGCTCGCGCGCCAGGATCAGGAGATCGGCACCCAGGGCGTCCGCCTTGCCTACGACCGTTTGCAGATTCGCGCGCAGGAGCTGAACATCGCCTCGCTGCAGGGTTCGCACGCCCAGCAGACGCTCGACTTCCTGGTCAACAAGTTCACCAACGCCGAGCTCTACGACTGGATGAGCGTCGTGATCGAGGGTGTCTACCGCAGTTTCCTGCAGCAGGCCACCGCGTCCGCGCAGATCGCGGCCAACCAGCTCGCGTTCGAGCGGCAGGAGCCGATCCCACGCTTCGTCCAGTCCGACTACTGGGAAGCACTCGTCGGGCTGCGCGCCGAGTTGAACGGCGAGGTAGCACCGGATCGTCGCGGGCTCACCGGCTCGGCCCGGCTACTGCAGGACGTGTTCCAGCTCGACCAGTACGGATTCGACACCGAGCAGCGCAAGCAGCAGCTCACCAAGACGATCTCCCTCGCGCGCCTTGCGCCGGGCGAATTCCAGCGCTTCCGCGAGACCGGTGAGCTGCATTTCGTCACCTTGCTCGCGATGTTCGACGCGGATGTCCCCGGGCATTTCCTGCGACTGATCAAGAGGGCGCAGGTGACCGTGCTGGCGCTCGTTCCGCCCACTGAAGGCATCAAGGCAACCTTGTCCACCGGCGGCATCTCCCGCGTGGTGGCACGCCGGGCAGGCGGCTTCGCGGAAACGCTCGTGCGGCGCCAGCCGGAGAACGTGTCGCTGTCGACACCGCTCAACGCGAGCGGCGAATTCGAGCTGAGCCTGCGGCAGGACAACGATTCGCTGCGACCTTTCGAGGGCAGCGGGGTCGCGACCGATTGGACGTTCAGCTTGCCCAAGCCGGCGAATCATTTCGATTACGGGACCATCGCGGATGTTCTGCTCACGCTCGATTACACCGCGCTCTCGAGCGGTGACTACCGGAACGACGTGATCGCGAGGCTCGGGACGGCGGTGAGCTCGCAGCGCGGGTTCACCTTCCGCTACGAGCTCGGCGACGTCTGGTTCGATCTCAACAACCCCGACCAGACGGCAACCCCGATGACGGTGCAATTCGAGTCCCGTCGCGAGGACTTCATGGCCAACGCCTCCGGCCTGCTGATCCGCGACGTCGCAATGTTCTTCAGCCGCGCCGAAGGCGAGACGTTCGAAGTCGTCGTGAACGAGCTCTTGTTCACCCCGGCGGGAGCGACGAGCAGCGTCGGCGGCGCCGCCACTTCGAGTGACGGCGTCATCAGCCTGCGGCGTGGGAACGCGGCGAATTGGGTGCCGATGGTCGGCCTGAGCCCGATCGGCACCTGGCAACTCTCGCTCCCGGACACGCCCGAAGTCAGAGTGCGCTTCACCGAGGGCCGGATCGTCGATGTGATCTTGGCGATTTCGGTCGAGGGGACCGCGTCGGCGTGGCCGGGCTGATTCGAGGTTCGAGAACGGAAAAGCCGGTGCAGGTGATCTCGAGTTCAGCCGAGCCGTGATTGGGGAAAGCTCTCAACGCGTCGATTGATCTTGGCACATTTCAGATGTGACGAAGATCAAGGCGAGTTCCAGTTGGGGCACGTTCACTTCCTGGGCCTTGCCTTTCGGTGCCGGCATTCGGGTCAATGTCACCTGGTATCCCTTTTGACGCATGAAGCTCACGAACGCGTCGGGGTCGCTGATTTCACCCAGATCGGGAACCTTCCGTTTCGAGCTTCCGATCGGCGCGCAATCCCCATGCCTTGACATCAGAAGCCATCGCTCTGCCGCGATCGCGCTCGGCGAGGTGGTGTGCATAGGAATTTCAATCGCCGTCGACAAGGCCCGAGACGGACCCGTAGACGGGCTTGCGGCGACCAGAAGTGAACTGGACTCCGTTCAGCCTGCCGATGTGTGCTCTCCGCTGCGGGGCCTCAAACGAGTGCCTGCGTATGGGTTCGACCGGCAGCTTTGGGGAGGCGAGATCAGGGCACCGGATGTCTCTTCAGGGTCGGACAGCGCCCGTTGGCTTTGGGGCGCTGCCAGACTCACTAGCCAATGTTGGACAGTCAGACCTCCGTCTGTTCGGCCAACTCCAGGGCATCATCAACTTCGATGCCGAGGTAGCGCACGGTGCTTTCGAGCTTGGTGTGC
>CABVSA010000027.1:6470-39083 GCA_902500805.1 uncultured Nitrospira sp. | reverse complement strand
TCACATCCAGCATCGCGGTTCGCACATAGAGGCTCGTATAGGCCGACGGCTGCTCTTCGGTCCCGTCACCCTGCACCCATACCGAGAGAAACTTGTCCAGCACGAGACCGGCGCTGTCCAGTGCCGGTTCCGTATCGTGGAACAGCTCGTTCTCAGACTCAGCAAGTGGCGTTGACTCTGCGGCGCGAAACAGAAAATTCTTTTTCCACATCCCGGCATTCCCTAATCCTCGGCATAGTGGCGATGAGGCGGATCTAAAGTCAAGCAATCCTCTCAGGATGATCTCCTCCTGCTCACAGGCCAGGTAGGAGGCGGTGAATCCTTTGGCTGGTTCCGGTCTCTCATGTGCATGATGCAGCCTTGACAAGCAGCGTCTGCCTTTGTTACTTTCGAAATTCTTTAATCTCTAAGCCAACTTGGGAGAATCCGTGCAGGTCAAAATCAATGGAAATCCTGAAGAGGTCACGGGCGGAACCGTCCTCGATTTACTCAAGACCAAGAACATCGAACCGCAGATGGTCGCCGTTGAAGTAAACGACAAAGTGCTGGATCGTGACCATCTGGCCACAACTCACCTGAATGAAGGGGACCATGTCGAGTTCCTCTTCTACATGGGAGGCGGTCGGTGAGCACGACCTTACACCACGATATTACGGCACTGATCGGCAAGACTCCGCTCGTGCGATTGAACCGTCTGTCAAAAGAGGGTTCCGCCACGATCTACGGGAAAGTCGAATTTTTCAATCCCGGAGGCAGCGTCAAGGACCGGATCTGCCTCAACATGATCAATGAGGCGGAACGGCAAGGGAAACTCAAACCCGGCGGAACCATTGTGGAACCGACCAGCGGCAACACCGGGATCGGACTGGCCCTCGTCGCAGCGGTGCGCGGATACAAGTTGATCCTTGTCATGCCGGAAAGCATGAGTATGGAGCGGGCCAGCTTGTTGTCGTCGTATGGCGCACAGCTTGTCCTGACACCGGCCTGGGAAGGTATGAAAGGGTCGATCAAGGAAGCGGAAAGCATCTTGGCCCAAAATCCGTCGTACTTCATGCCGAATCAATTCTCGAACCCGGCCAACCCGGCGATGCACAAAATGACGACGGCGGTGGAGATCTGGGACGCACTCGAAGGAAAGATCGATGCGTTCGTCGCCGCAGTCGGTACCGGCGGGACCATTACTGGATGCGGGGAATTCTTGAAAGAAAAGAACCCACAGGTCAAAGTCATTGCCGTGGAACCAGCGACGTCACCAGTACTGTCCGGCGGCGATCCTGGACCGCATAAGATTCAAGGGATCGGAGCCGGCTTTGTTCCCAAGGTCCTCAATCGAAAGATTCTCGACCGCGTGGTCACCGTCACGGATGACGAGGCCTATCAGACCGCCAAACAGCTCTCAAAGAAAGAAGGCCTGCTGGTGGGCATCTCGGCTGGCGCCAATGTCTTCGCGGCGCAGAAAATCGCCGATGAACTGGGACCCGGGAAAAACGTCGTCACCATCCTGTGTGACACCGGCGAACGCTATATCAGTATCGAAAAGTATTTCAATATCTGACGATCAGCCTTTGAGATTAGGAGGATTGCTCAAAACAGTCTCCAGCGAGGCCGCAGGCGAGAAGAATCCGGAGGCGTACCCTCGGAGGTACGTTGAGGAATTCTTCGAGCCAAGAACAAAGCTGGCGACTATTTTCAGCAATCCGTGAGACATGGACTTCACCGAAGAACAGATCAACCGTTACAGCCGGCACATCCTGTTGCCCGAAGTCGGCGGCAAGGGACAGAAGAAGATTGCCAAGTCTCGCATTCTGCTCGTCGGTGCCGGTGGGCTCGGTTCTCCGGCGGCGTTGTATTTGGCTGCCGCAGGCGTCGGGACGATCGGGCTGATCGACAGCGATGTCGTGGACCTCACTAACTTGCAACGCCAGGTGCTGCACCATACTCCCGACGTCGGACGCCCCAAGGTGGTTTCGGGAAAGGAAAAAATCCAGGCATTGAACCCCGACGTATCCGTCTCGATGTACGAAGAGCGCCTCACCGCCGGCAACGCGCTCAAGATCTTCAACGACTACGATGTCATCATTGACGGCGTCGATAACTTTCCCGCGAAGTTTCTGATCAACGATGCCTCCTTCTTCGCAAACAAACCATTGGTCCATGGCGGCATTCTGCGATTCGATGGACGTGTCACAACCATCATCCCGAAGAAATCGGCCTGCTATCGCTGCGTGTTCAAGGCGCCTCCGCCTCCAGGCCTCGTCGCCTCCTGCCAGGAAGCCGGCGTGATTGGCGTGTTAGCCGGCATCATCGGGACGATCCAGGCCACAGAGGCTTTGAAATTAGTCCTCGGCATTGGACGACCGTTGACCGACCGTATGCTGGACTTCGATGCCAAGAAAACGCAGTTCCGAGAAATCAAAGTCCGCCGTAATCCCAACTGTGTACTTTGCGGAGAGCATCCGACGATTACCGAGCTGTTTGACGATGGAGACCCCTATGCGGGATGTGCTGTGCGTCCCTCTGCATAGGATTTGAGAAGGTGGTACCACGATGAGCAAGATGAAAGCGCTAGTGTGCCGCGAATGCGGAAAGGAATATCCGACCAAGGCGATCCACGTCTGCGAAATGTGCTTCGGCCCACTCGAAGTGAAGTACAACTATGACGAGATCAAGCAGGCGATTTCGCGCAAGAAAATCGAGGATGGGCCGGACAGCATGTGGCGCTACCTTGACCTGTTACCGGTCGAAGGAACCAACTTCGTGGGTCCGCATGCGGGATTCACCCCGTTGGTCCGGGCGAAGAACCTTGGCGCGTATCTCGGCATCGACGAACTCTACATTAAAAACGACACCGTCAATCATCCGACGCTGTCATTTAAAGATCGGGTCGTGGCCGTCGCCCTGACGAGGGCGCGTGAGCTCGGCTTTGAGACCGTGGCCTGTGCCTCGACCGGCAACTTAGCCAACTCCGTGTCGGCCCACGCCGCCTCCGCGAATCTGCATTGCTACGTGTTCATCCCCGGGGACCTGGAAGCCGCCAAAGTGCTCGGCAACCTGATCTATAAGCCGCACGTCGTGGAGGTGGAAGGGAACTACGACGACGTCAACCGGCTATGCAGTGAGATCGCGGGCGAACATGGCTGGGCGTTTGTGAATATCAATATCCGTCCCTACTATGCCGAAGGGTCCAAGACGCTGGCCTTTGAGACGGTCGAGCAATTGGGCTGGAAAACCCCTGATCAAGTCGTGATTCCGATGGCCTCAGGCTCGCTCCTCACCAAGATCTGGAAGGGCCTGCATGAAATGAAGTATGTCGGGTTGATCGATGAGGTGCGTACCAAAATCAACGGAGCCCAGGCCGAAGGCTGTTCACCGATTTCGACAGCCTTCAAAGCCGGACGTGACTTCTTCAAGCCGGTCAAGCCGAAGACCATTGCCAAATCGCTCGCGATCGGCAATCCGGCGGACGGCTACTACGCGCTCAAGGCCACGGCTGAGAGCAAAGGGTCCATGGACATGGTGACGGATGAGGAAGTGGTGGAAGGGATCCAGCTGCTGGCCCAGACCGAAGGCATCTTCGCGGAAACAGCCGGTGGGGTCACGATCGGTGTGCTGAAGAAGCTGGTCAAGCAAGGGATCATCAAGAAAAACGAGGTGACAGTCGCCTATATTACGGGCAATGGGTTAAAGACACAGGAAGCGGTGATCGATGCCGTCGGTCGGCCGACCCGCATTCAACCCAGTCTCGTCGCCTTTGAGAAAAACTTCAAACTCGGCAAAAATGGTGGTGGTGAGTCATGATTAAAGTCCGTATTCCAACTCCGCTGAGACCGTTGACCAAGAACCAAGGGGAAGTCGACGTCGCAGCCGGTTCGATCACCGATCTGGTCAATTCGCTGGAAGCCTCCTATCCCGGCATTAAGTCCCGCCTCTGCGACGACAGCGGAGAGCTGCGCCGGTTCGTCAACATCTACGTCAACGAGGAAGACATCCGTTTCCTCAAAGGCAAAGATACCGCCTTGAAAACCGGCGACGAAGTCTCGATCGTACCGGCGATCGCGGGAGGGTAATCATGGCGCATTTGCGGTTCCATATTCGTTTTCCTGAAGAGGGAATTCGACAGCCGATCATCTATCAGATTGGCCGAGAGTACAACGTCGTCACCGACGTCAGACGAGCCGACGTACGCGACACCACGGGCTGGGCGGATGTTGAATTTACAGGTGACACAGCAGAGATCGAGCGCGCACTCGAAGGCCTGCGTAAGAAAGGCTGCAGCGTCGATCCCATTGAATTGAATGTGGTGGAATAGTGGCAAGTGAAAGGTAAGGGGTGAAGCGTAAGGGGTAAGGTGACAATGTAAGATGGAGCCGTCATGGCTGTACACACCTCACCCTTTACCCCTCACACCTAACGGAATTGAGTGATGCAACTCTCTGAATCAGAAATTCAACGCTACAGCCGGCACATCATTCTCCAGGATGTGGGCGGCAAGGGCCAACTGAAGCTCAAGCGGGCCAAAGTCTTATTAATCGGCGCAGGTGGCCTTGGGTCTCCAGCTGGGCTCTATCTCGCTGCAGCCGGTATTGGAACGATCGGCTTAGTCGACGGTGACGTGGTTGACCTGTCAAACCTCCAACGGCAGATCATGCACTCGACGGCCACGCTCGGACAGCCAAAAGTCGAGTCCGGGAAGCAGACGCTCTCCGCCATCAATCCTGAAATTACCGTCAACGCGTATCACCAGCTGGTCGATGCCGACAATATCATCCCGCTTATCTCGCAATACGACATCGTGCTCGATGGCTCGGATAATTTCACGACACGCTTCTTGGTCAACGACGCCTGCTTCTTCGCCAAGAAAACTCTGATCTCCGCCAGCATGTTCCGGTTCGAAGGACAACTCACGGCGATCAAACCGCACCAAGGCTATCCCTGCTACCGCTGCCTCTATCCCGAGCCACCTCCGGCTGGGCTGGTCCCGAATTGCCAAGAAGCCGGTGTGCTGGGCGTGTTAGCCGGTACGATGGGCATCCTCCAGGCCTCGGAAGCGATCAAGGAAATTCTCGGAATCGGCGAAACCATCGCGGATAAACTGGTGATCTACGACGCGCTCGACATGAAATTCAGAAAAGTCAGCCGCCCCAAAGATCCGGCCTGTCCTCTCTGCGGGCCGAATCCGAAGATCAAGGATCTGAGCCTGGACTACACGGTCAGCTGCACCATCTGATATCCGCGTGAAACGCCACTCGTGAAACGTGAAGCGTAAAGGCTACTGTGGCAGACCTTGTCATTCCCAAAGCAATCCTCGACGACATCATCGCCCATGCGAAGGAACTGACCCCGTACGAATGTTGCGGGCTGCTGGCTGGAAATAACGGCGTGGTCAGCCGTCTCTATCGCATCAAGAACATTGTTGCGATGGAAGGCGCGCAAAACCTGTCCTCATTCGATTCAGCCAAAGCCGCGCATCTAGAACGGCTCTCTCCTGAAGAACGAGCAGAGATTGCCTTCGTCATGGACATGCAGGACTTCTCGTCGGCAAAAAAAGACATGCGGAACAACGGGCTTGATCTCCAAGTCGTCTATCACTCACACCCACACGATCCGGCACGTCCCTCCGTCACCGACATTAAAATCGCCACCGACTATGAAGAGATTTGGCCCAAGATCAATCTCCCCCTACCCTCCTATCTCATTGTCTCGCTCATGAACGCAGAACCGGATGTGAGGACCTATTGGATTAAGTCCGGCCAGGTCTCCATTGCCGAGGTCATCATCCGCTAAGCCTACTTTTCTGGTTCACATTCCACTTCGAAATATACTAATGTTCCTCAAGCACCTAGACGAGGAGCATCGCCCATGAAGCTATTGAACTTCAGCCTCTCGCTATTTTTTCTAGCCATAACATCTGTACCTGTCTTTGCCGAGGACCGCAGCTTCTACAGTCCCGTCATCTACATCGATACAGAAAAAAGTCAGATCCTCATCTCAACCAGTGCCACGGTGTTTTATATTGAAGTCCCGGACGCTGCGAAACCCCATATGGAGAAGCTTCCTATCTCCGGTCTCGTTGATTTTGTGGTAGAGATGCGCGGTGAGGATAAACTGCCGTTGATCAAAACCTGGAAGGTTAAATCAGGAGAATCGGCGTGTATGTACTTTAATGGGAAGGAGTGCAAGGAGCGGTAATTTTCTCCCCGCTATCTCATCGCTTCACGTTTCACGAACGACGCTTCACCAGCATCCATTATTCCCCACTCCCCGCCATGTCATCGATGAGGGGACGATTGATATCGGCGCACCCGCAACAGATGGTATCGAACAGCGTGTCCGCGTCTGCGACGAAATTCTTTTCGTCGGTGAGCTTATCCGCGATGACCTGGGCGTAACAGATCTCGCAGAGCATCATCAAGCCACGCGACACGCCGACTGTTTTTCGTCCTGTACTGGTAGCCATGGGGCCTATACCGATCCTTTCTGAAGAGCCATAAAGAAATCTTCGGCTTCGAGGTCAATCCCACACTGCGGGCACTCGTAGGGCCGATCTGCTTCTGGAACATTCAAGGGAGTCTGATCAATACGCCCTCGGCAGACATGGTAAAACCGCCCGCGCGCATGTTCGTCGTCTAACGGATCACTTTCGTACACCAGCACCATAAATCTCCCCACTCCCTCGTTCTTCTTCAGAAGTATAACGAGTCCTGATTTCTAGCTGCAACCGCAACCTTTCCTGTAGAGCGGCTGTTGAGGCTACGATTGAGTAAGAATCTTCGGAACCTTGGCCTTAACCTCAGCCTAGACCTCCAACCTTCAGCTATGTCTGAAACTGGGCTTCGTACAAGCCCGCATACACGCCGCCTCGGCTCAGCAGCTCCTCATGCCGACCATCTTCAACTAACCGGCCGTTTTCAAGCACGAGAATCCTGTCCACGTCATGCAACGTCGAGAGGCGATGGGCGATGATGAAGGTGGTGCGTCCGGCGGTGAGCTCGTTCAAGGCCTCCCGGATTTTGACTTCGGTCTCCGTATCAATGTTGGATGTCGCTTCATCGAAAATGACGATCGGCGGGTCTTTCAGCAACACCCGTGCAATTGAGACTCGCTGCTTTTGCCCGACGGAAAGTTTCACGCCCCGCTCACCGATCCAGGTCTCATAGGTTTCTGGCAGCGCAGCGATAAACTCATGCGCTCGAGCCACTCGCGCCACCGCTTCCAGCCGATCCTGATCCGCGTTCAAATCCCCATACAGGAGATTATCCTTCACGGTCCCATTAAACAGAAATGGCTCCTGTTGCACAAACCCAATCTGCTGACGAAGATAGGCAAGAGGAAGATCGCGAAGATCTTTCCCATCGATCAGAATCGCTCCGTCTGTGACATCATAAAACCGCATCAATAATTTCAAAAGCGTGCTCTTCCCTGCGCCGCTCATCCCCACCAACGCCACACGTTCCCCGGCTGAAACTCTCGCTGAGAACCCCTTGAGAACCGGCACGTCAGGTCGATAGTGGAACCGTACCTGCTCGAAATGCACCTCGCCCTGCGCACGATGGTCGGGAGCAACCACTCCAGGACGATCGGCTACATCGGGCACCGTATCCAACACATCAAAGACTCGTTCGCTCGCAGCCAAGGCATGCTGCAGCATATGATTGACCGAGTGGATCTGGTTGATAGGCACATAGAACATTCCTAAATACGAAAGAAACAACACCAACTCACCCAGTGTGAGCCGCCCGTCCATCACCTCACCGGCGCCATACCAGAGGATCAACACAGTTCCGAAAGCCCCGACGAGAATCATCCCCGGCGAGTACATCGACCATAAGACCATCGCCTTGAGATTCTTGTCACTGTAGGCCTGGCTCAACCGGTCGAATCGTGCTTGCTCGTGCCCCTGGCGGCTAAATCCCATTGTTTCTCTGATACCGGACAGAGCATCTTGCAAGTAGCCGTTCAGTTCCGCAGCACTCTGGCGGGTCTCCTGATAGTAACCGTGCACTTTAGATGTAAACCAGCCGGCGGATAGGGCAAGCAACGGGATCGGCAGCAGCGCAAGCGCCGCCAGCTTCCAATTCAGCAGGAACAAGAGCCCCGTGATGCCGATCAGGGTCAACGATGCCGTCATCATTCCCTCAAGTCCATCGATAAAAATCCGCTCGACATGTTCGGTATCGTTGGTTACGCGAGACATAATCTCGCCCGTCGAGCGATTCTCGAAATAGGTGATCGATAGGCGTTGCAGCGCGGCGAAGATGTGCCGGCGAAGGTCGTGCACCACTGTCTGTTCGAGTTGGTTATTGAGCCGGATGCGCAACGAGGCGAAGAGGTTCTTGAGCACATAGGCACCGACCAGAAGCCCGATCACCCCCGGCAGCAACGAAGCCTGTTTGGCTTGGATCACGTCGTCAATAATAATCTTGATGACCCAGGGCGGCACCAGCTCCATTGCCGTCGCACAGGCGGCGCAGAGCAAGGTCAGAACGGCCAGCGTACGATGGGGTCGCAGATATTGAAGAACACGAAGAAGGACTTTCACAAGCGGTTCGGCAAGGCAGGCATTAGATTACGTTAGAAGACTCTTTCTGCCAATAGTGTGAGAATTCTTCCAGCTGGGTGAGGGTAGACATATCTGTCATACGATCAAGAAACACTTTGCCGATCAAGTGATCAAGCTCGTGCTGAATACAGACCGCATATAATTCCGTCGCTTCAAAATCCAAGGCCTTGCCCTTCCGGTCCAACCCCTTGACCCGCACCAGTGATGGTCTGGTGACTTTTCCCCTCAAGCCGTCGACACTCAAACACCCTTCCCAATTCTCCACCTGTTCCGGTCCATAATAGACGATTGAGGGGTTGATAAGGACCGTTTCGGGAAAGCCTCCTTCCCCTTTGCATCCCATGACGACCAATTGAATCGAGCGTGAGACTTGAGGCGCCGCCAGCCCGATACCCGGTTCGTCATACATCACTTCAAACATGTCGTCGATCAACCGCTGGATCTCCGACGACTTGATCTCTCGCGGATCAACCGGCGCCGCCACCTTCCGGAGGATCGGATTCCCAAGTTTGGCGATCTTGAGCATGGTTCCAGTCTTCAATGTCATACCCTCTACAGTATTCGTAACATAGCCATCTTCGAGCCCGCAACCTCCGCAGCGTCCCGTCACAGGCTCCGCTTGGGTCGGCGAGGTTCCGGAATCTCAAAGGTCTCTTTGTTGATATCCCACCACTCGACCCATTCGCTCGACCAGGCCGCGCGATCCTGTTTCGTCGAGGTGTCCCAATCGTGAAATTCAGTTTCATGGCGAGTCAGAATCCAGAGCGATTGCAGCGCCGACAGCGCCACGAACCGTTCCTCATCGCTGACCATGGGAATCAGGATCGGAATGACGGCCTTCTGACGGATATACCGCGACTCAAACGCAGCGGCCTTTCTCACGGATGGATTGGGATCTTTGGCCATGAGCTCCAGGGCTTCGGAGGCTTTCGCCGCATCCAGACGAACGGCCACCCGTAACGCATGTTCCCGCACTCGTGACAGTTCGCTCGGTTCTTTCGCAGTCTCGACGAGAGCCGGCACGCCTGCCACCCCCTTCATCATCAATAGCGTTTCAATTGCATTGTACCGAATTCTTGGGCTGGACATGGTCAAGGCTTTGATCAACACCGGAACCGACGATTCACCCAAATGTACGAATTCCCCCATGGCCCAAAACTCTTGTTTCCCTTCCAGCAACGGCAACAACGCCTCAGCTCGCTTGAGCTCATCCGGGCCGAGTGGAGTCTTATTAGGAGGAATTGAGACATCCGGCACATCAGGGTTCGCCGGTGGACCCTCATAAGGCACCTGAACGGTCCGGACTCGACCCTCCTCCGCCCAGACACACAACGGATACACCCCGACCAGCAGGCTGACCAACCCGATCACTCCCAGTCGATAGACATACGATTGACTCACGACGCTGACACTCCTCTCTTAATGATTCGATGCATCAAGGATTAGGCGGATGACGGAACCCCGGTCGTGGTGAGAGTCGGACCAAGAACGAGACGAACGTTACTCAACCTGACGCCTGCGTCAGATCGGCGATCTGCAGCGACCTCATGAACCAAGTTCTCGAAGATGTTTCCGTACTCTGACCTTCTCGTGATGTTTGCGAAGCAACTGCTGGCGAACCACATCCTGGTTCTCAGCCACGATCCGAACCAGTCGATCCATATCCTCCGCATGATCACGCACCAGTTCAGACAACTTCTGGATCTGCTCTTCCAACTTTTCCAGCCGCAAGGCCATGTTCCGTTGTGGGTCCGAGGTTCTCTCCGCCAGCTTCGTGACCGGTCTGGAATCGACTCGTGGCAGAGCCGCGATGACAACATCTCGCTTCATGCTCACTCCTTCTGTTCATGGCCGATCGAGCCGAGCGGCCCAAGGCGACATTCTGGTGGCTAGTATTATCCGCATGGCACGGGAAGTCAACGATTCCGCTTTCTTTCTATTTCAAGACGGTCCTGATAGAATCAAAACGATGAAGAATATCTTCACGATGGTCCTGGCCGGGGGAAAAGGTGAGCGGCTCAATCCCCTCACCGCACAACGGGCCAAACCCGCAGTTCCCTTCGGCGGGAAATATCGCATCATCGACTTTACGCTTAGCAATTGCTTGAACTCGGGGCTCCGCAAAGTCGCCGTCCTCATCCAATATAAATCCCATTCACTTGATCGACATATTCGAGCCGGCTGGAATATTCTCAGCGCCGACCTCGACGAATACATCGCCTCGGTTCCTCCGCAGCAACGCATCAGCGAAGATTGGTATCGCGGCACAGCCGACGCGGTGTATCAGAACATGTTCTTGATCGATGATGAACACCCCGAGTTCCTGCTGATCCTCGCGGGCGACCACATTTACAAGATGAACTACGCGGAGATGTATCACTGGCTCATCGCGACGAGTGCGGATGCGGTCGTGGGAGCCATCGACATCCCCATTCAAGAGGCCTCTCGCTTCGGCGTCATTGCCGTGAACGAAGATTACCGGATTACCCGATTCGATGAAAAACCGGCGCATCCCATTTCGTTGCCCAACGATCCGGACCATGCCTTTGCCTCGATGGGAATCTATCTCTTCCGCACCAAGGTGATCCGCGAATACCTGCTCGCCGATGCGAAAGAAGGCAGCGCGCACGACTTCGGAAAAAACATCATCCCGAAGATGATTGCCGATAAACGGGTCTATGCCTTCAAATTTCAAGACGCGAACAAGAAAGCAGTCAAGTATTGGCGTGATATCGGAACGCTCGATGCCTACTGGGAAGCCAATATGGACCTGGTCTCCGTGGACCCGCAGTTCAATTTCTACGACGCGGAGTGGCCCATCCGAACCTATCAGGGGCAGTTTCCACCGGCCAAGTTCGTCTTCGCCCAGGATTTTCAGGGAGGCCGCATGGGTGTCGCGCTTGACTCAATCGTGTGCGGCGGCTGCATCATCTCGGGCGGGCGGGTCCAGAATTCGGTCCTGTCTCCGAACGTGCACGTACACGACCATGCTGATATCCGGGACTCCGTCGTCATGGAAAATGTTACGATTGGAGCCCAGAGTCGGATCAGACGCGCCATCATCGACAAGGATGTGACGATCCCTCCTCAGACAGAAATCGGGTATAACCGAGAGGCCGACGCACAGCGATTTACCGTTACGGAATCGGGCCTCGTGGTCATCTCAAAAGGAATGAAGCTGCATGCCTCCGTCGATCCATCCGGTTGATCTGATTTCCGCGCTCCGTCAGAAACATCTCACTCCCGCGATCGTCTTTCTCACTTCACGGCGAGCCTGTGATGAAGCCATGGAAGCCTTCGACCATGCCAACTTCGTTCTGCCGCCCGTACGGCAAGATGCGATTGCGAAGGCACTCGAACGAGTCATGGTTCAACACCCCAGCATTGCCGAACACCCGCTGATTCCCATCGTGCAACGCATCGGCGTGGCTGCCCATCATGCCGGGCACCTGCCGACTTGGAAAATCGCCATTGAAGAATTGATGCGCCAAGGACATCTTGATGCGGTCTTTGCCACCACGACCTTAGCGGCGGGTGTCGACTTTCCAGCTCGCACGGTCGTGATCACGCAATCCAGCATCCGCAAGTCCCGCGACTTCACCGACTTGACGGCCGGCGAAGTCCAACAGATTGCGGGGCGAGCCGGACGCCGAGGAAAAGACCATGTCGGATTTGCCGTGATCACTCCTTCGCCCTATATCGATCTGTCGGTGCTGACCAAGGGGTTGACCGGACAGCCGGAAGCCATCGACAGCCAGTTTACAATCAGCTATCCGATGGTCTTGAATCTCTTGAAAGCCCATCCACACGAACACATCCAAGGGATCTTGGCCAAGAGTTTTGCTCAGTTTCAGTTGAATCAGCGGGCCGAGGTTCTCGAGCAGAAACTCGACGCCCTCCACATCAAGATGGAACCGTTCGGCCCTCGCGTCTGTACGGACTGGATCACCCAATGGCACACCTTCGACCATGCGCGAAGACACCGCCATACACGCCATCCAACCTATCGCACTGAACCACCGGAGATTGCCGCGCGACTGCCGTTCCTGACACCAGGAAGAGTCGTTGGCTTCAACAGAGGACGAGGCATCGTGCTTCGCCAATATCGCAGCAAAGGCCAGAGGAATTCGATGCTCACCGTGTTGAGACCGGAAAGCGCCGTCACGGAATGTCCGGTCACCAGCGTGAAGGAAGTCTACGACCGCACGTACGACTGTCCGGAAACATCGGCCTATCCTTGGTGTTCTACCGACACATTTGATCGGCTCAGCCACCAGCTAGACGAACTGCCGCTCCGGTTGCCCCTGCTCCCCATCCTGGTCTCCACCGATGGCGAGCCCCTCCCTGACGCCGTCGTCCAATCGCTCGAAGACTTCCCTTGTCCAACCTGTCCATCGCGATCCGCCTGCCAAAAGGACTTCCTCACAGCATCACGCATCCGGCAGGAACAGCAGCGCCATATCAAATCCATCCAAGCCCTGCGCACCAGTCTCTGGCATCGATTCCAAGAGCGCGTCGAGGTCTTGCAAAAATTTGGGTATCTCACCCTGACGACACAACTCACGGCTGAGGGAGAATGGGCACGCCTGATCCGAATCGACCATTCGCTGCTCATCACCGAACTCATTCGCGCTGAGGCCTTCACCGGTGCAGACCCGTCCCTCCTCGCCGGCATTCTGGCCAGTCTCTCTCACGATGATGATCGCCCCGGTGCATTTCCTCGTATCAGTCCAGGACTGAGCTCCTTGCTCGGGCAAGTTCGCAAACTTGCGGAGAGCTTATCGCCCTACGAAGATCCTCCGCTCCTCCGCGCGGATGTGGCGGCCCTCGTGGAGCGCTGGGTCGCCGACCCAACCCTCACCTGGATCGGACTCTGTCGGCTGACCACCATGGCTGAAGGCGACATCTATCGACTACTGGCCAGGACCTTGGAGTATCTCTCGCAGGTGCAAACCCTCAAGACCACACACCCCGGCCTTGCCGAATCCGCGTCCCAAGCGATCACATCGATCCGACGCGGCGTGTTGGAAGAATTGCCGTGAGAGAAAACACCTAAAACAATGTGGCCCAGTTGAAATTTCTTGGGATAAGCCCAGCTAATCCAGCCTTTTTTGGCCGGACCTCTCTCAAAAGGCCCGACGTTTTGCTGGTTTCTGCTCGAAACTCCCAATGACTCAGACCTCCCTTAGATCCATTATGCATATATTTGGTCATTGACCGGTAACACAAAACTGTGTTGTCATGAATTACAGGCCACGTTCGGAAATCAAGATGAATGACACGAGGCCCGTTGACGTAACATTCGGCATCTGTATGAGGTCATTGCATACTCAGATGTGGTTACAGAGAGGCGATAACGGACCAATCGGGTGAGACGCTTGTCACCACACAGATTGAGGATACTTCCATGAAAGATCTCATGACGCGCGTGCTTGTTACCGGTGGAGCCGGGTTTCTTGGTTCACATATCTGCGAACGTCTGCTGCAAAACGGGCAGGACGTTCTCTGTGTGGATAACTTCTATACCGGAAACAAGCGAAATATCGCTCACCTGTTGGATAATCCTTCCTTTGAACTGCTTCGACACGATGTGACCTTCCCGTTGTTTGTTGAGGTCGACCAAATCTATAACCTGGCCTGCCCAGCCTCACCAATTCACTACCAGAACGATCCAGTCCAGACGACGAAGGTGAATGTCCATGGGTCGATCAATATGTTGGGATTAGCAAAAAGGGTGAAAGCCACGATCCTGCAGGCCTCGACCTCTGAGGTATACGGCAATCCAACCATTCATCCACAGGTCGAAAGCTATTGGGGTAATGTCAACCCCTTAGGGCCACGAGCCTGTTACGATGAAGGTAAGCGATGTGCTGAAACGCTTTTTTTTGACTATCATCGGCAACATAACGTCGCGATAAAAGTTGCCAGAATTTTCAATACCTATGGTCCACGGATGCACCCGAATGATGGGAGAGTAGTCTCCAACTTTATTATTCAAGCATTGGAGGGGAACCCCATCACCATCTATGGAGAGGGGTCACAGACGAGATCCTTCTGTTATGTGGACGACCTGGTCGAAGCGCTGATGAGACTGATGCAAACACCAGCAGCCTGTACTGGCCCGATCAATGTGGGGAATCCGCACGAATTTACCATTCTCGAGCTGGCCCAATCAGTTATTCGGCTCACAGGCTCCAAATCCAAGATCGTCAGAATGGGGCTTCCCCAGGATGATCCGGAGAGACGGAGACCTGACATTTCTCTGGCAAAATCTACCCTCGACTGGGTTCCAAAAGTGCAATTAGAGGACGGCCTCATGAAGACCATAGAATATTTTGAGGATCTGCGTCGCTTAGGATCAATTGGTACATAGACGAGCATAGCCACTCAGACGCTGTACGTTCAAACTGGTCCTGAGTGGTGTGCATGGTTGGGACCATTATCTCAGAAGTAATGGGGCACCGTCACTCCGGTTGGCTCAGGATTGAATCCGCTGCCGGGCTACCCACAAAGAGATGGATGAAGTCGAAAAAATCCGAGCTATTGCTTCCTAAGTAATTATCAGGCGCGGTGGGTGCCGATTTCTTCTGATCGCTCGTCAGAGACAGATTTCTTAAGGTGCCTGAAAAATCCGCCTTCCCTCTTTCTTAACGACCACTCAGGTCAGTATGATACGCCGTTTTGACGAAGCGGAACATGAAATCGGTTCTCTGCAACTTGCCCCTCGCAGCGTACGAAGGGAGATAACAACATGAAACTCTCCAGATGGCAGATCGCAATGGCCCTCCTTCCGATCACCCTACTTGGGCTCCAGGAAGCCCTGCCGATCGCTGATGCACAGGAGCAGCTCAACTTTAAACGTACCCGCAAATCACCGAACACAACTGAGCAAACCTTGGCCCCTTCCCCAACGCGGGACTTTGCGAACCTCAAGATCATCCCCCATCCATCCGGCGGGATGTACATCGGACAGTACGAGTGGGTCGATGGCGACATCGCAACATTTGAAGCTGCTGGTGGACGGAAAACGGCTTTGTGGTCCAAACACCGAGGTTCATGGGCAAACGACTATGATGAATCGGGTCAGCCACATTTCGATACCACAGCAGCTAATCGCGCTTGGCAAGAAGGGAAGGTGATTGTTGTTCAGGCGTACAATGTGCACCCTGCCCCTGACGAGTCTGAAGCACCTCCTGGATTCACAGTCGATAAACTATTGAACGGACAGTATGACTCGGATTTAGGCCGATTCGCGGCAGAACTTCGACAATTCGGCAAACCCCTGTTCTTCATCACCGGACGCGAACCCAATGGTGTTGGAGCCGACTACTTTGGAGGATTTGGACCAGCAGGTGATAAGTCGCTCCAATGGGCAGTCGAAAATAAGCGCGGCTTTGCCGAGTTCGACCCATCACGGATGCCGAATGCTTCCCAGCTTTACGCCAATATCGGAACCCCACAAGTCTGCGACGGAGTCGAGCGGCTTAAAGCGGCGCAGCGTTACTATCACGACTTTTTTGTCAAACGTGAAGGGCTCAAGTTTCTCACGTTTGACACTATGGGGTGGACCGTGCGTCAGGCGAACCAAGATGAGTATGACCTCAGTGACTTTCCGGCGAATATTGACAAGACCTACGCCAGGCGACTGCTTCAAAGCTGCCACGCCTTTGCCAACTTCTATCCCGGTGATGAATACGCCGACTGGGTCAGTCTGACTTTCTACTTGCTTGATTACTACGCCAAGGATCTTCCTGGGCTGACACATGACTATGTCATTCCTGTGGACGCGCATATGAAGAGTCTTGATAAAGTCATGGGTGAAGTAAAACTCGTGGCACAGAAGAAGCCCGTATTCTTTATGGAGTTTGGATTTCCAGACGGGCTCCGTCAGGATTCAAGTTGGGCGGCCAAAAAACTCACACAGGGATTTGAACGAATTCTCACCACCTATCCGCAAATTCAGGGGTTTGCAATGTGGTCTGCTCACCCCTCGTGGATGAGTTATTTCCCCTGGGATTGCCTTATTCGGCCGAATACACAGCAAGGGAAATCCCTCAAGGCGACATTTTCGGCAAATCCCCAGAAATTCCATTCCTGTGTCTACCTATCCGATGGGAAATTGCACCCGAACTGTACCAACTAAACGACGGAGTTGTACCGAGGATCTGCCCTTTCCGGTTACAAGCAATCTTGTGACTTTTACTCGCGCCATTGGGCCACCTTGATTCTCTTCCCCAGCGCCCATAGGCGACTCTTCGCCTTTCGATTTACGGGCCACTCCTCAGTCAGCCAAGCGTCTCGCAGGGAAGTCTGAAGCGTCATCCGATCGGATAGCCCATCACCACCTGAAAGCTGTTCCTTGATAGCCGATATAATCTGCACCTTTTCGCTCTTGCGCATACTCCGTCCTGGGAACCGATCAACGACACGTTCTGGGTCTATTGAATAATCTATCGACCATCCCATGGGTGGGTAACGCCTTAGAGCAAAGAGATCGAGTTCAGGTGGGCAAGCCCATGAATTGCCATGCCCGGCCGAAGCGGTGCAACCAGGTGTGCTCAGCAAGCGCCCGCTTCCGTGCGTGCTCGCGTATTTTTTGGCGTTGATGATCGCGCTCTGGTGCCAGATAATATCTAGCTTTGTCGATCAGTTCCTCTAAATCCCCGTAAAAGAGCATTTCCTTATCCTCCTCAAAGTATTCCCCCAGTTCTGGCAGGCGATTGGCAAGATGCACCCCCCCGCACATTGGGACTTCGAACTCGCGCAGTCGGATAAACAGCAGCGGTTTTTTCAAGCTATAGGTACTTGACAACTCGATTGATCCCAAACTAATAGCGAGCTGTGAAAAACGCGTGCCGAGTTCTTGAAAGCTTGGGCCTGGAAGGTACTCGATACGGTTTGCAGGAATCGCCTTTTCAGGCGGGGTCGTGAAGGTTTCGACCACTGAACGCTTGAGGGATCCCAGAAGGCAGCGCCTCCCCGAGGAAAAAAACAGGCTTTCGTATACGCGGGACCACGCGTCACCCACGTTATACAGCGCCCGCACGAGAGGATGGTTAACGGGGGCTGCTCCATAGATTCCAGTTGGTGGCTGTCCATAGACGCGAACAGGGAGTCCGGCATTGGCCAACACCGCCAGGTTGCGCGCGCGCGCGCCGTAACAGGATCCGACAAATCCGACTACACTATCTTCTTTGACATCGGCGGGCTTGAACACGTGGGGGTTGGCGCCCCACGGCATCGCAAATACATTTGCGCCATAAGAACGCAAAATATGCTGATTCTCCCGCACGGTTGTCCAGGTGAGATCAAAACTCGATGAGATAGCGCGAACCCGAAAAGGATGCGATAGGTCGTCGCAAGACAGATTCAGCGTTGCAATTCCTTTTCGACCTATTTCCTTAATTGCTCCGGGCCTGATGGTCTCATCCGTTGCGGTGGCAAAGAACAGATCACAGCCAGCTCTATCATAAATCTCACGGACCTTATCCACGGTAATTTCAGAATACTCATCTGGCGAGCCGATTCTTCCTAAGATCTCTACTGGATTGATATCAATGACCTGATGACCCGCCGCCTCCAATTCGCTGATCATGTGATATCGATGCCATTCATACACAAAGCCACCGGCGTGAGCGCAATAATGAAGGATTTTCATAGCATTCCTCGATAAGGCAACAATTCATTCTCGTAATTATGGCGAAACGCAAACCAATGCTGACACGCCCATGGCAGCCCAGCACCACAACGATTTTCCAAGAACAACTCGCTAGATCAAACAAGACACCGGCTCATACGATGAGAGCTGTTCCAGCCACTCCTATACCAAGATCTCCTGACGCAATCGGGCGCAACACCTTCAGGATAAGCATGCCCTTGATCAGACTGAGGCCAACGCTGGGTTGATTTGGTGCTCGCAACGACCAGATCATCCAGCCTGTCCAACCTGCTCAAATACCTGTCGCTCGCACCACGCATAGGTACGCTCCAACCCTGATTCAATACTCGTCGTTGGCGACCACTCTAGGATATCGCGAGCCTTATTCCAATCTGCAGCTCGATCGACATCACCTTCCGGTTTGGTGGTATCGTACCGGATATCGATCTGCTTTCCGGAAATCGATCGGATACATTCCGCGATCTCCTTAATGGATGTGCTATAATCCGGCCCGATTTGAATGGCGCCCTGATTCATCCCCTTCAGCAGCACGGTTTCCAAAGCATCAACGACATCCTGGACGAACACGAAGGCTCGTCGTTGCCTGCCTGACCCCCAGACCACAAATTCCTCCTGCGGATGCCTCAAGGCTTTCCGTATCAGTGACGGAATCACCTGTGACTTTTCTGGCGACATTTCACAGTGCGGCCCATAGACGTTGTGAAAGCGAAGCACACCAATATCCAGCAGCTTTTCCTTCATGGCCAGGTCACAACTCATCTCACCCATCAACTTACTCCACCCATACGATGACTCTGGTGATGCTGGGTATACATCTGCCTCTTTGAACAGCGGTGGGTTCAACTTGCTTTGACGTTCAGCAGGATAACTGCACGCGGTCCCGACATACACATAGGACCGAACCCCATTCGCAATAGACGCCTTGAGCATATTGGAGTCGATGAGTAGATTCGCATTGAACAACGAAAATTGATTGCCAAAGACATAGTTGATCCCCGCCACAACATCGGCCAGATGATACACCACATCCTGCCCTTCCGTAGCCCGCTGGCAGTTCACGGGATCGGTCAAATCCAGCTCAAAAAAGTTCCGGCTAAGGTCGATCACTGGTTTCCCGTCTTGATCAAACAGATTACTTTTCTTCCCTCTCCAGAGATTATCGGCAACCGTGACGATCGCACCATACGAAGCAAGCCTGGCGACTAGGTGTGATCCGATCTGACCCGCGCCCCCTGTTACGAGCACTCGCGTTCCATTCCAGTTCATGAGACACTCCTTTCTTACGCGGTATATAGCCTTACTTCACGAGACTGTTGTTGTGTTTCTCTTCAGGTGATCAGCGAGTCGGATGGCCAGCGCGACAATTGTCAAAGTCGGATTCGCATGACTCGACGTAGGAAACACGGAACTGCTGGCCACGAATAGATTGCTCAACCCGTGAACGCGACAATTCGGATTCACCACTCCCTGCGAAACCGCTTCTGACATCCGCGTGGTCCCAATATGATGACCTAACACGGCTTTCGCCTCCTGGACTTGATCCCGCGGGTCATCGCCAAGGTAGGCAAGCGACCCGCACCCCTGTCGGCGGAGTTCGTCATCAAACAGCCGATGTGTACGGACGACGCTATCGTGATCCTGACTCGAGACACAAAATTCGAGACGAAGTCGCGGCATCCCGAATGCATCACGCACGTCATCCAGCGTGACCCGACTGTTTCGATCCGGAATCTGTTCGCTCTGAAAATAGAGATAGTACTCGTTGGATCGCGAGCCTAGCAGCAGCGAGGGCACCCGACGACGCTGCAGCAGCCGTCCACGACCGAATTTGGGAAGAATTGAAAGCGCCTGAGGCGATCCTCGCAGAATGTTCTTCAGATGACGCCAGTACAAGGCATATTTGCCCGTTCCTAGCTTTTCTTGTTGGCGACCACCGAACAGACGCTTTACTAAATAGGCTGCCGACAGTACGCCATCTTCATGCGCAGGGTCTCCCAACAGAGGACGGTCTAAGACTAGATAATGATTCAACAGGCCATATTTCCGTTGCACATCTTCTGAAATTGCGATATGACGGCGACAAAATACGCCCTGTGGATCGGTCTCATACCCAAATATGACCTCCCGGCCAGCAGTCAGACGGATACGGGCAATGGTCCCGTGGATATGAGACATATACCCCCGGCCGAGCCAGTCGGAATGATTGCCGATTCCTTGCGGGTGCACACGGTTTGATGAGAGGAGCAGTCGCGTCACCTCAAGACCGCCCCCAGCAAGAACCATCTGCTTCGCTCGGATACTAAATTTCCCGCCGTACAGTGCAGCAACCTCAACCTGCTCGATGCGGTTCCCCGTGGGTGAGCAGATCAATTCCATGGCAGCAGCGTGGAGAAACACGCGTACGTTCTCCGCGCGTGCAAGCGCTGGCTTATACTTTTTCCCAAATTGGGTCGGAGGGCTCCATCGCTCAAGTTTTGCAGTGCTGACCAGGCCGTCTTTGAATGCAGGCAACATTTCCACAGGTGTTCCCGGCAGCGCCGATTGCACCCGATAATCGTACGCCCCGCATTCGCAATAGTCGTGTGCGCGTCGGTAGTACGGGACAAGGTCAGTCTTAGTGATGGGCCACCCGCTATGAGAGACCCACTCCCGTTCGGCAAAATCAATCTCGTCAAACGGAATACACCGCCCTCCCCAAAGTGAGGTCGTCCCACCCAATTGTCGGTACCGAGCCTGATCGAGCGGTAAATGCCTGACTGGATCATTGACGTGACCCTCGTAGAGTTTCTGACTGGTCCCAGCACGAGACCGACCTCCAGCTTCCAATAGAATGACGTTCAACCCAGTCCCCATCAACTCCATTGCCAGCGTAATACCGGCAGCTCCGGCTCCTACGATACAGACATCGGTCGGCAGTGTTTGTCCGTTGGGAATCGATCGTGCGTCAAGCAACATGGCCGCACCCTGTGGATGTATTGAAGACCAGCAGATTGTTGTGCAAGTGCCGCCGAGACGTCATCCCAATAAGTACGACGCCAATCTCCGGACGTTGAAGGAGAGGGTGCAATGCGTCGTCCACCGAACCGTTGATCAATGCACCCTGTGCCAATACTTCCCGTGCGATCACCCCGACACCCCGTGCGTGTGCATGTTCGAGCAACGGGATTGCCTCCTCAATGTTGTTCCTGTCGACGGGAATCTGCAGACAGGCGATCTCCGGCTGAGTAATCCATCTATGAGCATCTTCCACCGTTCGACATGACACACCATAGTACCGGAGCTTGCCCTGCTTCCTAAGATGAGTAAGAACATTCAGCACATCGTCCCGTTGCGGCAAATCGACCGGTGGATTATGAAGGAGAAAGAGGTCGATCCAGTCCACATTGAGACGACGTAAGCTACCTTCAATGCGACGAGAGAGATACTCCGGGTCGAAGCACTGTCGTTCCTGATGCCCGCGTGCCTGCCTCGTAGCAGCCCGTGCAGTCGACCAGTGCCGCATGACTGGATTGACAACCGGCTTCACAAACCGGATCAGACCTTCTACAGGACCAACGGTGAGACCTGCTTTGGTACAAATGATGACCCCTTCGCGCTGATGGGAGAACAGCTTTCCCAACATCCGCTCACTGTCTCCCTGGCCATAGACATCGGCCGTATCAAAGAAGGTGACGCCGGAGGCCCTCGCTTCCAGGAGCGTGGATTCGACCTCAACAGCACTATGACGTGTCGCCAGGGATGCGATCGTCGAACAGCCAAACCCAAATACCGATGGCTCTAGATCCGTTTTACCGAGCCTGCGGTAGAGCACAGTTCCCTCCAGTTTCTAACACGCCCATATACCGTTCGTCCGTCATCCTCGCGATCGTATCCCAAGAGATTTTCCCTGCTGCCAGGTGGACGTTTTCGACCATACGGGTATATAACGCGTCATCTCTCAAGAGCCGAATGATTGCCTGCGCCAGTGCTGTGGGATCTTTTGGTGGTACGAGTAAGCCGGTTCGTTCATCATCCACCACTTCATCAAATCCGCCCACTCGTGTAGCGACCACCGGTTTACCAAAACCGAATGCGGAGGCGAGCACGCCGCTGTTCCACCCGTTTTCGTACGGCAGCACAAGTAGACGCGCAGTAGTGAAGTACCCCGCCATCTCCGCGAAACTCACATACTGCGGAACAAGCCGAACCCGTTCCTGCAAACCGAGCTCGGCCAACTGACGTTCTAATGGCGCGATGGCCATCATGGGTTTTCCCACAATCAACAGCCATGCATTCGGGATTTCTCGAAGAACTTCAGGAGCGGCAGAAAGAAGCGTATGGATCCCTTTTCTGGGTTCAATCAACCCAAAACACAAAACGACTCGTGCACCGGCGGGGATGTACGGTAATTCACGTGTCATCTGAGTCCTGACAAACGCCGTGAGATCCGCTATCGGAAGCACTGTGATTCGATTGCGAGGCACTCCGAAGTGTTCAATGACCAGAGGCTCGTTCTGTTTGGCGTTCAGAAACACATGACGCATGCGAGCGTACAGAAAACGCAACGCGCGAATGTGATATGGGCGCCATGAGTTTGGCAGGACATCTTGCGGGGTATACACGAAACAGTCGTTGCCGAGCAGCCGTAGCATCGCCCACAAGAGAACATAGAGCGCAGGATGTTGTGCCCCTTGCAGATGGATGACTTGCGGCCGGAAAGTCAGGCAGTGCCACAAGAACCGGAAGAGTTTCAGTGGTCTTGGTCGATAGCGATCGAACACTTCGAATGCTTGGTAGCGTCTTGGATAATCCGCAAGCTCAAACCCCACACCTGTGATCAGCGTGACTCGGTGGCCACGCTCCGCTAACGCATTGGCAAGATTGTGGGTATACTGCACGGTTCCGGCACGAGGAGCTGGTGCAATAAACAAAATGCGGAGCGCCTGATTCAATGGCCTCATCTCGTCGGTCACCTTATATCGCATCGCATGCGACCTAAATCCACATGACTCCATGACGACACGGATACGCTTAAAATGTCGCGGTTATTTGTAGGCTGACCTTCTTCGCAAGCCGATCTGCTGACGTACCCAAGATATCTTCCCGCTGGTCAAACATGTCGTATCCGAGTCGTGCCATTAACCATGACTTTGGGGCATACGAAATCCCGACGTTCCATTTCAGCGTGTGCACGGTAAAATCGTTAGAACTCGTATCGGACAATATCCAGACCAACCCCGCATCAAAAAGAACATTGTTGACCAGACGAACCTTTGCCGTAGCACGCACAAAATCTCCGACGATCGGTTGGCCAAGGCCCCCGGAAGGCGGGAACGCATCACGCATGTAACCCAACTCATATATGGCATTTTCGAATGACTTCTTGATCGACACTTGAGCCAGCACATCAACGGTCAACGGGTTTGGCTCCACATGAACCGCGCCAATCGTCCCACTCACCACCAGTGTTTCAGACAAATCCATTTCTTGTCCCAGCAAGACTGAATGTGACCGAAGATCGCGTCCCAGCTCGAAGTCAAAGAACCGAAATCGATATTTAGCTGTGATCCTCCCTCGCCGCGATTGCCGAACCCTGACGCCGACCTCGCCTTCATGGGTCGAACTATCGATCGCTCCCGCCCTATCTACAGAAAAACGAAAATTTGCATAACTCCCCAGGAAATCGATCGAAGGCGTCATTTGATGTTTGACCCCTAGCGCGATTAAGTTTATCGAGGTTCGACCAAATGTGGACAACAACCCCGGCATATTCTGTTCCGTAGGATCCTGGAAGGACTCGAAGCGATCAAACAGGGTCAGTGTCGTCCGGTTTGAAACCGTCCACAGTCCAAACACCTCTCCGTTGTGACGGGAGGCCGCCGTGTTTTCATCGGTATTGTGTGCATAGATTCTAGACTCGACCGAATAGTCGGCCGACAATTGTCCTTTCCCTCCGCTCAAAATATAGTTGAGCCCCGGAGAAATCTTAGTAATCCAGTCCGTGCCTCGCCGGTCGGCTGTCAGGAAGACATTGTCGGTATAGACCTCGGTTACACTCAGTCGAGGGGTAAACCCTTCGCGTCGAGGGGGAATTCCCAACAAGAGCTTTTCCGATGCCGGCACACGTTCGTAACCTTGCCGAGTCTGCCAGGAAGCCAGTTCTCCATATTCTCGAGTTGTTCGTTGGAAGTCCTGGGTGTCGGGCTCTTGTCCGAAACAAACGGTAGCCGTGAATAGAGACCAGACCGCAAACAGCCACGTTCCAATACCGATGCCAATACCCGATCGCAGATCTCTTGTCCCAGTCCAACTCCCCGTTTCCCCTATATGGCCCACACTTTTGAGACCTTTTGTCCTCATTTCCCGGCCCATTCTGGCTCGTCATCACCGCACCCAACGAGGTTCTGTGCATGCTAAGCGCTAAACCTTGCCACCCTAGGGAACAATGATTGTATCGCCGGGGCGCAACACGATATTTTGCTCAACGGCTTCACCGTTCAGATACTTGTCGTAATTAAAGGGCTGTCGAGATCCGGCCTTTCCAGCTGGAACCACAAATATTTTGCTCCTCGATGCAAAGGTCGTGAGACCGCGAGCGATAGCGAGCGCTTGTACGATCGTCACTGGTCCCTTTAATTCAAAGACGCCGGGTTGCAACACCTCACCAAGCACATAGATCCGAAAACTATACGTAGCTTCCAGAATCACCGTGACCTGAGGTTCCTGTATTTGGCGTTTGAGCAGTTTCGTCAGACGTTCCTCAACCTCCCCCACCGTCAGGCCGTTGACTTCGATCTCGCCGACCAGAGGATATGTAATCATCCCATCGGGGCGGACGGTCACGCTGGTCGACAGTTCTTTGTTTTTCCAGATGGATACATTCAACACATCGCCCGCCCCCAACCGAAATAATCCCCCCCCCCCATGATCTCGCGATACCAGTTCGGTCCCCTGAAAGTCCGCTGATCTTGCGCCGTCTGGCACGGAAGCCATGTAGATGAGTATCAAAATCAAACCACTGAAGATCCGTAACATGCCGGCTCCTCCATCATATTTGTACAGGTGCTAGACCCATAAGCTCCCCAGAAGCCTTGGCATGGCTCTCAGGAGTCCCGAAGCCATGACCGTCGCCCGACAAAGCAGTAAGAACGGTGAAACCAGCTTCAGCGCAACATCTTGCTTGGGGAGCTGCCACACAAACGGCAGCACCGTACCGGCAAAGATCCCGGCTGCTACCATCATTGCGTAGCTCCCTCCTGTCGTCACCGGGAGTAGCAACGCCCCGGCCAAAGCCAGATAGATCGTCGCGATCTGAATTTTCAGACTCTGTGGGGTGTAGGAATCCCGTACCGCCTTGCCGGGAAACCGCTTGTATACCATCATTCTCCAGTAAGCCCGACTGTGTTTCTTCCGCAGGTATTGTCCAAACGTAGACGGATGCCGATGATAGATAATCGCTCTTGGATTGAAGACGATCTTGTGTCCAGCGGCCGCAACTCGGTACGACAATTCGGTATCCTCATTGTCTGCAACGGGGAAGCTGGTGTCGAAGCCGCCGATCCCAATGAAGAGGTCCCGTCGAAAACCGGCGGAATATGAGAAGACGACATCGATATAGCGCGCAGCTGCTAATAGCCGATAGCGCGCGTCGAACTCAGCCTGAGCAAAGCGGGCAACCAGGCTACGTTGACGTGTCTTGTAGGCACCTTTGACCGCAGCGACTTCGTCCGATTGGAATGGCATAATCATCTGTTCCACCCAATCACGTTCTGCCACACAATCAGCGTCGGTGAACAATAGAAAGTCTCCGGTTGCGGCAGCCGCACCTCTATTGCGAGCCGCAGCGGGGCCTTGATGCGCCTGCAGCAGCACCGTGACGCGAGGCTTGTCTTCCGCCCACAGACCGACGATCTGTTCAACGAATTCTGGCGTTCCGTCGGTTGATCCATCATCGATAATAAAGACTTCCAAGGCATGTGCCGGGTACGTCTGTGCAGCAAACGAGTTGAGGCATTCGGCGATTGTGCCGGTTGCGTTGTAGGCGGGAACAACGATGGAGACTCGATCAGTCATGTCAGTTAAACCTCGTACCGGTAGATAACCAATGTGTGATCGCTCATTGGTCTGTTTTGTTCCCACCCATGTATCCGAGTGCCATTGCCATAGGGAGCGTCAGCCAGATCTCTCTCACCATCGGCGTAATCATCAGGAAGGCCATCTGTCCCAGGAGAAGGGCGCACATCAAGACGGCATACGGACGGAGCACAGGGAGACGCAATCCCCGCCTCACACACACAAACGCCCATACCCACAGGCCGAGAAATGCCATAAGCGATACGACACCGAGTTCGCTACCGACCTGCAGAAAGACGTTGTGAATAGTCGCCGGATGAAAGGGATGATTGGCCCATGAGGGCAGATACTTCATATAGTGCCAGATCGACTGGCCGAATCCGACCCCAAGCCACGGATGCGCCCATAGAAGGTTCCAGCCACCGACGATGGATTCGACTCGGAATTGCCAACTGTCACTAGCGGAATTGACATCGGCCCTTTCAAACCACCTCAGTTTTCCAAACGCATCGACTCCGGCCCAGAACGTATCTGAAATTGCGGAATAGCTGAGAAGTCCCATGAGGAGAAGCCCAATCCCTACATAGACTAGAGGGCGGGCGGCCTTCGAGTAAAAACTCACGGCTACCACGATCATAATGGCGAACCCAATCATCGAGCTTCTCGCGAAGGTGTAGTACCAACCATAACTCATCAAGGCGACCATCCCGGCCAGCAAGAAACGAGTTCGCGGACGCTCTTCGATCAACCATAAACATGCTGTGCAAGGAATGGTCAGCAGGTAGTAACTGGCTAGCAAGATGGGATGGTCAGTCGTACCTTCCGCCCGAATCTTACCATCAAGGATAGCGGAGAAAGCCCCATCCCCCATCTCTTGATTCGTCTGTCCAAGATCGCTTCTCCAAGCACCGGGCATCACAAACCCATAATGGACTTGCGCCGCAGTGATAACTGCTTCAACGGTTCCGGCGATGGCGATCACCCACAGCAGACGACGAAATTGCTCTGGGGTTCGATTGAACGTAAGAGTGAGAAAAAACAAACTCCCATAGACCGCAACTGCGGCCACTTCGGCCAAGGATTGGAACGGTTGCTCCTGAATCATCGGCGATACGGCGGAGGCGATAAGAAACACGCCCGCGAGATAGCCTCCCGGACCACAGGTGAACGTAGGCCACGGCCCTCGACCGATCAGCGCATTGAAACCCACCACAGCCAGACAAAAAGGAATGATCATCTTTGTAACGGTCAATCCTCCTATAAAATCGACCTGAACGGGAATCGTGGTGACTAATGCATAGTAGGTTGCCACTGACGAAGCAGCCAGTGCCATACCGATCGTGGCCGCAACCAACAACACGAGCGCCTTCGCGGAGAACGCAAGGACCGAAGTTCCCAGCGCCATCCCAACCAATGCCGGTATCATCCGTGTCGTGATGGGATTTGTCATGCTCCTCGCGCTCCTTGCACAAGAGCCCCAGAATCTTTATGCAATGTCGACGCGAGAGCATATCGCAGCACCACGACAAGGACGATGGACTGAAGCAGACGAGACCACAGTGTGGTTTCTGCGGCACCCAGCGCTCCATAAAGCGGGATGAGCCACCAGCCGGCGAGAATCCATCCCAGCAATGCAACACCCTGAGTCAGGCTGAATAGGTACGGACGATTCATCGTATAGAGCACTGGGTATAACGGATGAGTCATAAGAGTTCCTATAGTTCCCAAGAAAAGAAGTTGAACTACAGGGACGGTGCCTTCATAGGATGGTCCGAACAACCACAAGACTATAGGTCTCGCAACAAATACAAAGGGCAGGAGAACGAGGGCCATCCAGAGAAACAGCGGGAGGAATCTTCTGACGTAGGAACGCCACTGCGCGTGATCAGTGAGAAATCCCACCTTCGGCAGCAACGTCGTGATCAGGCTGGCGGTCAGGAGGTCGACAACGAGCAGGAGACTGAGTCCGGCTGCGAATAGACCAGCCTCGGCCGCTCCAACGGTGTATGTCAGCACGGGAACAGCAAGGTTGCTTTGTAGCACGAAACACAGGCTGGCCATCGCAGGCCACTTTCCGAACCGAAGCAGTTCCTTCAACAACTCCTTGTCCAGTCGAAAGGTAAGGTGGGGCCGCAGAATCCACAGACCAAGGACCGTACAAAGATAGTAAGAAGCCACATGAAGCCCGATGATGGGCTCGAGTGCGACGGGCCCCACCAAAGCAAGACCCGCCAGGCTTATGATACGCAACACATTGACCAACGGTGCCATCAGCGAATACGTCGAGAACTCTTGACGCGCTTGCCAGGCAGAGAGAGAGAAGCTTACCAGAGCGGCACCACACGACCCGATCAGTCCGAGGATGACGGGCCACGCATACCGAGAATCGTGAAACAGTTCGTTCGCACCGACGGCCAAAGCCGCACCCACCAAGACCACTGGAATTCCCAATGCCACTCGTAACAGAAGCGCATTGGATAGCACTGCAGAGGCCGTAGTAGGGTGTGAGCCACAATACATCGTGTAGTATCGCACCACCCCAGGGTTGAGTCCTTCTCCCAACACGTCATTACCCAAGATCAGAATCACGATGAACAGAGAAAACAAGCCGAACTCTTCAGGACCGAGCCACCTGGCCACGAGCAAACTGATAACAAAACTGAGACCCGCACCGACCATCTTTCCCGAGAAGACAAGTGCGGTCTGGCGTGACAACGTCGCGATACTCCACCTTGAGACAGGAACGTTGAGCTCAACCTCCGCGCCGTACGCTTGTTGGGATGTGGCAGCACTTGCATCTCGTTCCCGGCTCAGGGCGATGGAGTGACACTGCCCCATAGGCGTATCGGAAGATTGATCTCGAACGTCAGTCACTACCCACCGCCTGCCCCGCTCACCATGCGGACACTCCCTGCTTGCTTGAAGGGTTCCTCCAAAAGCCATCGCTCGACACAAGCCCCAATGGCTTCATGAATCGCCCAAGGTCGATACGGAACCAGACTGTGCAGCAATGAGACATCCGCTTCCCAGGTTTTGGGATCTCCGGGCAGTTCCTTGTTGAGCGTCACGATCCGTCGGGTACTCCCCACGGACTTCAGAATGTGGGTTGCGACCTCGCACACCGATGTGGCAATTCCTGACCCGATATTGACCGCCAAGAAACCTTCGGATCGTTTCTCTGCGAGCCCAAGAAAGTATTCCGAGATATCTTCAATATGAAGAAAGTCTCGAGATTCGAGCCCTGACCCCTGGATCGTGACGGAGAAATCATCTTCGACGGCCTGTCGAAACAATTCCCAGACTAACAAACGATGCTGTCGTGGACCCACGGTCGAAAACAGTCGAGCTGCAATAATGTTGAAGCCGAAACACCGAACGTATTCCTGTGCCAATTGCTCACAGATGACCTTGTGAAAACCGTACGGAGAAATAGGCTGCAGATCGTCCTGTTCCGAAATAGGTAGTCGCCTCGGATTGCCGTACACTGCCGCGCTGGATGGGAATACCACAACAGGTCGGATCTCGGCTTTTCGGATCGCCTCCAAGACAGCACCCCACGTTTGCACCGCCATGGCAAAATCTTCGCCTGGATGCTGGAACGAATAGCCCACCGATGCCGATCCTGCCGCATGCACCACCATGTCCGGCCGGAATCGCTTCAGAGTCGCACTGAAGTCGGCATCCTGGAGATTGCAACTCTGAAACTCCATCCAGTCAGTAGGGTTCGTCTGCTCCGAGCGAGCGACACCAAACACGTAATGACCTCTTTGAGCAGCATACCCAGCAAAGCTGCTTCCGATAAACCCCTGACATCCGGTAACGAGTATTTTCATCCCTTCCTCATTCCTGACCTTTACCATTCATCAGCTCCAGGCGCCTTCTACTGCTCAAACTTGGAGACCGATTACTTCACGAGGAAGCAACTCCCCATTGGCGTTTCATAAAACATGGAACACTCAATGCCGTGGCGGAATTCATCGACCGCTTTTTTGGCACCTGGGAAAATGCTATATCCGTAATCGTCTACGACGATGATGCCACCAGGGAGTAACCTGGGGAAAAAGAACTTCAGGCTGTCCATTATCGGCTGATACAGATCGACATCAATGTGGACGAACGCAAATCGCCGCTCCTTCACCTCCGGAAACCGATCAGGAATCCAGCCCTTGTAGATCTTCACAAATGGGAAGGCCTTGAGGGCATGGTTCAGCTCTTCTACAGTCGAAGCGAACCAGTTCTTCTCGGCCTCCCTTTCTTCCATCGTTTGTTGAGCGTAGATAGAAATATCTTCGCTCGTCTTGTCACTTAGTCCCCCTTCGAACGAATCAAAAATATGAAAGGACCTCGCAAAACGATGTTTGGTGAGAAGACTCGAGATAATATAGGCTGAATGACCTTTCCAGCATCCACATTCCACGAACTCCCCATCAGGATTCTTCTGCGCGGCGTGTTCTACTAATTGTTGAAGACTATACATCCGACATTGCAGGTGAAAATTATCCACCCATTCCGTGTTCGAGCGGGTGAGCCCTTCGCGGTGCAAGACCATGCGCTCATGATCTTGCAGGAAGTACTCCAACGTATGTTTGTCAAAGAAGGCCACATCGGTATTGCGTCTCTTCTTATGAAATTCAGCTTGCACACCAAAGAGCGCAAACCCTCTGATCAGCGAAGTCTTGAGAAGCTGCTTCACGAGTACCTCCTTCACTCTAAACAGTTACTTGCAGCTGATTTTCTCGAGCCGGCTTCTCAGATGGCCCTCAGCATCTCCTGTCCGATGTGCCTCAACCAGTCGCTCGTAGACTTGCCACGTGCGCTCGGCCATGACATTCAAACTGAAGTCTTGCATAATCTTGGCGCGTGCACGCTCACCAACCTCCTTAACCTTCAGAGGATCAGTCATTAGGCAGCAGAGCTTCTCTGTGAGGGTGGGCACGTCGTTGGGTGGCACCAAGTATCCTGACTCACCATCCACGATCATTTCCGATGCTCCGCCCACGTTCGACGCGACCACCGGTTTTCCCATCGCCATACCTTCGAGCATCGTGAAACTGAAACTCTCTGCGAACGAAGGGGCGACCAAGACATCAAGGCTGGCAAACACGGATGGAATCTCCACAAGCGGGACATGAGACATCAGCACGGCATGGGTCATGCCGTGCTTGGCGATAAAATCTATAATCGACTGCCGATAGGATTCGAAGCCGGGGAGGACCGTTCCCACGATGACGAAGCGTGTATCTGGATGGCGATCCAACACTGTGCGGGCCGCCTTTAAGAAATTCAGATGCCCCTTCACCGGGTGAACACGGCCCACCATCCCAAACGTGAAATGACCACCCTTCGCAAATGTGGAAACGGCGGATGGTGCAAGCGCTCGACTCGGATCAAACCAGCTCGTGTTGATGCCATTGCGAATAGCAACCACCGGAGGATCAGCAGCGCCCATCTGGAGCTCGGTCCCGATCGCCACGGAATCCGTAATGACCGCATCGAACCGCTTGAGGATCATGCGATCGATCCACGGATAGAGGGAGGCACGCCATGAGCCTTTCGCAAAGTTCACCCATCCCAGAAACGACGCAACAACTGGTCGCCCCGTCACGCGCGCACTGAGAACCGCGACAAGGTCGGAACGGTGGTCCAGGGCATGCACCACATCGGCATTGAACTCCCGGATGAGCGTGACGATCCGGACGATATCTCGAAAATCGAAGGGATTGCGAATGGGAATCGTTTCGTACTCAAACCCCGTCGCCTTTAGTTCCTTCAACCACGACGTTTCACCCAAGTCCGGATTCACGATGCACACCAGAAGGCATCTGCACCGGCTTGGATCAAAGCCTCTTAGAAGCGACAGAAGATATGTCTCCCCTCCCGTCATCCCGGTGATGCCACGGCAGTTACGCACGATTACTATTCGAAGAGGGCGCATCATGTCGTTCGCTCACCGAGTGATATCATCAGGTCACTTCGTTGCGTCTAGAGTCACTCGCGATAGACACTTCCACCGCCTGGCCATAGAACCGATGCTCAATCCAGCACAGTGGAGTACTCGTCATCACACCCCAAAATCGTTTACACGATCGGAACAGCTACAGCCGTTGCCTTATCCCCCACAGGCGCGAGAACAACATGTCGACACCCCTGAACTGCTGGGACGATTCAGGCATGATGAGTTATGCCGTTTTCCAAATATGAATCACTTGGAGATAGCCGTATCTCCGTGCTGTCGGTATTTGCCCAATGACGCCGTCTAGCTTTGCCAAGAGCGCAGTGAGTAGCGGAGAACGTCTTTTAAAAACATAGAAATCGAGCAATC